>NZ_CP028924.1:307531-615063 GCF_003061515.1 Colwellia sp. Arc7-D
ATTACCTACGGCCATTTCTTTATCTTCAACAGACGATGCTTTCGTTGACGATATATCGAATCTATTACACTGTGAACGCACTTTTCGTGTTTACAGTAATAAAGACTTTATTGGCATTCAACTCGGTGGTGCGGTTAAAAACGTTATTGCAATCGGTGCCGGCATGGCTGATGGCATTGGCTTTGGCGCGAATGCACGTACTGCTTTAATTACCCGTGGTTTGGCCGAAATGACTCGATTAGGTTGTGCACTCAATGCAGAGCCATCAACCTTTATGGGCATGGCAGGGTTAGGTGATTTAGTCTTAACGTGTACAGATAACCAATCACGTAATCGTCGCTTTGGCTTAGCCTTAGGTGGCGGCGCGGGTGTTGAGCAAGCCATTGCTGATATTGGACAAGTGGTTGAAGGTTACCGAAACACTAAAGAAGTTTACATGCTAGCCCAACGAATGGGTGTTGAAATGCCTATTGTAGAGCAAGTTTATCAGGTGCTTTATTGTGGCAAAGATGCAAGATTGGCCGCTGCCGATTTATTATCGCGTGACCGTAAATTCGAATAGCGTGCGTTGCAAGATTATAAAAAAGGCATATAAATCTTAGTTTATATGCCTTTTTTATGTACAGGATGTACGGTCAGTCTATTAAACTGAATTTGCAAAGCCTAATTGACGCCACGCTTCATAAACAATAACAGCGGTTGCGTTTGATAAATTCATACTTCGACTGTCTTTTAACATGGGTATTCTTATTTTATCTTGATCAGGTATTTGCTGCCTAACATCTTCAGGCAAACCACCCGTTTCAGAACCAAATAAAAGGTAATCACCTGCCTGAAAGTTTATATCACCATAATAACCGGTAGATTTTGTGGTTACGGCTAATACGCGCTTAGGTTGTTCAGATTCAATAAAAGATTGATAATTTGCATGACGTTTAAGCGCTGCAAACTCATGATAGTCAAGACCAGCTCTGCGTAGTTTTTTATCTTCTAGGTCAAAGCCAAGCGGCTCAATAAGATGCAATCTAAAACCTGTATTGGCACATAGACGAATAATATTGCCGGTGTTGGGTGGAATTTGAGGTTGAAATAAAACGACATCTAACATAGCAAGTGCTTAATAAGTTGTATAATTAAATGGTATTATACAGGCCTTAGGGCGAATGCTTAAGCTTTGCTTTTATAATATTAATTAAACTTTATTCATTAGGAGATTTCAGTGCCGGACAACAAGATAGATTCTAACCAATATGCATACTTGGTTAAGTTGGCTGCTTTTGCCGCCACAGCAACCGCACTGATTCTTGTAGTGCTGAAGCTCTATGCATTCTTTGTTACTGATGCTAGCGCGATGCTGGCCTCTGCTACTGATTCTATTTTAGATCTATTTGCTTCTATTATGAATGTGGTGATCTTGCGATTCGCTTTAGCACCAGCCGATAAAGAGCATAAATTTGGTCATGGTAAAGCAGAAAGTTTAGCGGGCTTAGTACAAGCGGCATTTGTTTTAGGATCAGCATTGTTATTGGTATTTAATGGTGTTGATCGCATTATAAATCCACAAGAAGTGGTGAGAACTGAAGTCGGTATTATTGTTTCGATAATTGCCATTGTTATGACCTTGATGTTAGTGGTACTGCAAAAGTATGTTATTCACCAAACAAAGTCTGTTGCGATTAGTGCCGATGCTTTGCATTATCAGTCTGACTTAATTCTAAATTTAGGTGTGTTAGCCGCATTGTTTTTAAGCCAAGGTTATTGGTTACAAGCGGATGGATTTTTTACCGTTGCGGTGGCTATATTTTTGTTAATGGGCGCAGGTAAAATAATTTGGACCAGTGTCCATCAACTGATGGACCATGAGTTAACTACAGAAGAGCTGTCGGTTATAAAGAAAATTGTCTTAGCGCATGAAGGTACGCATGGTTTACATGAGTTGAGAACACGACAAGCAGGTCCTGACAGATTTATTCAATTCCATTTAGAGCTAGATGGCGAGTTGTCCTTGTTAGAGGCTCATACCATAGGTGAGGCTATTGAACTTGAAATTATAGAGGCGCTAGCACCGTGTGAAGTGTTTATTCATCATGACCCGTTGTCTGCTGCTAATCATCAAGATAATACCGATGACATTAAACGAATTTAGTTAGCTGAAGTAAAAAGGCGTGGTTAAAGTACTATTGATGTGACTTAAACCACGCAATGGTTTTATCTATTGCTATGTCACGGTATTGGTCTAGTTCAAAATAAAGTTCGTGATAAGCCCCTGCGATGATTTCAGGTTGACCTTCTGGGCAAGCGCTTTCATTAGCTTTATGCAGTTGCTGGCAAAAATGAAGTTGAGCTTCATTATCTACAATATGTTCACTGCCCGCTTGTAGCATTTGTATGGGTAGCGATAGTTTATCAATATCAATAAGTAAGTTGTCTGAATTAAGAATAGCTTGCTCCAACCAGTTAAATGTTACCCCGCCCAATTTTAATTCTGGCTGTGCTTTATATAACGCTTGAAAACGCTCAAAGCGTGGTAAAGAGTGCATTAAGCGATTCTCTTCAAACGTACTTTTATTCAAATCGTTTTGGCCAAAAAAATACCATGGAGTGTCTGAAAACCAACGGTTTAAAGTAGCGCCTGTTTTTATCAGTGATGTTGCTAGCCAATTTGGCGTACCGCCTCTTGATATAGCTATCATTGGTGAACTTAATGTTAGGGCTTTGATTTTACTTGGATAGAGTTGTAAATATCTTAAAGCAATGGCTCCGCCCATAGAATGCGCCAACATATAAGCCTGTTTATTATGCTCAGGATATTGTAATGGTAAAACCACGTTAAGTAAGTGGTGCAAATCTTGAGCGTATTGATCAAACTTATCAATATGACCTTGAAAACGGTTAGGGGTTAAACGTGCAGAAAGCCCTTGTCCACGATGATCTATAATGACGCTGTCGTAACCCTGATTGTCGAGATCAAACGCTAATTCTTGATATTTAAGATAGCTTTCAGAGCGGCCAGGAACAATAACAATGTAAGGTTTATCAGGCCGTTTAAAATTAGTCGCATAAGCAATACTAATATTGTCGTCGGTTGTGAATGCCGCTTGCTGCACTGTTTTCCAAAAAGCTGTAATAGCGGCAACTTTTTTTGGTGTGAGTGCTCGCTTACTTTCTTCGCTAATTTCATTAGCCATTAATGGAGTTCCTAAAAATAGCCAAAAAAAGACTAATGAATATAGTAATTTAAATTTCATGTGTATTATTTTTACTGATCACTATCGGTAATTCAATGATAACCGTTAAACCATTTTGGTTATTGTTTTGCGCACTTATGATGCCATTATGCGCAACAATGGCTTGCTTTGCTATCGCCATGCCTAATCCTGTGCCGCCTGTTGCACGATCACGCGCTTGAGCAACGCGATAAAAAGGTTCAAATAACTTAGGTAAGTCTTCAATGGGAACACCAGTACCCGTATCAATAATCTCAATAATAAATGACGTGCTTGTTTTAGTTAAGTTAACCGTTACCTGGTGGTTTTTATGGCTATAATTTATCGCGTTAACCAAAATATTATTAAGGGCACTAGACAATAAGTTCGGATCGGCTTGCAGTAACGCGGTTCCTTGATAGTCAAAGTGAATATTAATCGATTTCTCATTAGCCATATATTGCGCATCTTCAATACACAAGATTAAGAGTTGCTTTAGATCTACGGCCATTAACTCCAATTGGCTGATGGTGTTTTCTAACCTTGATAAGGATAATACACTTGAGATCATTTCATCGAGTCTGGCTATTTCGAGTTCACATCGTTGCAAATGTTTATGTAATAAAGCCTGTGAAATATTGTTTTGCTGGGCAAGACCAAGAGCGATTTGCAAGCGAGTCATAGGTGAGCGTAGCTCATGCGAAACGTCTGCCATCAAGCGTTGATGCGAGCCAATATTCTGCGCTAGTTTTTCTGCCATTAAGTTGAAGCTTGCCGCGCAAGCACCAATTTCATCATTACGCTGTGCAATTAAAGGAATGCGAGCATTGAATTCACCATCACCAAAACTTGCCGCTGCTTTTTGCATGGCAATAAGCGGTTTGGTGAATGATCGTGTTAGTAACCACAGTAAAATAGAGCTAATAAAAATAGGAATAGCTAAACGAAGCCAAGTAGGAATACGTTGTATTATGTTGCCAGGTAGGCGTTTTCTGTCGATTGTAGCGAGATAAATTTGATAGGGAGTACCTGCAACATCAACGTTAACTGGTCCGGTCATACGGTAGAATTCAAACTTAATTGTCGTAAGGTTATCGAGATTATTTTGCGTTAAAAATGTTTGTAAGCTAGCTATTTGCCATTTGTCAGAAGCCAAGACTTCATTGGTGTTAGTATTTTTTAACAGTAATTCTCGGCCTGGCTTTCTTGATAACGTTGATAGCAATTTCTCGGTTGTATCTACGGGTGTAAGTGTTAATTTTTGCTTGATTCGCTCTACTTTGGCTACATCGGAGTGATGAGTTGGGATAATAAAGCTTTTTGTTCTAAATTGTTCAGATACTAATCGCGTGATACTAATGGTTAAAATAATAATTAACCAAAAGCAGATAAACAGCTTAGCGCCTATAGAGGAGAATTTTCTCGGTATTTTAAACATTAAATTAACTCTCCCGCTAAGAAAATATAGCCTGCTCCACGAATAGTTTTAAGTTTGTCATTAGGGCTAAAGGGTAAGAGTTTACGTCGAATATTACTCACATGCATATCTATACTGCGATCAAAAGCACTTAATTTACGTTTTAATACCTGCTCTGAAATTTCAATTTTACTGACAATTTCGCCTGGTTTTGCCATTAAATGCTCAATAATTTGGTATTCGGTACCCGTAAGCTCAATAAACTGGTCGTGACAACTGACTTCTCGGGTTGCATGATTAAGTTTTACGCCGTTAACTTGTAGCACTGAGCTTTGCTCTTTGCTATTTTTAACGATGTTTATTCGACGAAGAATGGCGTTAATACGTGCGAGTAATTCACGATGTTGAAAAGGTTTAGGTAAATAATCATCAGCGCCAAGTTCTAATCCTAATATTCGGGAGGCATTATCACCTTTAGCCGTTAGCATTAAAATCGGAGTTTTGTGATTGCCTCCTAACGCTTTTAATACCTCAAAACCGGTTAAGCCTGGCATCATAACATCGAGTAAAATTAGCGAAATTTTATCGTCAAATGCTTTTTCTAACCCTGAAATTCCATCATGGCAGCAGATAAGATCGAAACCTTCAGTGGCAAGGTAGTCAGTTAACAACTCAGCAAGCTCTTTGTCATCGTCGATTAATAAAAGTTTGTGCTTATTCATTGTTGCTCTCGCTAATCACTTGTTTATGTCGAACGAATCAACTTATTGATTCGAGAGGACATGATAACGTATAAATTTAAAGCGAATTGCTATCTTTACAAAACATTTACGTTGGTTTGCGTTTCTTTTCGTTGCACAAATTATAATGATGGTGAATTAATTGAGGAACAACATTATGCAAATACAAAAACTATATTCAACAATCAAACCTTACGCTGTGATCAGCCTACTTGTGCTTGGTGGTATCAGTAGCCTTAATGTTAATGCTATGGGCCACAAAAGTGAAGCTCATAACATTGAAAAGAGCCAAATAGAGGGCGAAATCAGCAATAAACACCATGATAAGATGAAAAAACACTTGCATCGATTAGCGAAAAAATTGGATTTAACGTCTGAGCAACGTAATGAGATTAAGGCTATTTATGTAGCGATGAAAGAAGACAGGAAAGCAGATGAAAAATCACTTTCTAGCTTTAAAGAACAAATGAATTCATTGCTTAAAGCAGGCAAGTTTGACGAAACTAAGTTTAGTGTTATTTATGACAAGTATCAGAAAAATTTTAAAATGGTGGCAATGGAAAAAGCAAAGCGTCGCCATGCTATTTTGCAAGTATTAACGCCAGAGCAACAGTCAAAATATTTAACAATGCGTAAACACCGCTAAGGTTTAATTTAAAAGACTAAACGAAAATATTTTAGACATTTTGCTTTCTACCGCGCGGCCATTTTCTTTGGCTGGTAGAAAGCGCCATTTTTCCATTGCATTACGAATGGCACTTCGAAAGTAGTTCACTTTACTTTTTGATTCAAATTCAATATTTTTGACCAAGCCATTTCGGTCAATATCAAACTCAACCATAACTTCTAGTTCAATACCTTTTCTTTTTGCAGAAATAGGATATTTAGGGTCTGCAGAATTTAATAGTTTAGCCGCAACCATATTAAGCTGAAAACCTTTGTTTTCAGATGTATTATTGCTTAATTTTGCTTGATTGAAACGGTTGATATTAGCCGTCAGTTTCAGGGGATTTGATGCTTGATAATAATTGCTAGCTTGAGTTTTATTTAACGCGGTGATTACGTCATCACTTGGCGTTATTGGTTCATTTAACAAGGTACTAATTTGCTTGGAGTAAGCATTGTTTTTGTCAATGTTTTGTTTTGAATCTGTACGCTCAAAGGCTAAATCTGACATTGATTTAGTACGCGTTTTTGTTTGTGGTTGGTTAGTCACTAAAGCGCCACTTAACTCAGCTTGGTGTTGGGTAATATTTTTTCTATCGCTTACATTCATATCAACGAAGGGGAGTTCATTGTAATAAGGGTTTGTTGTGTATTCACTGACAACGCCTTGCGACTTCAACGGGGCTTTAGTGATAGGTTGAAGCGTTGAATTAAGTTTTTGTGCTTTGCGATTCTGAGAAGGTATTGAAGATGAATCAGCACTAGTGGAATTATCTATAGCCAATAAACGGCTTGCAAGTGAGCTGTTGTTATTGTCTTGCTCAATAATCATCGCTGTTTCTAATGACCAGTTTTTATTAACTTTAGCCGCAGAATTATACAATGAAATACTGCCTGATTGTAAATCAATAATGGGTAGCGTTAGCGAGTATTTTGAAAAAAGAAAAATAACCGTAAGTAAAATACTAATCGATGCTAACCACTTACCTGAGTCATTTGTTTTTGTACAATGTTGTTGATGATCTAGCAGGCGAACAACCCGTTGTTTTAGATCTCCGCCAGAAGCTGCCATTGCCATGTTGGGAATAGTATTATGACGATGCTTTACGCATAACGACGCGGTATCAGCCAGAGTATGTGCATAGGCGAGTGGACTGCCGCAGTGTTGTACCGCAATGTCATCGCTGCAATATTCTCGCTCATTGCGCATTTGTTTTGAAACCCATCGCACACCAGGGTGGAAGAATAATGTAATTTCGACCAAAGTCTGTAAAAAGTTAACTAAGTAATCATGACGTCGAATATGAGCTAACTCATGGAGTAACAGCATATCTAATTGTTGTGGGGTTAATCCTGAGATCATACTAAAGGGAAGCAACACAACAGGTTTTAACCAACCAATAGCCATAGGTACATCTGTTTTACTAGAAAGCAGTAAAGGTATGTGTCTTGATAAGCCAACTTTCGTAATTAGGCTATCAAAGCGCTTTTGCAACGTAGCATCAGCTGCAGAACAGCCCTGTAAAGGTAGGCGATTTACATTATATAATTCTATGATTAATTTAAGAGCTAATACGATAACGAAGCTAAGCCATACAATGGTCAATAATGGTAAATACTCTAACCACTCTATGTACCAAACATTAGTCTGTATTTGCTCTAGATATAAGCTTTGATCAAGCAAAGGTAAAGCATACACAAGGTGTGTTACTTGACGGTAGTCGATATCATAAACTAGGAAAAAAGTAACCGCGGGTAAAATAAGGTTTGCTAGCATGGCTAACGTACTTAATGCATAACGTAGTTGAGATTTTTGGTAAGAAATTAACGACAGTAAAGCTTTTAATACCGCAGCAACAAGTACTCCTTGCCATAAAAAATGGATAAGAGTAATGGCTAAAGCAGCTAATAATGGATTATTAATTAAGCTTTCCTGAAACATGCCTATTTAAGTTACCTTTTAAGTCATAAGTTAATTAAGATTGTTGTTCTAATTCGTTAAGTAACTGTCTTATATCTTCAATTTCTTTTTTGCTGGTTGAGTTATCTAACGCACGCATGACGAGTTTTGACGTAGAACCACCAAAAGCTTTTAATACTAAGTCTTTTAATAAAGAAGATTGGGTGACCATTTCACTATTTGCCGGAGCATAAACATGTGCTCGGTTGCTTTCATCGCGAATAACTAAGGTTTTTTCGTGCATTATTTGTAGTATTTTTAATACGGTAGTGTAGCCAGTCGTTTGTGTTTGACTTACCGTTTCATGGATTTGTCGAACGGTAGCGGGTCCCATTCTCCAAAGTATATTAAGCAACGTCAGCTCAGCTTCTGTAGGCTTAATATCTGATTTATCTCGTGACATTGAGATTCCTTAGGTAATTTTATCTTTAATTAATGTACTAAACCGATTGGCGTAAGCTTACGCTATTTTCGTTCATCAGCTTGGTATTGCTATGTTGCATTATTTGCAGCGTTTTTGTGTCAATATACGAACTTACTCGTATCATATATCACCCATCCTATCTTGCGCTGAATAAATGAGCAATAGCAAATGCTAGATTGCTCAATTTTAATCTTAAAAAAACAACCGACAGGAGGTAATGCTTTTATTGTTTTTGTGCTAATTCAATGTCGAAATTATTTCGCGTGTTCGCTGTGGAAAGTTGGTAAATATGCCATCCACTTGGTAAGCAAGACATTGCTTTATTTGAACGACATTATCGACAGTATAAACCCATACTTGCAACCCTCTATGGTGTGCGTCGTTAACAATTTCTGGGTTTAGGCATTCAATCGAAAGGTTTAACATCTTAACGTTTAATTTTTTACAAAATTCAGCGTAGGTAATGGGACAACAAGCGATGAGCGCTGCTGTTGTTATTTCAGGTAAATGTTCTGCTACCAATAAAAGTGCATGGTGATTAAACGATGAAATAACAAGTTGCTGATAAGTAATTAACTGTTGTGTTTTTGCTTGTACTAATAGGTGACTTAATCTTTGAATTTGATCTAAAAGTTGAGCACCTTGTGCTGCTGATTTTAATTCAATATTAATCTGGCATTGACCCTTAATGCATTCTAGCGCTTGAGTTAACGTACAAATTTTATATTTAGCATCAGTGGCAGTGTTTAAAAGCTCATTAAGAGGTAATTGATTGAAATGTACTTTTTCGCTGATATTGCCTGTTGTACTATCAATTGTGTGGCTTTTGCTTTTTTTAACATCAACATCAACATCAAGGTAACTATCATGAAGAAGAATAAAAGTTTCGCTAGGTTGATGAAATTGTACGTCAAACTCAATAGCATCGCAGTTTTGTATTATGGCTTGTTCAAATGCTAGCAGTGAGTTTTCAGGAAATTCACCGCTAGCACCTCTATGTGCAATAATTTTCATTGACTAAAGATCTCTGTGTTGAGGGCTTTAGTCAAAGGGAGTAACTTACGCACTTTCATTTTTGTTTACTAAATCTGCATAATGTTCACCAAGACGGGTAACGGTTTCTGGTCCGGCTGCTTGATTAAATTTCACCATGTTTGGCGCAAAGGTAGTTACAACGGTAGAGCCTAATTTAAAACGCCCCATTTCAGCACCTTTTTCCAAGGTTATAGCACTTGCTCCCTCTGTCGGGTACTGCCAACGAAATACATCTTTACCGGCCGGCGGTGTAATTGTACCTGCCCATACTGTTTCAATACTGGCTACAATGGTTGCGCCCACAAGTACCATTGCCATTGCACCATGTTCGGTATCAAATATAGCGACAACACGTTCGTTACGGGCAAATAAATTAGGCACATTATTAGCAGTTAACGGGTTAACTGAAAATAAATCGCCTGGTACATAGATCATCTCACGCAAGGTGCCAGCAATTGGCATGTGAATGCGGTGGTAATCTTTAGGGGCGAGGTAAATACATGAAAACTC
This sequence comes from Colwellia sp. Arc7-D, assembly GCF_003061515.1. Lineage (NCBI taxonomy): Bacteria > Pseudomonadati > Pseudomonadota > Gammaproteobacteria > Alteromonadales > Colwelliaceae > Colwellia > Colwellia sp. Arc7-D. The sequence continues at coordinate 317,490 of NZ_CP028924.1, forward strand.
ACCGTCTTGAAAAGGCGCTGCTGTTGCTTTATCGCCACCGAGTAAGGTTTCTAAACTGTAATTAAAGCCTTTTGCTTGAATAAGTTGGCCTTGCTCAATCGGACCTTGTTGGCTGATAGCACCATCAACTGGATAACAAACCGTACTGGCATCTTCGATAAAGGTACGAGCACCGTCTTCAAGTTCACGAGTGAAAAAGTCGTTAAAAGTTTTAAAATCAGTGGCATTTTTTAATTTTGCTTCAGCCATATTGATTTCATAAGCTTTAATAAAGGAGCTAATCGCTTTAGTGGTTAGCCAGCCGGCTTCAGCGGCAGCGAATTTACCTACAAGTCTTGAGATAGCGTGTTTTGGCATCATGTATTGCAAAGCAATTTTAATTTTATCTAACACTGTTTTTCCTTAATTTATTTTTTGTTTTAATCATTAAAGCGCGAGGTTAGGGTGTTATCACCTAAACTGGCTAATATTTTTTGGAAACTGGCAAGACGTTCCGGGAAAATTTTGCCCTCATCTCTAGCCGCAATTAATGCACAGCCAGGATCGTTTTGATGTTTGCAGTCACGAAACTTACAGGTACCTAAATATTCGTCAAACTCGATAAAGCCATTACTTACTTGCCCAGGTGATAAATGCCATAAGCCAAACTCTCGAATACCGGGTGAGTCAATTAAATCGCCACCTTGTTCAAAATGATACAGTCGAGCAACCGTTGTGGTGTGCTGCCCAAGCCCTGAGTTTTCTGAAACAATTTTAGTCATTACTCCTAACTCTGGCATTAATGTATTGGTCAGCGTTGATTTACCCACACCTGATTGACCAACAAATACACTGGTATGTTGGCTCAGCTGTAATTTTAACTCAGCAATACCTTCACCCGTTTCGTTACTCACGTAAGTAACTTGGTATCCTATTTTCCGGTAAATATTTAATTGCTTTTCAATCTCTTCACGATTGCTATCATCGAGTAAATCTAATTTATTTAAGAGGATAACCGGTGTTATACCTGTTTGTTCTGCGGCGACTAAATAACGATCGATAATGTCAGCATTAAAGGCAGGCAATACCGAGGAAACAATTAAAATTTGGCTTATGTTGGCGGCAATGGGTTTAACACCATCATAAACATCGGGTCGACTCAGTACTGAATTTCGCTCGTGAACTGCCTCTATAACACCAGAAATACTATGTTGGGTTTCTTTGCCTTTACGCCAAAGTACTTTATCGCCACAAACTAAAGACGAAATGCTGCGACGTAAATTACAACGAAAAATAATGCCGTCGCTGCTTTCAACGTCAGCATGTTGACCAAAGCGACTAATAACAGTACCTGTTTCGGCTGCAGCAAGTTCATCATCTTGCCATTGAACTTTTTCAGTAGATTTACGTAACTTCTTACTTTGGTTAGCTTTGATCTGCCGTGCTTGACCTTTGGTCAGTTTTTTGGCTTTAGCCACAAGTTAGTCTCATTTTTATGTTATCTCAGCATTTATGTATTATTCTGATAAGGCTACCGACAAATAATTTTAATCATGCTACATTCTGACGTATTATATACCCAAGCATTATATAAATGCATGTGTAATTGCGCCTTTTACAGACACTACATCGTGTAAGTGCTTTGATAATTGGAGCTAACTTGATAATAAGTAATTAACTTAGGGATAACAATGAGCGCGAATGACAGCAATTTAATTTGGTTAGATTTAGAAATGACAGGCCTTGAACCTAAGACAGATGTTATTTTAGAAATTGCGACAATAATTACCGACAGCCAACTCAATGTGTTAGCTGAAGGTCCTGTGCTTGCTATTCATCAAAGTGATGATGTTTTAAATAATATGAATGAATGGTGCATCGAGCATCATGGCCAATCAGGGTTAACACAAAGGTGTCGTGAAAGTACAACGAGTATTGAGCAAGCGAGTGCTGAAACCTTGGCATTTATTAAGCCTTATGTCACGAAAGGTAAATCACCTATGTGTGGCAACAGCATTGGACAAGATAGACGCTTTATTAATAAATACATGCTTGAATTTGAAGATTATTTTCATTATCGCAATCTCGATGTCAGTACAATTAAAGAGTTAGCACGACGCTGGAAGCCAGAAGTATTAGACAAAGTGGTTAAAACCGGTGCCCACCTAGCCATGGATGATATCCGTGAGTCGATTGCGGAACTTAAGGTTTATCAGCAACACTTTTTTAAGCTTTAATGCTTTCTCGTCAACTGTTCAATGTTTTCCATGGCATTACAGAGTCGACTGTTTAGGCTCTGTTTGGCCATCTTAAGGTGATTTGTGCACCTGATAGTGTCGATGAATTTGCTAATCTTATCGTTCCTTGATGCCAAATAAGTACTTTTCGAGCAATATATAAACCTAAACCATAACCCGTTTCTGTCGCTTTATCAGGTTCTTTTCTGATAAAAGGTTGTACCAATTTTTCCGCTTCTTTTCCTACACCAGCGCCATCGTCGGAAACACTTAACAAGCATCGGCCACCGATAATTGAAAATTCTACAATTATTTGGCTGTGTGCATATCTCAAAGCATTATTAATCAAGTTTTGTAGTGCGATTGTCATGGTTTTATCATTGAAATAAGCACTGACGACTTTGGTGTTAAATTGGATCGTGATTGAACTATCAATATATTGATATTTTTGTGCCAAACCATCAAGAAAATCAGGGACATTAATGGTTTTTTTAGCTTTTAAATATTGATGATTTTCCAAACGCTCAAATGATAAATATTCCTTCATCAATTCTTGGATTTCAATAATATCTTTGTTTAATCGTTCGGTATGTTCAGCCTCAACCGTTGAAGAAATGATTTCTGACAGAAATTTCATTCTGGATAATGGTGTCCGTATTTCATGTGCCATTGTTCGCGATAAGTCTTGATACATTTGCATGGTTTCTACAATCTGATTGGCCATCTTATTATAGGTGTTAGCTAAAGGATATATTGGGGATGATGGCCTTAATTTAATTTTTACAAAGGAGAGCTTTTCACCAAAAGCAGTGGCACTGTTTTGTAATTTAGCCATGTCTCTAAATAGCGGCCAAATAAAACAAAGTAATAATAAGGCAAGTGCAGAATAAAAAACCAAAACCACATAAAAAGACTCAATGTCATCAGTTTTTTCTGGTTGATAAAAGGGGCCGTATTTACTAATTTCTTCAGCGTTGTTCTTTTTATAATAAAATTCTAAACCGTCTTCATTCGCCAGTTTTATAACATAGCCGTTATCGAGTAAAGTGCTTAAACTGTTAGGTAAGGCAATGCTATTACGTGCGATATTTTCCATCGTTATCGTTTTTTTTGAATCTTTGTTTTGTTCAAAAATTTGTTCGATATCAATTTGGTAGCTAGTGTTTTTGTTGTTTACAAAAGTATATATTTCACTAAACGAAAAAATAATAGCGGCAGATATCAGAACAAATAAAACGTATAAGCGAAAAAATTGGTACTTCATTTCGAGGTATCTATATTTAACATGTAGCCTTTACCTCGTATCGAACGAATAGTCAGTTGAGGTAGTGTTAAGTCGATAAGTTTTTTGCGTAATCTACTCATGATTAAATCTATAGCGCGGTCGAGACCATCATAATCTCGGCCAACAATGTGTTTAAATAGTACCTCTCGTGCAACGATATCGTTATGATGATTGGCGAGTAAGTGAAGTACATCAACCTCTTGAATGGTAAAAGGTAATACTTCGCCAGCGACACTAATTTTCTTCGCAACTGCATCTATGACAAAATCATCGAAACGAATTTTTTTCAATGAGGTACTTTTATGATGCTCTCTTATGTGCACGTTAATACGAGCTAATAAAACCGCTGGTTCAATGGGTTTTACTACATAATCTGCTGCGCCAATTTCTAATCCGTGAATTTGATCTTTGTCATCATCAAGTGCGGTTAGGAAAATAACAGGACAGTGCATTTTTTGTTGAATAATTTTAAGTAGCTCAAAGCCATTAATGTCAGGTAACATCACGTCACATATGACAATGTCAAAGTCGTGGTGATTGACCAGCAAGCTAACTTCCGCACCCGTACTAATATGTACTACATCACACTTTTTAGCCCGTAAATACTGACAAATCAGTGATGCTAATGGAAGGTCATCCTCTATGAGTAATAGTTTACAAAGTATTTGTGGCATTAAAAAAAGTTCCAACCATAATTTCTGCGTTTTCTTACTGGACGATACTGCACGACTTTCAATATCGCTGAAGTTAATGGAAGTCGGCTTTCTTCATCTTCGATGATAATGTGAGTGGTTTTATCTGTGTCTACTTGAAAAATAAACTGTTCAGAAGCTTCTGGGGCAAAACATGTTTTTATTTTCGGCGTACTACGATTGAAGACACAAAATCGTTGATGAATTTTATAATTAATTTTTAACACTAACATTTCTTTACAGCGTTGATTTTGTTTTTCAACAACACAAACTTGTGGTTGAATATTGACGGCAATAGATTGGTTATTGAGTTGACCCAGCTCTTGCGCATTTATTTTATAACCGGCACTACTGAGCAGTAAAAAGATAGAAGTAACTATGTATTTGAATATAATCACTTTCATCATCACACCTAATACTGATACTTTAAGCCAATAAAACTGGTGATAAAGTTACCTTTATCAATGAGAATGCTTTCACGAATTTCATCGCCTATTAGTGTATGTTTGACGGCAGCCACAAGTGAAAAGGACTCACTTATTGGCACTTCAACATTTACCTTATAATAGCGATTGGTTCCTGATTCTGCGGTATATCCACTGCGTTTAAAAACGTGGAGTTCGGCTTCGGTAAATTGATAATAATAATTCACCAGATTGATACTTTTTTCAATTTGCCCTAATTCAATAGACGCGTTAAACCATTCAAAGTTAAAGCCTTTAGAAATGCTAAGGTGTAGTTCGTTGCCATTGTGCACATTGGTAACATCATGGAAGTAGCCGACACGTGTGTTGAAGTAATCGGTCATAAAAGTAAAGCTGATACCACCAAGATAAGAAATATCTCGTTCAATTGTCGCAAAACCGGATAAATCAGGGAATTTGTTACCAACAGTACCAGGGTTGTAGCCAAGAATGTTCGCGAGAGTGTAATTTTTATTGCTATCAAAGTGGTAAAACATGCCGTCTTCATTTAATAACCCGACAACATCAATAAGTAAATTATCTGTTTCTAATAAGCTATAACCTATTGTCGTACCATCAATAAAAAATTTGTCTCCATAATAAGTAATTGACGGAAAAATATTAACACTCAGATCACCACGATCAATAAGGGGCGTCTCGATACGGCCTTTGCCTAAGTATATGGATAAGTTAAATTCATTGCTTTCAATCTCTTGTTCAAACGCAAAGCTTGAAGAGGAAAAAAAACAAATCATTAATAACAGAATAGTTAAAATTTTAGTGAACACAGAAGAAAATTACTCAAATATATTTATAATGTTAGATTAGCAAAGTTTTAATTTTTTTGAAATCCATCTGTACAAAACCCTACAAAAGTATCCTTATTCTAAAGTAGATACTGGCAGTGTATTTGCGACCTGCATTTTCATTAGGCTGGAAATTAATATTTCATTTTAATCTATCGAAAAAGTATTTTTTGTCACTTTAATACGTGGCTTAAAATGATACAAAACGCTACATAAATTACATAACTCTAGTCCTTTAATCTTGGTTATATATTACGCAACACTTCTAAAGAAGTGGTCAAAATAAAAACTAATCAATGGAGTTAACAACGTGACTAAAAACAGCATAACTATTGCATTGGCCGCTGCCCTATATGGGGCTGGCTCAATGTATGTTGCTGCGAGTTTGGTACCAGCGGATACAATCAACACGCTGCAACAACCTAACCTAACGCAAGAGCAGATTAACCAATTACAAGTCAATTCAAGCGGTCAAGCTTTTACCGATAGCATGCTAGAAGCTGATGGCCTCAATGTTCAATTAAATAACCAACAAAACAAATTTGCAGAAGAAGCCGATTTATTCGGTGAGCATATTTATGTTGTGCGTTTACTTAATGAGCCAGTATCTTTGTATGAAGGTGGTATTAAAGGCTTAGCGGCAACACACGTTAAAGTGTTGTCAAAAGAAGTTGGTGTATCGAGTTTATATGAAGCTGGTAAAGCAACCACAGATCGTATTACGACATATAGCAATTTCTTAATGGAAAAGCAGGGTGCTGCAATTAACGCCATGAGTCAGGTTGTTGGCGCGAAAAAAGTGCGTAAGCAATTTACCACTGCGGTAAATGCTTTTTCAGTTGAGATGACACAAGATGAAGCACGACGTGTTTCTCAGCTTCCGCATGTAGCTTTTGTTCATCGAGCAAAAACCTATCAGTTACATACAGATGCTGGCCCACAAAAAATAAGTGCGGATAAAGTCTGGTCTGGTAACACCGATGCGGGCATCGAATATAAAGGTGAAGGCATTATCATGGGTATTATTGATACAGGTATCAATAGTGACCATCCTTCTTTTGCTGATATTGGTGATGATGGATACGACCATACCAACCCATGGGGCGCCGGAGTTTATGCTGGTGCTTGTGCTGTTGAAGGACAAGAAAACCTATGTAACGACAAACTGTTAGGTATTCGTACCTATGATGTCATTACTGATGCATTTGAAGAAATGATCCCAGGTTTTCCTGCCATCGGTGAAGATTATCAAGGCCATGGTTCTCACGTTGCCTCGACAGCGGCGGGTAATGTATTAAAAGATGTTGACTACGTGCTACCAGAATTTGTCAACACCTCTGACGGTACCTTAGTTAAAGAAGATATGTTCAACCTTTCTGGCGTTGCGCCACATGCCAACGTAGTTGCTTATCAGGTTTGTCATGCAACAAATGACGCGGGTTATGCTGGTTGTCCATGGGAAGCTATCATTGGTGGTATTGAAGATGCCATTAAAGATGGCGTTGATGTTATTAACTTCTCAATTGGTGGCCAAGACAATAGCTCACCGTGGGATGATAGTACTGAACTAGGTTTCTTAGCTGCTCGTGAAGCTGGTATTTCTGTTGCAGTAGCAGCAGGTAATGGTGGTCAAGCTGATGGTGCTGCTGAATATTTTGGCTCAATCGATCATGCTTCACCTTGGCTAGCTAGTGTTGCTGCAACTACACATGACCGAGAAACAAAAGTAGAGACACCTATTGCTTTTGCTGGTTTTGCACAAGACAGTGATGGAAGCGACTTAGGCAGTGAAGTGCCTTGGTGGAGTGAATCTGGTCGTGTGGGTGGCTCAGTCAATGAAACCGAAATAACGGGTGTTGTTGTTTGGGCGAAAGATTATGATGATATGAATGGTGACCGTGATTCTAGCGGTTACTGTGGTACAGAATACGCACCTGACACCTTTAATTTCTATAAAGATGGCTCGGCTATCGTTGGTGCAGCAGAGGGTGATACAAACGTAATCGTTGTGTGTGCACGAAATAGCCTGACTGATGCTAATGGTATTGCACGTACTGCTAAATCAGACAACGTTAAAGCTGGTGGTGCAGACGGTTTCATTATGTTCAATTATGCTAAGGGTGACAGTACGCCTATCTCTAGTTATTCATTACCTTCTGCCCATTTGACTTATGAACAATGGCATGGCGAAGTGACCTCATATGGTGACGACGGCTATAACTATGGTTTAGAAGACTGGCTTGATTCTTATTCAGAAAAAGGCCATATGATCTCCCTAGGGAAAACGTTTATTGGGAATGAGCACGATGAAGCAAATGGCGATTGGTTAGCCAACTTTTCATCGCGCGGTCCAAGTAATTCAACGGCTGAAATGCTTATTCCACAGATAGCAGCACCAGGTGTTAATATTTATGCTGCTTATGCCGATGAACATCCATTTACTGAAGCTGGCGGGTCGGCAGATTATATCGCAATAAGCGGTACATCAATGGCGTCACCACATGTTGCTGGTGCTATGGCACTTATTCGTCAAGCACATCCAGATTGGACACCAACAGAAGTACAATCTGCATTAATGTTGACGGCTGATAATGTTGTTAAATATAGACGACTCAATCAAGCTGATGGTGATATCGGTGATGCCTTTATTTACCGAGCAGGTGCGGGCCGTATAAACGTTGCTGAAGCAATTGATACGGGTTTGATCATGGATGAAAGCATTGAAAACTTCCGTGCAGCTAACCCGAACAACGGTGGACAAGTACATAGATTAAATATTCCACAATTAGTTAATTTTGAATGTAAGCCGACTTGTCAATGGACGCGTACATTTAAAGCGACTAAAGCGGGCACATGGAAAGTTGATCATGCTGATGTTTATAACTGGAATTTTGATGTTCGTAGCCAATATCCACAAAATGGTGTCAACATTAAAGCATCTCCTAGTGAGTTTACAGTTGCAGCGGGTGACACCCAGACTATTGTTTTTGAAGCATCTATTATGGATACTCAAGATCTATTTTCAAATGCGGAAGTAGAATTACACTCAGATGTTATTCTAACGGAAACAACCGGTGCAAGCTCTGAAGCACATCTACCACTTGCCTTTAAATTTAGTAAAAATGGTATGCCTTCTCGTCTACGTGCAATAGCACATCGAAACGAAGGTAGTTTCCAATTTAACGATATAGAATTGCCAGCATTAGCAACACCTTATACTCAGGTTTACTCACCAGTAAAAGCTGAAGTTAAAACGGTGGCAATACCAAAAGATGATGATGGTTACTTCCCATGGACGACCAAAGGCTCTGAAGGTATTGATACTTCAATGCGTATTGATGAAGCGACAGTGGTTGAAATGATTGAAGTGCCAGCGGGTACTAAACGTCTGATGATAGAGTCTTTAGGTACGGTTCAATCTGACCTAGAAGGCCAAACTGATAAAGGTAACGCGACTATTTTTGTTGGTAAAGATTACAACGGTAATGGCGCTCCGGATCCATTTGAAGAAATTCTATGTGTTTCGAATCACATCTTGTTTAATAACTTCTGTAATATCAACTCACCAGAAGAAGGTACTTATTGGGCGGTTATATACAACTCAGGTCGATTACTTGGTCAAGCACCAAACTGGACTGAACAATATCCAGGCATTGGGCCAGAAGTATTCACTTATACTATTGCGGTAATTGCTGATGAAATTGCAACAGATATGACACTTGATGTTGAACCAACTGATGGTAAAAATACAGTAAGTGCAACATTAAACTTTAATATGCCAGATATGGTTGAGGGTGACATATATTACTCTGTATTAGATTTTGGTACTTCAGAGGTTAATGCGGGTAATGTTGGTAAAGTAGCCTTTAAATTAGAGCGTGGTCAAAATGATGTGCATTTAGATGTGCCTCAAACAATCGCTCGTGCGGGTGATGTTGTGCCGTATACGTTTGAAGTACAGCCAAATGATACTGGTGTTGATCGTGCGTTTACTATTACAGCACAAATGCCAGCAGGTATTAGTATCACCGAAGAAGATATCTTCTCATCTAGCGACATGGTGGAAAGTGTCACTATTGAAGGTAATACCGTTACTATTTCAGGTATGCAACCAGATACATCTACAGTAACACCGAGTTACATAGTTACTACTAACGTTGAAGACGAAATGTGTTTAATGCCAAACTTTGGTAACAGTAACCCAGGTGGTTATGTTGATTTAGAAGAGTTTAACTATGGCCCAAGTTTCTCTGGTTTTGACTTAAGTGTCGATGAAAATGGTGACCCTGTTGGTAATAATAATATTAATTATGACCGCGGTATAGAGCTACCTATTGAAGTACTTTTCAACGGTCTTTATAAATCATTCCATCTTTACAACAATACTGACCAATTGAATTATTGGGTTGAAAACGCCATCACACTGCGTGGTACTGGCTTTTTTGATATGATGGCTTCACGTTGGCCTTCACCATACCACGGTGTATTTCCTTACAATAGCTTCCCATATGAATCAGTTGGTCCATTATGGCGTGCTCGAGGTTTAGGGGAAATGGCTACTAGTGGTTTTGAAATGATGAGTGTACCGTTAATTAATACATACTCAGAAGTGGCTGGTATTTCTTTAGCAAGCACATCATCTGGTTGGGGTATTATCGAAGTAGATAATGCACGTACATATGCACATGCAGGTATTGACTCTTCGCAACCTAACCGTCCAATTATCTGGGAAGAAAAAGATGATCGTTTTGATTACGAATTAATTTTCAATGTTAATACGCGACACGGTAAAAACGAGCATGAACTTTACTTTGCTTATGACAACATTGATTTTGGTACCCAAAACGCACGTGGTAGTATTGGTTTACAAGGTTTCACAGGACCTTTATATGTTCGTGGACCAATTAGTGGTGGTTTCTTAGGTGAACAGTTTGCTCGAGATGATCTTCAAGAGAAACTTCACGATGGCTTGGTGATTTGTTTCGATTACTACGGTCCAGAATCATCACAATTCGAAGTGACCATGTGGACACAAGTTCAACGTGATGCAATTGGTACTGATCAAGTGATGACAGCAACTAGCCAAGTAGACGGTATGGCCGATATGGTAATGACGCATACTTTGGTAACACCTTCAAATATCGATATTACTGATATTAACGATATGACGGTTGCTGAAGACGAGTCTGTAGATATTAATGTTTACTATGCAGATAATTCTGAATTGAAAACTGCCAACTCAATTACTATAAGTGGTGCAAATGTAACAGGTGTAGCTAGCAGTAATGAATCTGGCTCTACTGTTACAATAACGCCTGCTGCTGACTTTGATGGTGAAACTATGGTGACTGTAACGGTTGCTGATCTAGAAAACCCATCAGATAAAGCTAGCACGAGTTTTATGCTTACAGTGGCTTCTGACGGAATTGATGAAGCAGCACTTATTGTTGAAAATGAAGAAACACCAGAAGTTAAAAAATCATCAGGTGGTTCGTTAGGTTATGCATCATTGATGCTACTAGCACTATTAGGTTTACGCCGTAAACGTATGAGCTAGTATATTTATAACGATAGTTAGCCCTACTTAAGCAATTAAGTGGGGCTTTTTTATGTTTGGATAATGTATCAAAAACGTTTATTAGGTCGGGTTTTACTCTACATACAGAAGGTGTTTATTATTAAAGAACAGCGAGAAGTGCTTAATTATTTATAAAACGCTTGCAGGTCTGACCAGTATGTTGCACTCTTAAGTTAGATCAATATTATAAGGGTATTTATGGCAAACCGTTTTAGTCGTGCAATAGTAAACATTAAAAAACTTCCTAAGTTTAGTCATTCATTTCTGTTGACGAAACTCTTTTGTTCGCAAGTAAAATATGCGAACACCTCGAAGGTTCGCATTCTTGATATTCAAACTCAACAAGTGACGATGTTGATGGCAAATCGTAAACGAGTTCAAAATCATATTGGTGGTGTTCATGCGATTGCTGCGGCACTGCTAGCTGAGTCTGCTACGGGGATCGTTTTTGGTATTAACTTACCTGACAGATGCTTACCGTTATTAAAGTCACTGACCATTAATTATCAGCGCAGAATGCAAGGTGATTTAACCGCCGTTGCTGTTATTTCAGATGAACAAATAGCGTTACTAACTGAAGAAAAAGGCACTATGGACATTGCAGTAAGTATTACTGATGAGTCAGGTGAACAGCCAATAGAGTGCCTGATGCAATGGGCATGGGTCACTAAAAAATAATAAGTTGATAACTTAGTTATAATCCATAATATGTTGTGTTGTATTGCATAGTAAACGGTTTTAAAAAGAAGTCCGTTTACTTTTACTGCATTAACTTACTTAAAAATACTTTCTCCTATTAGATTAATCGTTGCTAATTAACGTTAAATCCATACACTGTTATATAGCCAAACCATTTCACTATACTGTTAATTTATCGAGTTGGTTTGTCTTTATAAACTGCCCATTATGTATTTGACCAATTAGGATAGTCCTCGTTCATGGATTCAACATTACCCTTATATCGCCAACTTACCAGCCGACTATCTTTATTAATGTTGAGCTTTGCGCTGCTTTTTATTGTTGGATTTTCGCTTTACTATCAATATGAACAAGATTTAACCCAACTTAAATATCAACAATTACCTGCAATTGAACAATTTAATCAACGCCAACAACTCCTGATTAAAAATGATCGCTTGCTCAGTGAAATAATCAGCAGTAAATACGCTACAACTTTTGCAGACAATTATTTAACTTTGAATGCTAATTTAAAGAAAATATCTGATACAAGTCGAAATAATAGAAGACGGTTAGAACAACTCTTGCAGGAGTTAAAGTTACAATCTGAAAATGTAACACTGTTGACTGAAAATGAACGACGAAATATCCAACTCAAAGATAATGTCATCATTCAACTAACATTAATTGCTGACAATTTAGCCTTGTTAATTTCTGAACAATCGGTTGAACAAAAAACATTATTCCGACAAATTAGCGTCGAAAAATCTACGGCTAGAACCGCGATTAATCGCGCGAAAACATTCAGTCGTCTCATTGCTAGTTTAAAAGTCAATCATGAATTACATCAAAGTTTGATTGATACGTTAGTGATGTTTAACCAGCTTGATTTGCAATACGATCTAGCTGAGTTTGATTATATTAAACTTAAAGCCCAACGTGAGATAAGTTATTGGCTGGATCATTCTGCCACTTTAGTGTCTAAAACCCCACACGAAGAAGCTTTAACAGAACAAATTTTAGTCCTTAATGCCTTGCTATTTAGTGAGCAAAATACTTTGGCAAAATGGCGTGGTCAATTACGTATGGCAATTGATTTACAAACTGAATTAGCAAGACAAAAAACCGAACTTAGCCCCTTACTTGATGAAGTGCTTGTCGTTCAGTCGCCTAAATCTTCAATTATAGAACAACAGCTAGTGGCTGGATTAGCTATTTTAAAGCTGGATTTAGAGCCAAAATACTATATTGGTGTTATTGCAGGTGTTTTTCTATTTATTGCCATTATTTTTCTATGTTTACTGATAAGCCTGCGGAGAAAAATCAAACATTTTGGTTGGCAAAGTATAACGGTTGTTGAAGAGCTAGTGACATCAGGTGCGGTATCAACGCCAATACCAGCGCTTGAGGTTTCGACCATAATTAAAAGTATTAACCAGCTTTCTCAACCTTTACATAGTGAGGCTGACTTTCAGCTCCAACAGCAACAGTTTCAAGCTCATAATACACTTATGTCGCGTCATACCAGCGATTTTTATTGGCAGTTACCTGTAGCTTCAAAAAAACTTCAGCGAAAATTAAGCGCATTATTAGCTGGCGAATCTAACGAGAAACATTGGCGTCATTTTTTTAGTCGAATTGATGTTCGCGCTATATTAACAAGCGCTAGAGATGCTAAGAAAAACAAGTGTGTTGAAAAATTATCTGTCACCAGTAATCTAGGTAAATCGATGCGACTAACACTTGAATATATTGATGGTACTTGGTGTGGCAGTTTGTGTGATACAGAAGAATATAGAACGCTAATAGATGAAAATTCACAATTAAAGCAGCAGCTTAAACAGCAGAATCAAACAGACAAACTGGCTATTATTAACAGCAGTGAAGATACCTTAGCTATCGTAAGTAAAGCTATGGTTCAACGACAAGTTTCTTCTTTAAATCCTGGTAATGAACAGTATGCTTATCAGCCACTAAATCAACTCCTTAGCTGGAGTGAGCAACAACGAGCCTCAGCACAACTAAGATGTGACGATTATGTTTTAACGTTATCGACCGTCGCATTAGCGAATGAAATACATACCGCATTGGCAAATGTATGTCTTTGCCAAGCGCAAAATAGTAATCATATTTATGTCGATATGGATGACAACTTAGCCACCTTGGTAACGCTTGAAAGTGAGTTTTTTCAGGCTATGTTCACGACAATTTGCCAAAAAATGTTCACAGAGCAACAGGGAGTCGATCTTAATGTTGAACTGAAAGTTATTGATGTTAATAGTGCTCAACAAATAGTACGCGTTAGCTTTGCGATGAATAATGCGTCACAGATGCCGCAGTTAATAAAAGTAATTGACCAGTTGGCGTTTAATGATGAAGTCAGTGCAGATTATGATAACGCTACCGATAACTATTTAAGGGACTTGCAGCTGGTATTTAATGTTGATAACAAAGTATGCCAATCTTTTGATAAGGGAGGTAAGTTCACTTTTGACATGCCTTTTGCTCTGGCTGAAGGTTTGAGCCAAACAAGTAAAGATAAAACGGTTAAGTTAGCAAAATGTTCGATTTTAGTGATAGCAACTGAAAAACCTCATCGTGAAAGGATTTGCCAAGCACTGAGCAAGAGCAAAGCTGTTGTTGAAACCATGCATGACTTGTTATTATTCCAGCGACAACTTAGCATCAAACACCTAACTAAAAATTCTGTTGATGTCATTATTTTATCTTCGGAAGTTTATTTATCAGATTACGACTTAATTACACAGCATCTCGCAAGTTTGCCTACTAAAATACAGCCCAAAATTTTGGTTATTCAGCCGTTCAATTATCTAACTTTGCAAAGATCTGGATTATTTTCTTTATGTAACCTACCTTGGTTTAGTGAAGCACTTGTTGCCAATGTTGAGCAGTTACTCCAGGGCAATAGTCAGATGAATATATTGGTTGAACCTGAAATTTTCTTCCCTTATCGGTTTGAACCAGGCCAAGTTGAGGTCTTAGTGGGCGTAGAAGAAGCCAATAAAAATCAACCGTTAATTAGAATACTGCATTGGCTTGGTTTAAAGCTTACTTTGGTTTCTCAGCCGGAGCATCTTGAACGCTTATGGGGAACAGGGCGATTTTTAGTGGTTATCTCTGAATTTACTGACGTTAATGTCGCCATTGATGAAGCCGTAAGCACGTGTCGTGGTGTTTTTATTTTAAACTCTAGTGCCAGTAAAAAAGCGACTATTATTGATAAAAACAAGTTACCTAATACGTGGCGTGTTGAGCCCTTAGTGCCAGTGTTAGATATTCAAAAGCTTACCGCGCAATTATCACCTTGGTTAAAGATGAGTATAGGCACAAATGAAAGTAATACCGTGTTAGCTCAAGTGGAAATAGGTAAAAAATCACCACTAACAAGTTTGAACGTTAATAAAGTCACGATACCGGTTGAGCAAGAGGTTGGTATTGATGATATTGAGCAATTGTTTGATGTTGAATTAGATGACAAACATGAGCATGAACAAGAAAGCAGTTTCACAAAACATGCTTTTGACTTAAATCAATATGCGCAAAATCAAGGTTCTGCCGAGCTAGCTGCTTTTATGCTAGACGATTATTTAACTGATATTACGGCTGATGCCCAAACGCTTATTGCTGCGATTAATGAAAAAAATTATACATTAGCCAATCAAACGTTATCGTCGTTAATTAAATTAGCGAAAGTCATTGCCGCTAAGCCTTTAATAGCACAATGTGAAGATCTTACTCTACTAATGAATGAGTATAGTAACGATAGTGAATTATCCGTTAAACAACATGAGGCATTGCAAAATCAATTAAATCACCTAAAACCATGTATAGTTGAATTAACCGATTTTGCAGAAGCCATATGAATATAAAATACCATCAGTCAACAGAGCCGGTTGCTAGCCCTTGTGTTCGTAATTGTTGTTTGAATCAGCAAGATGTTTGTTTAGGTTGCTTTCGCCATATAGATGAAATTATGGCTTGGGGTAAACTCGATACTAACGCAAAGAAAAACGTACTTAACTTATGCGAGCAACGTCAGCAGCAGATAAAAAAATAGCGTGCTAGGTCAATAGCCAGTAGGTATAAAATGGAAGAAGTCGATAAAAATACATTAGCGCAACTTGATCAACTCAATGTTTTGATTATAGACGACAATTTACTTGTTCATAGCATTTTGAAAGAGAGCTTATTCGCTTTAGGTATTAAAGAAGTGCGTTGCGCACAAAATGCCTACTACGGACTTAGGTTGTGCGATGAAATGTTTTTTCATATTGTAATTTGCGCCTTTAATGTTAAAAGTGACAAAGACGGATTTCATTTATTAGAAGAATTAAAGTTTAAAGGCCATGTTACTAAAACTACGGTTTTAATCTTTCTTAGTACGGAAACGAATGAGTCATTAGTTAACTCTATTATTGAATTGCAACCAGATGACTTCTGGACGAAGCCACTGGCTATAAAAAAAGTACGCAGCCGTTTTATTGCCCTATTAAAGGTGAAGCAAGTGTTGTTCAATATTAACAATGCTATAGATAAAAAGTCTTATTCCAAAGCACTCTATTTTGCCGATCGCCACCTACAAAATGAAAAGCTCGCATTTTACCATCCTAATATTAACCGCATTAAAGGCGAGTCATACCTAGCTTTGCGTGAATTTGAAGAAGCAGAGAAATTTTATTTTCAACTCTTTAAACAATATAAATACTCTTGGGTCTATTTGGGTTACGCCAAAGCTTTATTAAAGCAAGGGCGCTTAGAAGAAATTAGCGATATGTTAAAAACCTTAATTGATAAACCTGACACACGCTTTGGTGCCCACGATATGATGGCACAGTACTTCATAGAACAAGAAGACTACGAGCAAGCGTATGAAGAAATTAAAAAAGCCATGGCGCTGGCTCCTCGAAATATAGAACGTAATAAAAAATCATGGGATTTAGCACGCTTAACGCATGATCATAAAGGCCAGTATGTCGCTACTAAAAACATTGCACAACAAGCGAAAAACTCTATTCATGACTCACCTGAGCTACTACTTAATGTTATTAGAGCAAGCATTGACCTGGCGTGTGCAACCCCTGATGAAAGCACTAATGAGTTACTGCAGCAAACCGAGCGTTATATTAGGCAATTTGAACATGATCTTCACGATGCCAACCACTTTAAACAACAACTCATTGTAGTAAAAGCCAGATTGCACAATGTTCGAAATGAACGAGAAAAAGCGACTAAGTTGGTTGATAACCATATGTCACTTATGCCAACTAGCATAGTAGAAGATAACTTAGATCGCGTGAAAGTTTTACATGAACTCGGTATGCGTGAAGATGCTATTGATTTGCTTGCTGCTATAAATAATCAAATTGCCGGAGACTCGTTAAACAGCCAAGTTGTTCGACGTTATATTGCGCAAGAAAGCGAACAACGTGAAGAAATACACTTTACGGCTAAAGAACTAAATAGCATGGCCGTAGAGCACTTTCAGAAAAATCGATTATTACCAGCACTTGAGGCAATAAAACAAGCATTGAAGCTTAGTCCAAAGAATATAAAACTATTATTTAGTCAGTTAAAAATAATGATCAAAATTACCCAAGAAGACCAAGATACAGAGGAACTCCGGGAAGGAGCAGAAAAGATTATTGCTGAGCTGCAACACCATAAACTTGAAGGGAAAAGCCTGGTTACGTTTGAAGATTTAATGTTGAAATGGCAAAAAGTAACCAGCAAAGATTAATGACTTCTTACTTAACCAAACTTTACATAATATTAATATCACTAAGCGTCGCGTGGCATGCCTTTTTCAACCGAGCGAATCAACCGTGCCGTTAGACGTAAGTTTTTATCTTGAACTAGCGCTTTTTGCTTTAATGCTTGTTGTGCTAATGCCCATTCAATGTGTTCTGCAACCATAGCCTCAGCATTTGCCAGTGCAGCGGTTAAGGCATTTACATTGTTCTGAGAAAAGTCAGCGTTACCAAGTGCAACGGCTATATTACGTTGCCAGGATTGAAAACCAATACGTCGTATAGGTGAGCCCTCTGTTTTACTTAGAAAGGTCGCCTCGTTCCAAGCAAATAAAGTTAATAAGTCGATATTGTCTAAATTTTGTCGAGGCTTAAAATCGTCTTCACTACCCAGTTTGGCAAATTTGTTCCATGGGCAAATTAATTGGCAATCATCACAGCCATAAATTCTATTACCAATTAATGGTCGAAACTCTTCAGGAATAGCTTCTCGTAGCTCTATAGTAAGATAAGATATGCAACGCCTAGCATCAACAACGTAAGGCTCAACTATCGCTTGAGTAGGGCAAATTTTAATACATGCTACACAGGTTCCACAGTTATTCTCTGCTTTAGTATCGGTAATTAAGGGTATATCAACCAAAAGCTCGCCGAGAAAAAACCACGAACCTGCTTGTTTGTTGATCAGCAACGAGTGTTTACCAACCCAGCCTAAGCCCGCTTTTTCAGCTAAAGGTCTTTCTAATATTGGGGCGGAATCAACAAAAGGACGATAATTAAAGTTTTCACAATGAGCTTCAATTTTTTCGCCTAATTGCTTAAGGCGTTTACGCATTAATTTATGGTAATCTCGACCTAGGGCATAACGACTAATATAAGCGTGCTCTTTACTCTTTAAAATACGAGCAAACTTAGCATCAGTAGGTAAGTAATCCATACGTACGCTGATAACATTAAGTGTACCTTCTACCAACTCTTTTGCCCTAGCGCGCATTAAACCATGACGCGCCATATAATCCATGTTGCCATGATAATTATTTTCTAACCACTGCGTTAAAGCAGCTTCATGCTCAGACAAGTCAACATCGCTAATGCCCACCTGTGAAAAGCCGAGCGCTTCGCCCCAAAGTTTAATTTTTTCGGTTAATGTTTGATAATTAATAACAGATGTTGTCATGGCTGCAGAATATTAAAAAAATTTAGGTGATATTGAAAGTGTGACAGATTAACACATCGCGCTTATAAGATTAATTTAAGTGAGCTTTAGTGCTAAAAATATGAAGATAAAATAGCAAACAAATCATATAAAGTTAATGATTTCGCGATCAGGGCTTTTAGAATTGAGTGTGTAAGCATTAAATCAATCCATATTTTCTCCAAGGTCACAAAGGTGTGACTGTATTCACAGCGATACAGCTGATATTATTACCAACACTGATGGCTACATGCTGACAAAAACGTGAGTTATAGTGCCTAAATTGACCTGCTAATTAATGGTAATTGTGCAGTAGATAAGATACTTTATATCTCATAACAAAATGATGAATAATATAGTGACAAAACAAACGTTTATATTAGCCGATGAATTGGCGACAATTGCTTTAGGTAAACAACTCGCTGATATTGTAAAAATAGAGCTTAAACAAGGTATTATTGTTTTTTTAAATGGTGATCTTGGCGCAGGAAAAACCACATTAACGCGTGGCTTTGTGCAAGGAATGGGACATGTTGGTAATGTTAAAAGCCCAACATACACCTTAGTTGAACCTTATGATTTGCAAGATTGGCAAGTTTACCACTTTGATTTATACCGTTTAGCTGACGCTGAAGAGTTAGAGTACATGGGTATTCGAGATTACTTTAGTAGCCATTGTTGTAGTTTTATTGAGTGGCCTGAAAAAGGTCAAGGTATGCTGCCAAAAGCTGACATGACTATTGATTTAGCTTATCTTGATGAGCAACGTCAAGTGTCACTACAAGCCAATACGCCATTAGGTGAATTACTGTTATCATTTTTGGTAAAATAAAACACTTTTAATGCATTGGTTTCAACAGCATTAGAATTTAAGCAGATACACGAAGGAATAGATTCGATGCACTTAAGCAGTATTGTAAAAAAATTAACCGCTGTATTCATGCTTTGGCTTGTTTATGCAACGACGGTTAACGCAAACAACAGTATTGAAAGTGTACGAATATGGCCTGCGCCAGAAAATACTCGTATTGTTTTTGATCTGAGCAATAAACCTGACTTTAAATATTTTTCATTAAAATCCCCACAACGCTTAGTTATCGACTTTAAAAATAGTACAAATAATGCTGAATTAATGTCAGCCATTAAAGCGGATCGCCGAGTCCAGAAAATTCGCACCAGTCGTTCAAAAGAAAAAGGCACTACCCGATTAGTATTGGAATTAGCTGAAGACTACAGAGTGTCGGTATTTCCATTAGCGCCAGCAGGGCAGTACAGTGACCGCTTAGTTATTGATCTTTATGACAAGAATAGCCAACCGATTGCTACATACGATAACAGCAAAGGTAAACGCGATATTGTTATTGCTATTGTTGCTGGTCATGGCGGTGAAGACCCCGGTTCAATAGGCGCTTCAGGTACTTATGAGAAGCATGTCACCCTAAAAATAGCGCAAAAACTTGCTCATTTGATCAATAAAAAGCAAGGGCTAAAAGCGGTGATGATCCGCAGCGGCGATTATTATGTTGATCATAACCGTAAAACTGAACTCGCGAGAAAGTCAAAAGCGGATTTACTTATCTCCATTCATGCTGATGCATTTACCTCATCAAAACCTAACGGCGCTTCAGTGTTAGTTCAAGCAACGCGTCGTGCTGATTCTGAATTTGCTCGTTGGATTCAAAACAGAGAAAAAAATTCAGAGTTACTCGGCGGTGCAGGAGAAACCATTAGAAGTACCAAAGATAATAACTTAGCCATTGCCCTTGGCGATATGAAAAAAGAATACACTATGGCCAGTAGCTATGATTTTGCTGAGCATGTGGTTAAACAGTTAAAAAAAGTAACCAAATTACACAAGCATAAGCCTGAACGCTTAAGTTTAGCGGTGTTAAAGTCTTCTGATATTCCGTCTGTACTCATCGAAACTGGCTTTATTTCTAATCATCAAGAAGAAAGACGGTTGAATAACAGTAGTCATCAGCAAAAGCTAGCTAATGCGATATATATTGCTGTTGATGATTATTTTTCTCGCAACCCTCCTGACGGCACATTAATGGCGGCAACACGTGTTCGTGAACACAAAGTGAGTCGTGGTGAATCGCTTTCTGTTGTTGCACAACGCTACAAAGTTTCTATCAGACAATTAAAATCTGCCAATAACCTCAAATCAAATGTCGTTAGAATTGGCCAAACACTCAAAATACCACAGGCAGACTAACGCTCGTATGACCATCGCAATATTACCCGCTCGCCTCGCTAACCAAATTGCCGCAGGCGAAGTGGTTGAACGCCCAGCCTCTGTTGTTAAAGAACTTGTCGAAAATAGTATTGATGCTGGCGCAACCAGTATTAAAATTGAAATCGAGAAAGGCGGCGCCAAGCGTATTCGTATTATTGATAACGGCAAAGGCATTGCCAAAGCCGAGTTAGCCTTAGCGTTGAGTCGACATGCTACCAGCAAAATTAAAGATCTTGATGATCTGGAGGCTATAAGTAGCTTAGGATTTCGTGGTGAGGCACTAGCCAGTATAAGTTCTGTATCGCGTTTAACATTAACGTCGAAACCTGAGAATCAAGAATCCGCATGGCAAGCGAATGCAGAAGGGCGCGATATGGCCGTATCGGTTAAGCCTGCTGCTCACCCGAACGGCACAACTATAGATGTCAGCGATTTATTTTTCAATACGCCTGCTAGACGAAAATTTATGCGCACTGAAAAAACAGAATATGCTCATATTGAAGAAGTTATCAAGCGTATCGCACTTGCAAATTTTGATATTACCTTTGTTTTGTCACATAACCATAAAATTATTAAACAATTTCGTAGTGCCAATACAGATACTCAGCGCAGTAAACGTGTAGCGCAAGTGTGTGGGCAAAAATTTATTGATAACGCTATTGAAATAAACTGTGAGCATGAAGGCTTACATTTACATGGTTGGATTGCTCAGCCAAGTTATTTTCGTAACCAAAATGACCTAAGTTACAGTTATGTAAATGAACGCATGATGCGTGACAAACTTATTAATCATGCTATTCGTCAAGCATATGCTGACTTATTGCCCAGCGATAGTTTCCCTGCATTTGTTTTATTTTTACAGCTCGATTTCAGTGAAGTAGATGTGAATGTGCATCCAGCAAAGCATGAAGTGCGCTTTCATCAAGGGCGCTATGTGCATGATTTTATTTATTCTGTTTGTAACCGAGCTTTACATAGTGAGCTCGAGCTTAATGTAGATAATTCTACGGGTGAAATACTTCCTGTTTCAAGTAATGAACAAGTGCATCAGCAGGTTGACACTCAACCCTCGAGCTTTATTACGCCTTTAAAGGCACGCTCTGATTCACCTGATTCACGTCAAGACATCGCTACTTCAGACCGTAATAAACCGGCAAGTCAAACGCCTCAATATCATCATGAGCATCAAGACCAGCGCAGTAGAGGACAGCATTACACTAATAGGGTTAACCCTCAAGCCAGTAAGGCTTACAGTGATTTAATGACACCCATAGCGTTAGACTCACAGGTAGGAGAGCCGGCAATTATACAAGAAACGGCTTCCTCAGCGTCAGCCAGTTCAGCAATGCCAATACCTGAGAGTAATCTAACTACAGCGGAAAATGAAATAACTAACGATACAAAAATATTGTTTTGGCAGGCACCACATTATTTAGTTTTTCAACAGCGTGAATCATTACGTTTGTTGTCGGTAAATAAGCTTGATTTACAAATTAAGTTACAGGCTATTAAGCAACGCTGGCATGAAAAATTAGTGAGTCAGCCATTATTACTTCCTATAAAAATATCGGTTAGTGAAAAAGTCGCCCAATTCGTACAAATGAATGAAAATCAATTTCAACATATTGGTATGGACATTCGCCAGATTAACGCTAGTACAATTCAAATTCGACAGTTCCCTGCTTTACTGAGAAATCAAGATATTGCCAATAGTTTTAATAAGTTAATTAAACAGTTAGATGTTGAGCACTGTGACGAAGTGCATGCAGAAATTAGCTGGCAAATGGCATTGGCTGCACTTATGGTAAGTGACGAATTAACACAAGCCCATGCATTACAAGTCTGGCGAAATGGCGAAAGTCACTTTAATTGTCAATTTGAGCAGCAACTACGCTTGAATTCTGTCCCTATAGACCTCACATCTTACATAAATCAGCTAGCGTAAATTTATACCATAATGACCAAGGTGTTAAACCAACAAAACATTAACCAGCAGCAGCCTCCCGTTATTTGTTTAATGGGGCCTACAGCTTCGGGTAAAACCGCATTGGCGATGGCATTATGTGATGCGCTGCCTTGTGACATTATTAGTGTTGATTCAGCGTTAGTTTTTAAAGGTATGGATATTGGCACCGCGAAACCGACTGCAGAAGAACTTGCAGCATATCCACATCAATTGGTCGACATTAGGGATCCAAGCGAAAGCTATAGTGCGGCTGACTTTTGTCATGACGCACTTAAGGCAATAGCAAAAAGTCGAGCCAATGGTCGTATACCGTTATTGGTCGGCGGTACTATGATGTACTTTAAAAGTTTAATTGAAGGGATTTCGCCACTTCCTGAAGCGGATCAAGATATTCGAAATACCATAGCGTTAGAAGCTGCAGATAAAGGCTGGCTGGCGATGCATGAAGAATTAAAAAGCTTTGATCCTGTTTCTGCAGAGCGAATTCACCCTAACGATCCGCAAAGACTTGCGCGTGCGATCGAAGTATATCGAAAGTCTGGTAATACTTTGACACAATTAACTGCAATAAAAGGTGATATAGTCAGTGGAAATGTTTTACAGTTTGCTATAGCACCAAAAGAGCGTAGTGATTTGCATGCACGCATTGAACTTCGTTTTAAGCAAATGATAGCGCAAAACTTTGAACAAGAAGTTATCGCTTTGAAAGAAAGAGGCGACTTACACCTTGATTTACCTGCAATTCGTTGTGTTGGTTATCGGCAAATGTGGCAACACTTGGCAGGTGACTTTACTCATGAAGATATGGTTTTTAAAGGTATTTGTGCAACGCGTCAATTAGCAAAAAGACAGCTGACTTGGTTAAGAAGTTGGCAAAACCTACATTGGTTGCATATGGAAGACGAAAATAATTTAAAACTTATTTTATCGGCAGTAAGCAAACTGTAGACATTAATGTATAATTAAATTAGTTGCGCAGTAACCAGCTAGTTTATTGAATTATTCTAATAAAATATTTGAACTGAATATTTAATTTTTTACTAAAAATAACAAAAGGGGCCAAATAATGGCAAAGGGGCAATCTTTACAAGACCCGTTTTTGAATGCGTTACGTCGTGATCGTATTCCGGTAGCAATATATTTAGTTAATGGCATTAAACTACAAGGGCAAGTAGAGTCATTTGATCAATTTGTAATTTTACTTAAAAATACCGTTAGCCAAATGGTATATAAGCACGCCATTTCAACGGTAGTGCCAGCGCGAGCAGTAACTACTATGCCAGCCCCACAATCGAATCAGGAATTAGAAGATTAATGCAAAAAGCTAGTATTGTATGGAGTCGCTCATTTGTTTGATAGGTATCAAGCAGGTGAGCAGGCGATACTTGTTCATTTAGATTTTCCAGATGATAACACCCGCGAAGATATACAAGAGTTCGAAATGCTTGTTGATTCTGCTGGTATTACTGCGTTAAATACCGTTACGGGTAAACGCAATACTCCGCACCCAAAATACTTTGTTGGCACAGGTAAAGTACAAGAAGTTGCTGATGCTGTACGTATGTTCGATGCGAATATTGTTTTATTTAACCATAGTTTATCGCCTTCTCAGGAAAAAAATATTGAAGCTTTGTGCGAATGTCGTGTGGTTGATCGCACTACATTGATTTTAGATATTTTTGCTCAGCGAGCTCGAACTCATGAAGGTAAATTGCAAGTAGAGTTAGCGCAATTACGTCATATGAGTACCCGCCTAATTCGTGGGTGGACTCACTTAGAGCGACAAAAAGGCGGTATTGGCTTACGCGGACCTGGTGAAACACAACTTGAAACTGACCGTCGTTTACTTCACGAACGTATGGTAAATATTCGTAAACGTTTAGGTAAAGTTGAAAAGCAAAGGCAGCAAGGTCGTCGAGCAAGAACTCGAGCTGAGATCCCAACAATTTCTTTAGTCGGTTATACCAACGCCGGTAAATCGACCCTATTTAATAAAATTACCCAAGCGGGTGTTTATGCCGCGGATCAATTATTTGCCACTTTAGATCCAACTTTACGTAAAATTGAAGTTGAAGATGTTGGTCGTGTTATTCTTGCCGATACGGTAGGCTTTATTCGTCATTTGCCTCATGATTTAGTTGCTGCATTTAAAGCCACGTTAACCGAAACACGCGAAGCGGAGTTATTACTCCACGTCATTGATATCGCAGATGAGCGACGCAGTGAAAATATTGAACAAGTAGAAGAAGTTTTAAAAGAGATAGAAGCGGACGAAGTCCCACAACTATTAATTTGTAATAAAATAGACCAGTTAGATGATGTAGAGCCGCGAATTGACCGTGACGATCAAGGATTACCTATTCGTGTGTGGCTTTCAGCGCAACAAGGTGTTGGTATTGAATTATTATTCCAAGCGCTTTCAGAGCGATTAGGAAAAGAAATTATCCAACATTTACTGTGTTTACCGCCATCTGCAGGTAAAATTCGTGGTCAACTTTACGAGTTAAATTGTATTACTAATGAACATTATGATGAAGAAGGTAATTGTTTAATCAACATAAAATTACCTATCAGAGAGTGGAATCAGTTACTAAAACAAGATGAAGCTGAAATAGAGCACTTTATTCAAACTTAACAGACTGATATATTACGTGAAACGCAGTGTTTTATCGTTAGTGTAGCAGTTAGCGCATTAATTTTTATAGCGGAGAATAGCATGGCTTGGAATGAACCGGGGAATAATGAGAAAGACCCCTGGAAAAATAAAGGTGGCAAAAACCAAGGTCCACCTGACCTAGATGATTTATTAAAAGATATCGGCAATAAATTTGGCGGTATATTCGGTGGTGGCAAATCAGGAGGCGGTTCTGGAAAAAGTTTCTCCAGTATTGGCATCATGGTTGTACTCATCATATCAATATTGGTTTATGTATTTGCAGGTTTCTTTACGATTAAAGAAGCTGAAAAAGGTATTGTTTTACGCTTTGGTCAATACGCAGGTACGGTAGAACCAGGTTTGCGTTGGAAGTGGACGTTCGCTGAACGTATTATTCCAGTTGATATGCAAACAACACGTAACCTTCCTTCTTCAGGGTTTATGCTGACGAAAGATGAGAATGTTGTGCGTGTTGAAATGGAAATTCAATACCGTGTTGTTGACTCACGTAACTATATTTTCAGTGTTACTAATGCTGATGAAAGTTTAAGTGAATCGCTTGATAGTGCTTTGCGTTATGTTGTTGGTCACGCAAACATGGACGACATTTTAACGAGTGGTCGTGAGGCTGTTCGTCAAGCTGTTTGGAAAGAACTAGAAAAAATTATCGAGCCTTATAATTTAGGTTTGATCATTGTTGATGTTAACTTCAAGGATGCTCGTCCACCAAACGAAGTTAAAGATGCATTTGATGATGCTATTTCTGCACAAGAAGATGAAGTTCGCTTTTTACGAGAAGCTGAAGCTTATGCTCGTGGTATTGAACCTCGTGCCCGTGGTCGTGTTAAGCGTTTAGAGCAAGAAGCTTTAGCTTATAAATCGCAAATACTTCTCGATGCTGAAGGTGACGTGGCTCGTTTTAACAAGCTATTACCTGAATATAAAGCAGCGCCTGAAGTAACTCGTCAGCGTATGTACATTACATCGATGGAAAAAGTATACAGTAACACCAGTAAAGTTATGGTTGATGTTGAAGGTGGTAATAACATGATTTACTTACCATTAGATAAAATAATGCAACAGCAATCTGGTGGTCAACGTACTATTCAACAATCATCATCACCGACGACGATAAATCAATCGTCAAATAGCAATAATACTGCACCAACATTATCCGGTCGTAATGACCGTTTCAATAATGGGAGAGACTAAGCCATGAAGAATTTTCTATTGGCAATTATTGCCTTAATACTTGTGCTAACGGTTTCGTCTGTTTTTGTGGTAATTGAAGGTCAACGTGGCATTGTTTTCCAATTCTCAAAAATTAAACGTGATGGTGATACCGGCGACATGAAAGTTTATGAGCCTGGTTTACACTTTAAATTTCCGTTTATTAACCAAGTACGTAAACTTGATGCACGTATTCAAACGTTAGATGATGCACCGGATAGATTCGTTACATCTGAAAAGAAAGATTTAATGGTCGATTCATTTGTAAAATGGCGCATCGTTGACTTTTCTACTTACTATTTACGTACCTCAGGTTCAATTGAGAATGCACGTGCATTACTTAAACAGAAAGTAAACAATGGTCTACGTACCGAAATTGGTACGCGTACTATTAAAGATATAGTCTCTGGTGAACGTGATGACATTATGGCGAAAGCACTTGAAAGTGCTGCAAGTAGCCGTGAAGATTTAGGTATTGAAGTCATTGATGTGCGTATCAAGGCGATTAACTTACCTACTGAAGTTAGTACGTCGATATACGAGCGTATGCGTGCTGAACGTACCGCTGTGGCGAAAGAACATCGCTCACAAGGTCAAGAGCAAGCTGAAATCATTCGTGCAACAATTGATGCTAAAGTTACTGTAATGTTAGCGACAGCACAAAAAGAAGCACAAGAAATTCGTGGTGAAGGCGATGCCTTAGCAGCGAAAGTTTATGCTGACTCTTACAGTCAAGATGCTGAGTTCTATGGCTTTTTCCGTAGCTTAGAAGCTTACGAGAAAAGTTTCAGTGATAAGAGTGATATCTTAGTCGTTAAACCTGATAGCAACTTCTTTAATTATCTAAAAGATAGTAAAAAAGCGAAGTAAGCTTAGCGTTTAATCGAGTATTGAAAAGCCATGACAGTGTCATGGCTTTTTTGTAATTAAAATAAAATAACAGGGCGAAAAATGCTAACTACATTATTAATGGCTATCGCGATTGCGTTCATTATTGAGGGCTTGATCCCTGCGCTTTTTCCGAATAAATGGCGCGCTTATGTTTTAAAATTAGCCAATGAACCTATTGGCGCTATTCGTCAGGTTGGTATTTTTTTGGTGATAATTGGGCTTTTAATTTTTTGGGCGGCAAATTAATTATCTTGCTAACTGTGCACTACCACTCGCTTTTTTTATATCGCGCTAAAAATCACCAACTTTTGCTTGGACTCAATATTGATATTTGATAGAATCCCCGCCTAATTTTCTTACCAATATGTGAACATGGGTAAAAACGTCGTAGTTCTAGGCACCCAATGGGGTGACGAAGGTAAAGGTAAAGTCGTCGACTTACTTACTGATAAAGCAAAATACGTAGTGCGCTATCAAGGTGGCCACAATGCGGGTCATACACTAGTCATTAACGGTGAAAAAACCGTTTTACACCTTATTCCATCTGGCGTGTTACGTGATAACGTAAAATGCTTAATTGGCAACGGTGTAGTTCTTTGTCCAAAAGCACTTATGACAGAAATGGCAATGTTAGAAGAACGTGGCGTACCTGTACGTGATCGTCTTTTAATTAGTGATGCATGTCCGTTAATTCTTCCTTACCACAATGCATTAGATGCAGCGCGTGAAAAAGCTCGTGGTAGCAAAGCTATCGGCACTACAGGTCGTGGTATCGGTCCAGCTTATGAAGATAAAGCTGCTCGTCGCGGTTTACGTGTTGGTGATTTATTTTGCGCAGAGTCATTTGCTGTAAAATTAAAAGAAATTATGGAATACCATAACTTCGTATTAACTAATTATTATAAAGCTGACCCTGTAAGCTACGAAGAAGTGCTTAGCGATGCTATGGCCGTTGCTGAAGTCATTAAAGGCATGGTTGCTGATATCTCTGAAATGCTAGATCAAGCGCGTAAAGCGGGCGAATCTATCATGTTTGAAGGTGCGCAAGGTACATTGCTTGATATTGACCACGGTACTTACCCATACGTAACATCGTCTAATACAACTGTTGGTGGCGTTGCTACTGGTAGCGGTTTTGGTCCACTTTACTTAGATTACGTACTTGGTATTACTAAAGCATACACTACACGTGTTGGTTCGGGTCCATTCCCAACTGAGTTAGACGACGAAGTGGGAAATCACTTAGGTACTGTAGGCCATGAATTTGGTGCTACAACTGGCCGTGAACGTCGTTGTGGTTGGTTTGATGCCGTTGCAATGCACCGTGCCGTTCAAGTAAACAGCATTAGTGGTTTTTGTTTAACTAAGCTAGACGTTTTAGATGGCCTTAAAACATTAAAAATATGTACAGGCTACAAAACAGCTGAAGGCGATATTATTACTGTGCCACCTACAGCAGCTGAAGGTTATGAGAAAATTACCCCAGTGTATGAAGAAATGCCAGGTTGGAGCGAAACAACAGTAGGCGCAACATCTGTTGATGCATTGCCTGCTAATGCAATAGCTTACATTAAGCGCATTGAAGAAATTACCGGTGTACCTGTTGATATTATTTCAACTGGTCCAGACCGAGTTGAAACGATGATTTTAGTGAACCCGTTTGACGAATAACTTAATCTCAACGTTTTAATCCATAAAAAACCACCTTCTAGGTGGTTTTTTTATGTGCAGGACGCACGTATGTCGTGGGTGCAAGGAAGCACAGGAACGACGATGTGCAGGACGCACGTATGTCGTGGGTGCAGGAAGCACAGGAACGGCGATGTGCAGGACGCACGTATGTCGTGGGTGCAAGGAAGTACAGGAACGACGATGTGCAGGACGCACGTATGTCGTGGGTGCAAGGAAGCACAGGAACGACGATGTGCAGGACGCACGTATGTCGAGGGTGCATGGATGTACAAGAAAGGTGATGTAAAGGGTATACCTATATAGTTAATACATAGATAGACAAGAACGACACTATACAGGCGTAACCAGTCATACCAGCCTCAAAGTTATTTATGGCTACCCAAGCCTTAAACTGAATGTGCATTCATTTAATGAGATACACACCACGTAAATATAAAGTTTAAGTAGTATATTTCTAAGAAATATAGCTACAAACACATTGAGCTAACTAAAATATAACTTTGCAAAATAATATCCCTACCTCAAGTATTCTAGCTTCAAAATAAAAAATATTTCATCAGGTTAACCAGTGGTGATGTGTGCTAAAATCAGCGCGAGTTAACATAATCAGCTATTCAGAAGTTAACTTAGGCTAAATTCTGGTATTGAACCTGAAATAATACAAAAACATATAGATTTACATATAAAACAGTTAACTTGCACTCATAGCTGCCTTTTAAGGGAGATATCATTTGATAAGACGCTCTAAGTGCTATTTTTCTATGAATAGTTAACTATATATGTTGAATATTCAACTTAGTTATATGAAAAATAAATTATTTAAAGCTATATTAATTATAGCTTGTAGCTAATTAATATATACAAAATAGCTTGAAATTAGCCAACGCATTGCAATAGTATATTAAGTGACATTACTAAAAAAAAACAACCATAGACTCTCGCATCAGACGCATACATTAGGAATTAACATGACAGATCTTAGACAACAAGCACTGGATTATCACCAATACCCAACTCCAGGTAAAATTAGTGTTGAATTAACTACCCCGGCTGAGACCAGCCAAGATCTATCACTCGCTTATAGTCCTGGTGTTGCTGAACCTGTTCGTGCTATTGCTGAGAACCCTGACGATGTCTATAAATATACCGGTAAAGGTAATACGGTTGCTGTTATTACTAACGGTACAGCAATTTTAGGTCTAGGTAACTTAGGTCCAATGGCCGCTAAACCGGTGATGGAAGGTAAAGCATTATTATTTAAACGTTTTGCCGGTATTAATTCTTTTGATATTGAAGTAAAACACAAAACGGTTGAAGACTTTATTAGCACAGTAGCAAATATCGCTGACAGCTTTGGTGGTATTAACT
Source organism: Colwellia sp. Arc7-D (assembly GCF_003061515.1). Lineage (NCBI taxonomy): Bacteria > Pseudomonadati > Pseudomonadota > Gammaproteobacteria > Alteromonadales > Colwelliaceae > Colwellia > Colwellia sp. Arc7-D. Next base: position 348,214 of record NZ_CP028924.1, read on the forward strand.
TAGAAGACATTAAAGCACCTGAATGTTTTGTCATTGAAAAAGCGTTAATTGAACGTTGTAAAGTACCCGTGTTTCACGATGACCAACATGGTACTGCTATTGTCACCGCAGCAGGTATGATCAACGCGTTAGAAATTCAAGGTAAAGAACTGCGACACGCTAACATTGTTTGTATGGGCGCAGGTGCGGCAGCAATTGCTTGTATGGAGCTGTTGATTAAATGTGGCGCACAACGTGAAAAAATTTATATGCTCGACACGAAAGGCGTTATTCATACCCGTCGTGACGATTTAAATGAATATAAAAAATTATTTGCTAATAATACCGATAAACGCACTTTAGTAGAAGCTATTGATGGTGCAGACGTATTCGTTGGCGTATCTGGCCCTAATGTATTATCGGCGGAACATGTCAAGCTGATGGCTGCTAAGCCCGTGATATTTGCTTGTTCAAACCCAGATCCTGAAATTAAGCCAGAACTTGCTTTGGCTACGCGTGATGATTTAATTATCGCTACAGGTCGTTCAGACTACCCTAACCAAGTAAACAACGTACTTTGTTTTCCATTTATTTTCCGTGGCGCTTTAGATGTACGCGCACGTACTATTAATGACGAAATGAAAATAGCCGCTGTGCATGCTATTCGTACCTTGGCGAAAGAAGTCGTGCCGGCTGAAGTGCTTGCCGCTAGTGGTACTGAAAGCTTAAGCTTCGGTAAAGATTATATTATTCCTAAGCCAATGGACTCGCGCTTACGTTCAGCTGTAGCTATTGCAGTTGCGCAAGCCGCCGTTGATTCAGGTGTTGCAGCACTAGAGATGCCTGAAAACTATAACGGTTAGTTATTGAGGTAGCTAAAAGCAAGATAGGGTGTCGGTATTGGCACTACAAATTAGGCGTCACATTGACGTCTTTTTTGATTTTAAAAGCTTATTAAATACAGACAATGGATTTCTTCGGTTTTTGAAAACTATTTATCAACAACTTTAGAATGATATGTATGCTGAAAAAAACTCCAGAGTAAATTTACAAGCAAGGCAGTAGAGCAGAGTATATGACAAAAGCAATTAAACAACGCATATCTAACATTGCCTTAGTGGTTGAAGATTACGATGATGCAATTAAATTTTATACCCAAAAATTGAACTTCGAACTCGTTGAAAATACCGATTTGGGCGGCGGAAAACGCTGGGTACAAATTTCACCTCCGAACGCTGAAGGGACTAATATATTATTGGCGAAAGCGAGTAATGATCAGCAGCAACAATCAATTGGTAACCAAGCCGGCGGACGAGTTTTTTTATTTCTACAAACCAATGACTTTTGGCGAGACTATGAACACATGAAAAGCCAAGGTGTTGAGTTTACAGAACAGCCTCGGGTTGAAGAATATGGCACAGTAGTCGTGTTTAAGGACTTATATGGAACGAAGTGGGATTTACTACAATTAAATGATGCAACTTGGTAGATTTAAAAATGAATTTCACCAGTAAATACTTCAGATAATAAAAAAGGCGCTTTAAGCGCCTTTTGTCATTTATAAACCTAATAGTTTATATCCCATTAATCTTCTGTTTCTTCTTCCATGTCAGTTTCGTATTCACTAAAGTCAGTTACACCTTGTGCTTCTAACGCTCTGCGAACACTTGCTGGTAATTTTTGTGTGTTGTCTTTAGCCAAATCACTATCGTCAGGTAACGGTTGGCCAGTGAATGCGTGTAAAAACGCTTCACATAATAGTTCACTGTTGGTTGCATGGCGCAAGTTATTTACTTGTCGGCGTGTACGTTCATCAGTTAGTACTTTTAACACACGTAAAGGGATAGACACGGTTATTTTTTTTACTTGCTCACTTTTTTTGCCGTGTTCGGCGTAAGGGTTAATATACTCGCCATTCCACTCTGCCATGAATATTCCTCTATGCTTAATTAATTGCGATAAACTTAGAAATTGCTGTTCTGGTGTACCAGTTTGCGATAAGTTTTATCTTACTAGCTGATTTTACTGGTTGTGGGGCGTGAGTCAATAACGAATGTGTAGAAGTTTAGATGTCTAAAGTTCTTGACCGCACACTTTAAAGCGTTTAGATTGATAGACGTCCAAACATCTATATAGAAAATATCCAATCTGGAGTTCACATGAGCGAGAAAAAAATAGCCACTACCGCTGTTCGAGCCGGTATAAACAGTGACCAACACCATGGCGCTGTTATTCCAGCTCTTCATCTTTCAAGTACCTATGCATTGAAAGGTTTCAATGAAAAGCGTCAGTTTGACTATTCACGTACGGGTAATCCAACGCGCGCAACATTTGCCCGTGCTATTGCTGAATTAGAACAAGGTGCGGTTGGTATTGTCACAAGTACAGGTATGTCGGCCGTTCATCTAATTTGCCAGTTGCTTAATACCGAAGACACAGTAGTGATCCCTCATGATTGTTACGGGGGCAGTTTTCGATTATTTACGCACCTGGCCAAACGTGGGCAATTTAACTTAGTGGTTGTTGATCAAAACGATCAAACAGCATTAAGCGAAGCGCTTGCCAAAAAACCTAAGTTAGTCTTACTTGAGTCTCCTAGTAATCCGCTTTTACGTTTGGTCGACATTGCCGCGATAACCATACAAGCCCATAACGTAGGCGCTTTAGTCGCTGTTGATAACACCTTTTTATCACCGGCGTTACAGCAACCACTATTGTTAGGTGCTGATATTGTTTTTCACTCAACAACTAAATATATCAATGGTCATAGTGATGTCGTTGGCGGCGTTTTAGTTGCCAAAGAACAAGCATTAGGTGAAGAGCTTGCTTGGTGGGCAAACTGTATCGGCATAACAGGCTCAGCATTCGACAGTTACTTAGCTTTACGTGGCTTAAAGACCTTACCTATTCGGATGAAACAACATCAAATTAACGCTAATGCTGTCGCAGCGTTTTTGCAACAGCATTCAGCGGTAGAACAAGTATATTTTCCAGGCTTGAGCGATCACCCACAACATGAATTAGCTAAAAAGCAGCAATATGATTTTGGCGCCATGATGAGCTTTGAGATTAAAGGGGGCGTTGAAGCGGTGAAAGTATTGTTCGATAAATTAAAGTTTTTCACCCTTGCTCAATCATTAGGTGGTGTTGAAAGCTTGATCAGTCATCCATCCACTATGACTCACGCGGGTATGGAGATTGAAGCACAATTGGCTGCTGGTATAACTCAGTCATTAATACGACTTTCTGTGGGTATTGAAGATATCGAAGATATGATCGATGACCTTTCGCAAGCACTTGATGCAAGCCAAGCCTAAATTCGTTATTCAAAAGTTGGCCAATCCGTGTATTTGGTCGACCTTGATATAAGCGTATTAAAAATAATTTAAAAGTGGTGTGACAATATCAGTCAGCCTGCGGTAATAAAATGATTGATCCTAATGTAGCGGAAACGCCTAATTCGGCAAATAATAAATTGGTAAAAATTGCTAGTAATGTGCATAAATTCGGAGGTAGTAGCTTAGCCACCAGTGCATGTATTGAACGTGTAGTGGATATTATTCGTCAGCATTGCCAGATAAACGACATTGTAGTGGTATCTGCCAACGGTAGTACTACAGATGCATTGTTTGATATCTATCAGCTAGCTGTTGAACTAAAAGATGCGACGTTGCTAAGTGCTGAATACAATAAAGAAAATAATGAATTAGTAACGTTACGTGAGCAATTACTTGCCGCGCTTGCTGATTTAAATACTGTGCAAGCCACATTAATTGATGAGCTTTTAAATACCAGCAGTGCTGCCAGACTTAATGGTTTATTAAGTGATGAAATTGCAGACAGCACAAAAAAATTAATCAATGACCCTATAAGTTATCAAAATGACTTATTAGCCTTTGGTGAAGTATGGTCAGCACGTTTATTGTCAGCGGTATTAAGTGAAAGTGTTTGCCCAAGTTATATGTTAGATGCGAGGGATTTCTTGCTACTTCAAGATGAAAAAAATTGCACCATTGACTATAGCGTAAGTGAAACTGCATTCTCTGCGCTTCGCCAACAGAATAAATTAGTGGTTGTAACAGGCTACATCGCACGTAATAAACAACAGCAAACGTGTACATTGGGGCGTAACGGTAGTGATTATTCGGCCACAATAATGGCAGCATTGTCACAAGCGCGAAATGTTACGCTTTGGACTGATGTTGATGGTATTTATAGCGCTGATCCTCGCATTGTACCTTCAGCGAGAAAACTACACCGTTTGCCTAATGCTGTAGCTAATGAACTTGGTCGTTTGGGTAATCCTGTTTTACATGCAAAAACTTTACAACCATTAACTAGTCATAATACCCACCTACATGTTGCGAGCAGTTTTGCACCTGATATTAGCGGTAGTGAAATAGGCAAGTTTGGTCAAATAGCAAAGCAAGAGCTTTCAGTGACCAGTTTAAACGATTTAATATTAGCAAAGTCTGCTAGTTTTTTAGCCAAGTCAGGTGAGTTAGCGGTAAGTGAATTTTCACCGGTTTGTTATAACCTTGACGAAGGCTACATAGTTGTACCACAGGCACAACAAAAGTCGGTTAGCCAGTGGCTAGCAAGCCATGACACAGAAGTAACCTTTAAACCAGTGGCGATTATAGCTATTGTGGGTCATAGCGTGGCAAAGCAAGGAGATATGCGCGCTAGGTTTAAAAGAGCGCTAAAACATCAGCCTACTTTACATTTTTTACATTCTTTTAATGAACATAGTTATATTGCGATATTACCAGAGGTTTGTTCGAGTGAAGTGCTCAATAATGTTCATGCAGATATGACAAAAGACGCTAAAAATATTGCATTGGTTGTTGCTGGTTTAGGCAATGTTGGTCAACGTTTTTTAACCATGTTACCTAAACAAATTGCACGAGTTTCAGGCTTAGAAAATGTTCATTTAGTTGGCTTGGTTGGTGCCAGTAAAGCGTTAATAAATACCGATGGTATAGATGTAGCCAATGCGCTTGAACATTATCAGCAACAAGCACAGCAATATGATAGTGAACAATTATTAGCGTGGCTAACCAGTCACCCATACGATGAATTGATTATTGTTGATATTACACCTAGTGAAGCTTTCAGCCATTTGTATCAAGAGTTTTTTACCCGTGGCATACATGTCATTGGTGCGAATAAATGGGCTGCTTCTTCAAGTACAGAAAACTATCGAAAATTACTGATAACTGCAGAAAAAAGTAACAGTATTTGGCTTGGAAATACGACGGTTGGTGCAGGCTTACCTATTAATTCAACTATTAAAGAGCTACTTAATAGTGGTGACAAAATTTCAGAAATCTCTGGCATATTTTCTGGTACTTTATCTTGGTTATTTCAGTATTACGATGGTTTGACACCATTTTCAACGCTGCTTAATGACGCGTTATCACAAGGTATTACAGAGCCAGATCCACGAGAAGATTTATCAGGTAGAGATGTACAACGTAAACTCTTAATACTCGCGCGTGCTGCTGGATTTGAGTTATCGTTAACTGATATCGATTGCCAAAGCTTAGTACCAGAGCCACTACGTGATATATCATTAGCCGAGTTTCTTACACGAACAGCTGAGCTAGACGAAATGTTTTTGTCGCGCTTAAAGCAGGCACAAGAGAAAGCTTGTGTTATTCGTTATGTAGCAAGATTTATAAGCGAAGATGATCAGGTTGTAGCTAAGGTAAGTTTGGAAGAGTTAAGTGAAACGGATGCCTTCTCGCAGTTAACACCGTGCGATAACGTATTTCAAATTAAGAGTGAGTGGTATCAGGAAAATGCGTTGATTATTCGTGGCCCAGGTGCAGGTCGTGATGTAACCGCTGGTGGCATTCATGCCGATTTGGTTACTATTTGCCAACAATTAAATCATCGTCATCAGCAAGTTAAGATCAATGGTTTAAATTGAGGTTTAAGTTGAGGTTTAAATTAAGGACTTAAATTAGAGATATAGATTAAGGATTTTAATTTTCATTCATTACAAAACTGTTAGCGATAAAAAAATATTGATTGGCTTTAACTCAACCAATCAATATTTTATTGATACATCTAATTATAGTTGCTGTTAACTATGTATTAAAAAGATTTACCTATGCTAAATACTAGGTTTTCGTCACTTGTAGAGCCGGCTAATTCTTTTGAGTTAGATACAATAGCAATACCAACATCGAAACCTGAAACTTCAGTACCGTAACCTACTTCGATGTAATCACCATCAAAGTCTTTACCCCAAGTACCGTAAATAGCATAAAAACCTTCATGCTCAACAGTAGCCGATAAGAAGTCGTAGTCTTGATCTGGACCATTTTCAACTTCCCACTCACCCACGTTATAAGTCAGTGAGAACATATCGTAGCTTAAACCTAAGTTGATTTCGTTATATGAGGTATCAAAATCACCCGTGTATTGGTATGAAGTAAAACCAACGCTATAGCCTAGACCACTGTCTAGCTCTCCGCCGTAGCCACCATAAATATCAACTTCTAAACCGTCTTGAACGTCCGCCGCCCAAGTTCCAAGATAAAAGCCACTATTTTCATAGTCAATACCGGCACTAGCTGAGGCTGTGTCTGTTTGTACAATACCACGGAAAATATATTGAGAAACTAGACCAACATTGGCACTTAAACCTTCTACTTCAAGTGCTGAGGCTGAAGTAGAAACCAATGCTGAAGTTGCTAGAATCGTCGATAATGAAAGAGAGATAATTGATTTTTTCATGTTTTAGTCCACTAAGTTTTTATAATTGATGTAGCTATTGCAAAGAAAGTGCCTGAGTGCCTATTTTTATATTAAATAATCATATATCAGTGCTTTACATGTTTTTTAGTTGAATTTTAATTTGTCATCAAATGTATAATTGTACTAAATTGGTGCAATTATCATCGATTGTGTGCAAAAAAGGGCATCGTTTGATGCAAGTATTCAATATTTAATGCTTCTTATACTGAAATTAATCAAGGTGTTGAAATCTACATGTGAACTTGATTACGATATAAGATGTTATATACATTTTTGTGACTGATCTAAGTCGCAAAATTTGCACAATTAAGTTAAAGTATCGCAAATTTTGTCAAGGTAATTACTATGTCTGATTTTCTTATTGCTCCATCAATTTTATCTGCTGACTTTGCTCGCTTGGGCGAAGATGTTACAAAGGTGCTTAATGCTGGCGCTGATGTTATTCATTTTGATGTGATGGATAATCACTTTGTACCAAACTTAACGTTTGGCTCAATGATCTGTAAATCATTACGAGACTACGGTATTACCGCACCTATTGATGTGCATTTAATGGTGAAGCCTGTTGATAGCCTGATCCCTGATTTTGCTAAAGCCGGTGCTGATATTATTACCTTCCACCCTGAAGCTAGTGATCATATTGATAGAACCTTGCAGCTCATTAAAGATCATGGCTGTAAAGCGGGCTTAGTATTAAACCCTGCAACACCTTTACATGTTTTAGATTTCGTTATGGATAAACTCGATGTTATTTTGTTAATGTCAGTTAACCCAGGCTTTGGTGGGCAATCATTTATTCCTACTACTTTAGATAAACTTCGCTTAGTGCGTGAAAAAATCGATGCCAGTGGTTTCGATATTCGTTTACAAGTAGATGGTGGCGTTAAAGCCGATAATATTGCAGATATAGCTAAAGCAGGCGCTGATATGTTTGTGGCTGGTTCGGCTATATTTTCAAAGCCAGATTACAAAGTTGCAATTGATGAAATGCGCGCAGCATTAGCCACCGTTAAATAATTAACAGATTAAATAATTAAGAAAACTTCAAGGATAAAAAATGAGTAAACCTATTGTACTAAGCGGCTGTCAGCCATCAGGCGAGTTAACCATTGGCAATTATCTTGGTGCATTAAAGCAATGGGTAAGCATGCAAGATAGTCACGAATGTTATTACATGCTGGTTGATCAGCATGCCATAACTGTTCGCCCTGAGCCTGAAGCGTTGCGCAAAGCAACTTTAGATGGTTTAGCATTATATTTAGCTTGTGGCGTTGACCCAGAAAAAAGCACTATTTTTATTCAATCACATGTGCCTGAGCATGCGCAATTGAGCTGGGTATTAAATTGCTACACTCAAATGGGTGAGCTTAATCGCATGACGCAATATAAAGATAAGTCGTCTAAATCTGAAGCCAATATGAACTCAGGTTTGTTTACTTATCCGGTTTTAATGGCCGCTGATATTTTATTATACGGCGCCAATAAAGTGCCCGTTGGCGATGATCAAAAACAGCATTTAGAATTAGCACGTGACATTGCTACGCGTTTTAATAACTTGCATGGTGAAACTTTTAAAGTGCCTGAACCCTTTATTCCTGAGTTTGGCGCTCGTGTCATGAGCTTATTAGAGCCGACTAAAAAAATGTCAAAATCTGATACGAATCCAGGTAACTTTATTGGCTTACTAGAAGATACTAAGAAAATAACCAAAAAAATTAAACGTGCTGTGACTGATTCAGACGAGCAAGCGAATATCTATTTTGATATTGCAGAAAAGCCTGGTGTATCAAACTTGTTATCGCTTTTATCATGTACAACAGGTAAAACAGTTGCTGAACTTGTGCCTGAATATGAAGATAAAATGTATGGGCATTTAAAAGGTGATGTTGCTGAAGCTGTTGTTGCTTTACTTGCGCCGATTCAAGAACGTTATCATCAATTTCGTAATGACCAAGCCTACTTAGATGAAGTGATGCGAAAAGGTGCAGATAAAGCGTCAGCGCGTGCGAGTAAATTGCTAGCTGAGGTTTATCAAGCTATTGGTTTTATCGCCAAACCTTAATTACACCTTATTGCACTTTTGTAATATCTAAAAAGCCGTCGTAACCACGACGGCTTTTTTATGCTTAAACCTCAGTAATACTAAGCTTTTATCTAATTAATCTTTACTGTCTTTTTCTACGCTTTTTGTCGCTTTATCAAAGAGCTTACTTGCGTCATTAACAAAGGTTTCAACATTAGTACTTGGCGCAAATATAAAGGCTGGCGACATAATGGTGGTGTCAAATTGCGGGCGCGGATTAAAGTCAGGTTGTTTACTCATTTGAATGACAAAACTGCCGCCAAAGAGCAAGAGTATTAAACATGAGGCGACAACATTTCTACGACGTAAAGTCATGTGAAAGCCGACATAACAGTTAAGCCAAAATAAGCCAAAAGCCAATAGCAATGGAATAATAGATAACAACCAGAGCATTGAAAAATTACTGGAAGTATTAAAGTGCACAATGTTTTCAAAAATATCACTGAGCCACATTAAATTAAAAAAGATAAAGCTAATGCCCATTTGGGTCCAAAAACGCGCATCATGTTTGGTCAAGTGTGACACTAATGCAATGCCGGCAGGCCATAAGGCAAAGCCTAAGGTTAAGCCAATGGTAGGCACAAGTATTTGAGTTAACGAAACTTCGTTAGCATTGTTTAAATTGATTATCCAACCACCAATTAAAGCAAATAAAGTCATACTAAGTGCAAGTACAACAGGGTGACGCGCTAAGTTTATTAAGCTCTCGAATGGACTAATGGCAATACTTTCAGATACAGGATGACTAGGAAAAACAAGGCGTACTTGGCTTTTACCAATGGAGATAATATCGCCAGAACTGACTTTATGTTGGATAACATTTTCTTTACTGCCTTCAAGAAAACTGCCGTTAATTGACCCTTGATCATCAACCAACCAATGCTCACCGTTAAAATGCAACTGCAAGTGTTCAGGACAAACATGAGGGTCACTAATGATAATGTCGTTATCGTAGCCCCGACCTATAGTAATGTTGTTTGGAGCAAATTTTTGGCGACTTAAGAGTTTGTGACCATGACTGATTTCTTCAATAATTATTTCCATGAAACCGACTCCATAAATTTAGCTAAAAAGGCAAGTGAGGTTTCTTGTGCAACGCCAGAAATGGTGAAATGGCTGAGTAATGCGTATTGCTCATGGTCGACAGAAATAGCGATATAAAGCACATCGTACAGCGCCGGGAAATCTTTATAAGCACGAGTACAAAATACGGCTTTATTATTAATATTGCTGCTTTGTGGCATAACAAGGTCATGGTGACATTGATATTCAGTTACATCATCCTTACCTGCTAGATTACCTGGTGCTACTTGGTTTAGCTGACGCTCAAAAATATGATAAAACTTAGTACTGCCAATTTTATCTGATTCCATATAACGGTATTCCATTTCTAAAGAGCCAGTAAAAAAGTCAGAAGAAATATAGGTATTTTCATCTAAATCGCAATTTGCAACGGCCGCCATTATTTGAGCATCGACTTTATCTGAGTTGGACTCACCCCAGCAACGTACAAAAGGCACATCAATAGTAGGTATTAAGCCTCGACCTAATTGCTTTAATTGCCAATCACTTTTCAAAATTGTAGTAATTAACTTTTCTTGATTCTGCATAAGCTGAGCTGCCATTTGTTGCTCAATGCTTTTTGGTGGGTTTTGTTGATATTGCTGATAAAGCGCAAGTAATTTGTCGTGTGGCACTAAAAAACCGATTTGATTACCCGAGGTAGCAACATTAATGCCGACGACTTCGGTATTCTTATTAACAACGGGGCCACCACTCATGCCTGAGTTAACTGAACCCGTAAAGTGAATGCGGTCGTTAAAAGACTCATTTTTTAAACCATTATATGTACCCGGTACGACTATCATGCCTAAGTCATGCGGGTTACCTAACGAAAATAGCTCCTCACCTTTTGTCGGCGCTTGCTTCGCGATATGAAAATATGGCATTTCAGTGCTAACTTCACGTTGAACAATGGCAAGGTCATTAATGACATCTACACTTTTTAAGGTAAGCGCTGACTTGTTACCTTTATTATCTAAATACTCTATGGTGTATTTATGAGGATGTCGGGCAAAACCTGAAATAACGTGATAATTAGTCGCAATAAGACCATCGCTGCTAATTTGAAAACCCGAGCCAATAGAAGACTTTTCACCACTGGCTTTGTCGATTAAGCGTATTTGATAAAGTGAAGGGGCTAATTGTTTAAAAATTTCTTCGGCCTGCTCAACAGCAAAACTTAACGTGCTAAAACACATAAGTAGCAGAGCAAAAATAGCTTTCATTGAATATCCTTTTTTATTATTACTTTAGGAACTGTTTGACCTTTAGGCAAAGCAGAACTTATCTGGTTACCATTGTGCCAGTGTAATAAATTTTGTCATCTTTTATCCGATTAAATACCGTTTTTCTCTGTTGCATAACATGGTTGATGGAATGGTAATGTGAGCATTTGATTATTAATAGCCGATAAAACTGTCGTTTTTAATTAAAGCAGCTTGAGCAGCACAGAGCACATTAGAGGCTTTGTATAATCAGTAGCTTAGTAACCTCATTTCCCCGAAGGGCTAATATAAGCGAAAACATATGTATAACTAGCTAATAGCCATCATTTACTCTGATGCATATTACTCAGCTTTATTTTGTTTACATAAGCGAAATTACCTATTTAAGTCTATTATTAATATATTGAAGTTACTGGGCCTCTCCACGTTATGAATTCGAAAAAAGCTGTTAGCGCGTTAAGCCACAAATATATTATTAACGACCCATTGCATCAGATATTTGATGCAGTCAGTGCTATTTCTGTACAGGGATATGATGAAAATCGACGGGTAATTTATTGGAACGAGGGCAGCGAGTTACTTTATGGCTTCACCAAAGAAGAGGCGACGGGGCAACAAATAGAAGACCTTATTATTCCCAAACCCATGTGTGAGTTTGTTATTGCTGCGCACACTAACTGGATAAAAAATGGTGTAGAAATACCCGCAGCAGAACTTACTTTACTTGATAAACAGGGTAATGATGTATGTGTTTACTCAAGTCATGTGCTCTTTACTAACCAATACAACAATAAACAAATGTACTGTATTGATATTGATTTAACCGATGTAATACATGCACAAGCACAAGCTACTTTTAAAGATCAGATGCTTGAGACTATATTTAAAGCGATACCCGATTTATTTTTCTTGATGGAAAGTGATGGAACGATTGTAGATTATCACGCCAGTAACATAAGTGACCTTTATGTATCGCCTGAAAAATTTATTGGTAAAAATATGACTGATGTACTACCGGAAGACGTTGCCCGCAAGTTTCATAACCATATAGCCAAAGCATTAAAACAAACCGAAATGATAAGTTTTGAATATGATTTAATCCTGCCGCGTGGTTTATCCTTTTTTGAAGCTAGAATTAATTATTTGTCAAAATACCAGCAGCTCGTTGTTATTATTCGTGATATTACTGAGCAACATAAAAATGCAGAGTTGATCCGTCATCAAGCTTATTTTGATTGTTTAACGCTATTACCAAATCGATTTTTGGCACTAGATCGCTTAACACAAATATTAATTGAAGCAGATAGGAATACTGAGCAGGCGGCGGTACTTTTTCTTGATTTAGATGACTTTAAAAAAGTGAACGATTCTTTAGGACATGAAATCGGCGACAAGTTGTTGATCGAGTCCGCGAAGCGACTGCAAAATGTTTTACGAAAAGAAGATACGGTTGGTCGTTTAGGTGGTGATGAGTTTATTATTCTTTTACGGGGCCTAACCGAACATTACAATGCGCTTGCCGTTGCTGAGGTTTTACTAAAAACCTTTAGAGAGCCATTCAATATTGATGGCAGAGAGCTGATATTAACATTGAGTATCGGAATTGCCCTTTATCCTGAAAATGGCCTTGGCGCCTCAGACTTATTACGTAATGCTGATACAGCAATGTACCAAGCTAAAGCTTTAGGGCGTAATACTCATTCTTTTTTTACCAAAGAAATGAACACGGTTATGCAACGTCGTTTTGCGATTGAAGAGCAAATGCACGGAGCATTAGAGCGTCAAGAGTTTGAATTATACTATCAAGCCCAATTTGATCTTAGCAATGACAAAATGGTCGGTGCGGAAGCTTTATTGCGCTGGCATAATCCTGTATTAGGTAACGTTACACCTGATGAATTTATACCTATTGCTGAGCACACAGGACTGATAGTACCCATTGGGCAGTTTGTCATTAGGCAAGCCTTAACGTTTTTAAGTGTTTGGCAAGGTAAAGGGAATAAAAAATACACCATGGCCGTTAATTTATCTCCTCGCCAGTTCAGAGATGAAGGGCTATTGAGATTGATTCAAAATACGGTGAATGAAGCTGGTATTGATTTTGAGGATTTTGAGTTAGAAATTACTGAAGGCGTATTGATGGGAGGACAGTCTTATATTAAAGATGCTTTACATGAAATCAATAAGTTAGGTATAAAACTATCAATGGATGACTTTGGCACAGGTTATTCATCGTTAAGTTATTTAAGGCAGTATCATTTTGATATATTAAAAATTGATCGTAGTTTTATTCATGGTATAACGTTAAATAAATCGGATTGTGATTTAGTTAAAGCAACTATCGCCATGTCACATAGTTTAGGGCTTTTGGTTGTAGCTGAAGGAGTAGAAACCAAAGAGCAACATACTTTGTTGGGAGAGTTAGGTTGTGATTTTGTACAAGGCTTTTATTTAAGTAAGCCGATGCCTGCAAAGCAAATAATGAATTTGTCTTCTTATTTTAACTAGGCCTTTTAGTGTTTTTTTGTTATTTTTTACAACTTTTTTATGAAAAGAATGAGAGTTTTTTAAGCTGTTCGCTCCCCTAAGTTTGCGGTTTTATTTGTTGTCGTATCGTGTTTGTTGGAGTATGATTTAATGATAATAGTTATCATTTAAAACGCAGGCTTATATCTTTATTTTTGAATGATATAAGTATGATTTCGGCCATTATTTTAGGCTGTTTTTAGTCATTGTCCTTGTGGATTTACTTAATGAATGGCAATTTTTTTGCCATTGTAGTCAATTAGTTTTTTTATCGGAATAGAGTGTTAATCACTCATTTAAGGTGCAGTAACAATATTATGGATAACATACAAGCTAGGCGTTATTTACTAGATAAAGCTGAAACAATCGAATATTTTCCTTTTGGTGAGGATGTCAGTGTATTTAAAGTAAAGCATAAAATGTTTGCAACCTTAGCCCTAGGCAAAGGTAATGAAAAAGGCACTCAAGGGAAAATGGCGGGGCATTATTGTATTAACTTAAAATGTGAACCCGATGAGGCTGTAATGTTACGTGATGTATTCAGCGCGGTTATACCTGGCTATCATATGAATAAAGTACAATGGAATACGGTGATTTTGGATGGTTCAATTCCTCAGGGAGAAATTGAACGCATGATGGATAACTCATATAGGTTAGTGGTGAGTAAAATGCCTAAAAAAGAACAAACGTCACTACTAATACACCTATAGCACAGTATTTATCAATAGGTTGCTCTTGGGGCAGGTAGGTCAACATACTGATTAGTTGATTCATAAAACAGCGACTCCTTTAATGGAACCGCTGTTATAAATAGAAGCTTCCACCGAAAATTTATTTTTCAAATATGCAAGGCGGATGAGTTTTAATAGTTTCAGAAGCCATTTGCCTTAAAATTTGCTGAGTTGCTTCATCTACATCGATGTTACTATCAAAGGGCAACAAATCTGCTGCCTCACCAGTAATAACTTCATAAAAAATGAAAGCGCTGAGTAATTGCCCAGTCAAAGATGCGTGATTACCGTCATCTGTATGTAAGACGATTTGTGGATACGTCATGATGACTCTATCCCAAGCTAAGCCAACAGGTGCAACACACGCCTTTTGTAATTCAGCAATACCAGTATGTATAAGATGCACTCTACTCCCTTCTTGAGTTTTCCCTTTTTGTGGGTGCTCAGGGAAAAGTATCGGGGTTGTGTTATGACTCTTAGCTTTATCTATCCAAGCTAGTGCTGCATTAATTGGGTAGGTTTTCGCACCTGATTGAGAATATTTTTGGCCTTGTAAGATAACATGCGTCCAAAGCTCACTTTCAAGTAACTCAATTCTTCTTTGTTTACTGGAACTATCATCTAAAAATCCACCTCCAGCATTTTTTATGGTAATTGTGGCAAAAGGGTTGCCTGCACTAATAAGTCTTTTAAGTAAGCCACTTAACCCTATAACATGGCTATTACCAAAGAGTAACACTTGATAGTTATTAGCATAACGATTATCAGGGATCGCGATATTATTAATCGGTATGCTGGTGTTACCTGAAGTATTATCTGTTTGTGGTATTTCTGCGTTATTGCCACCGTCAGAGCAAGCCGATATAAAAACTACTATAAGTAAAAAACTGAAAATTTTCTGCATAATGTATCCTTTATTATATTTGATAATCTTTTGCCACACGGCCTACTTTAATTAAAAATAGGCTGGTAGATTTGTTTCAATACTTCTGCGCTATAACTGGCTTCATGCGGTACATTATTTAATGCTGAAAAGCTGACTTCTTTGACACAACCTTCCCAGGTTTGAGTCTCAGTGCCATTACTGGTACTACTTACTTTCGGGTGTTCCACTGTGGTGAATGTTTCACTACAACCATTGATAAGCAACCAGTGTGCGAGTGTTTCGGCAACCGATTTTATCTCACCCACCTCTCTACCCTTGATAGGGACTTCTCTATCTTGTGGACTATGAAAGTGATGCACAGTCACCGGTGTAGATGTTGAGCAGGCGCTAAAGTCACCCCTATATTGTCCTGCAAGAGATACAATTGCGGTTATATGTCCTGGTATTTGACAGGCAAGTTTATAAGCCATAAACCCACCGGCAGAGTAGCCAAAAATATAAACTTTATCGGTGGTAATGTTGTTGTCAGTTCTGATCTTAGTCAGAAGGTTAACAATAAAATCTACATCGGCTTGCTTAGCATTCGCGGAGTCATTAACACTTTCCCAGCCCCATTTTTCATTTATACCTTGAGGCGAAACGGATATTAATTGTTCACTATCACTGATTGATTTAGCATTAAATATTTTACTGACTTTTTTAGGAGATCCAGGAGCGCCATGTAAAAACACTGCGATCCCTTCAATAGTATTGCTAGGTTTATAAACAATGGCCTCTCTATTCTCTAATGTTATACAGCTTGTTCCCGACTCAAGTGATTGTCCTGCACATGTCGTTATTATCGGTGTGGGAGATGGTTGCTCTGCTTTTTTACTACCGCTTCCTCCACAGCCTAAAAGTAAACTACACGAGATTATAGTAAGGTTAATCATGCTTTTTTTATTCATTATATTGCTCTTGTTATGCTTTACTCATTTAAAGCTGGAGTGTGTCAGTTTCTTGATTTCATTCAATAAAGAGGTAACAATGGTTTTATAATGAAATGATAATGATTAATTAAATGATGGAATACTAAATGCGTTTTTTATTTGGCGATATAGTCGTTGACGTTGAACAGATAGCGTTAATTAAAGACGATAAATGTATTGAGTTTGAGCCTCGAATTTTTGAATTACTGGTCTATTTTTGTCAACATCCTCAAGAGGCTATTTCTAGAGAAGAGTTAATTGCAAAAGTTTGGCGAGGCAGAATTGTTAGTGATGCAGCGATTAATCGAGCTGTTGGTGAATTACGTAAATTAATCGAAGATAACCCGTCCTCACCACAATGGATAAAAACGGTAAGTAAAGTGGGGTATAGATTAACGGCAGCACCTGTTATACAAAACATCCCAAGTGAAAATAATAAGCCTCAATCGGACTTAGCTGAGTCTGATTCCCTAGACACTCACCCAGCTGAAAATGATGAGATTGCTACGCCAACAAATAATCGTCATAAATTTCAGCTATTAGGCGGTAAACGAGGATGGATTTTTGCGGCATTAGCGTTAAGTGTATTTTTTATTTATAAATTATATGGGTCTACAAGTTCAGCCGACAACTTGCGGGTTGTTGGGTGGCAACCTGTTACATCAACATTAGGGAACGCTTTTAACGCGAGTTATGATGCAAAAACAGGTTCACTGGTTTACCTACACCGGACTGGCACTGATGCGAGTGCACAACTTTTCATTAAACAGGCTGACGCACCTGCTCAAGCGATTACAGATGATAATTATTACTACACCGATGTTTTATTTGCCGGCGATGGTTTTATTTATGCATCGAGATTAAACAACTTACAACAAAGGCAGTGTGAAATAGTTAAAGTTAATTTAGCTGCCATGGCGTTTGAACCGATAATTGATTGTGGCGAAAGGGTGGTTACACAACTCGTTTTTGATGAGAAAAAGAGACGATTAATTTATCGCTCTAGATCAAGTATATCTGAGCCATATGCTATTTATTCTTATCAACTTGATACCGGAAGAAAGCAACAACTTACTCATCCGATACAAACAGGTAATACGGTAGGGGATTATATGTTTGCAATATCGCCTAACTTTAAAACCTTAGCTGTTATTGAGTACAACGGTGATGAAACCGATAAAGTTAAACTTATTTCGCTAAATGATAATTCTATTATATTGACTGCCGATTTTGTTGATGAAGTTTACGGCATGGTTTGGCATTCAGCAGATATAATTTTAGTGGCAAACAGTACTGGATTATTCAGTTTTGATGTTAATCATCATACGCTAACGGTTATTGAACATGGCGACCAGTTCAGCCGGCTTGCAAAAGGCGACACTAATCAAACGGTGATAACTGAACGTAGTCAATCGACGGTTAATATTTTTAGTTACGCTAATCAGGGCAATAAGTTAATACCATTAACAAAAAGTAGTGGTATTAATCTCAATCCGATACTTGGAAATAAATCTAACGTACTGGCATTTACATCTAACCGTACGGGTAAAGAACAAATATATATTCAAGCTGAACAAGGTGGCATTAGTATTGCCGCGTTTGATGAAAAAATCACTTATATTGCCGCTATGGCCTTCTCATCTGAAGATAATCAACTCGTTGCGAGCATTAATAATGCTTTATATCGCTATTCTTTGAAAAATAAAAAATGGCAGAAAATCGCAGTAGGATTTACAAAAGTGCATCACGTTGCTTATGTTGAAAAGCGCATCATGTTTAGTGCTGAAGTTGATGGACAATGGAACATCTGGCAGATGTCACCAGATAATACCGTTACTCAGGTAACGACTAACGGTGGCTATAGTGTTCAAGGAAGCAATAATCAAATTTATTACACTAAGTTTAATCACGAAGGCTTATATCAATTAGATTTAATGACCGGTGTTGAGTCGACCATAATTGAAAGTTTTCCTATTTCTGGTTGGCGACATTGGCAATTGCGCGATAATACGATTTATTACTTAATGGGTAAATCATATAAGTCATTAAATTTAACAACGCTTGAACAGAAAATTATTTACAACTTTAAAGGCAGAACGCCTAATAGTTGTAATACGGCTTTTTCACACGACTTTTTTGCTTGTGAAAAAATTGAGTCAGACACAAGCAATGTCTGGAAGTTTCAGTTGTCGAATTAATCGAGTTTAGTTGCAGGGCAAAGGATAGTTTCACGCTTTAGATGATCTTTATTTACGCAGAGCGCGTACTGTTAGTTAGATTAAGTATTGATTTCAATAAATACTCAAACGGCTACTTGAACATTCTTATAAGGAGATAAATGGCGTGTTACCACATAAATTGTTAGGCGTAATATTTGACTTAGATAATACCTTGGTTTCTTCAAACTTAAACTTCGACGATATTCGCACAGCATTAAGGTGCCCGAAAAATATCGACGTACTCGATTTTGTAGATACCTTACCAAAAAAGCAGCAAATATTAGCCAATAATTTATTAGTTGAATTTGAACTTAATGACGCGCTAAATACAAAAAAGTTACTCGGTACTGGTGAACTTATTGAGCTATTGTCTCGGTTAGGTATTCCTTGTGCTATTGTCACGCGTAATTGTCGAGAAGCCGCATTAATAAAAATTCAGCGTAACAATATTGACATTGAATTGCTTTTTACAAGAGCGGACCACAAAGCCAAACCCGCACCAGACGCCTTATTACACTTAGCTAAACTATGGGCACTGCCCGTTGAAAACTTATTATATGTTGGCGATTACTTATATGACCTACAAGCGGCTGAAAATGCTCATACTATGTCATGCTTAGTCACACATCTTGAAGTGGTTGAATATGCCAGTATGGCGACAATTGTGGTGAATGAGCTTACCGAGTTAAGCCATAGTATTGAGTTAACCTTTGCCCGTGAAACTACTTGTGACTCAGCCTAAAACTCATCACGCGGCGAAAATTAATCCCGCTTTAATATCTAAGTAAGCATGATGCGCTTTATTGCTTTAATTATATTTTTTACTTTGTGTACCTTTTTTGGTTTAGTAAAAATTTATAGCAATAAGCCATTTACGCTGAATAGCTCGGAACTGATAGCGAGCAAAAAAGAGCATATACCTATGATTGACTTTACTAAGCAAAATTTATCACAGCTAGGCCTTTTGGAACCACAAGACATTGAAAGCTGGCGTATTACAAATGATGGCGTTATGGGAGGTCAATCTCAAGGGAGCTTTTCATTGCAAGCAAGTCATGCTCTTTTTGCAGGTCATATTTCGCTAGAAAATAATGGCGGGTTTAGTTCAGTCTTTCGTTCGATTAAATCGTTAAACAAAGGCTTTGAAAAGGTGTCTATTAATATTAAAGGTGATGGGCTTACTTATCAATTAAGAATGAGCGTAAAGCTTGATGGTTATCGTTTAGCGTATAAACACAATTTTACTACAGTTGCTGGCCAACAAAAGCAGTTAACGTTTTTGTTAGCAGACTTTCAAGCCTCATTTCGGGGGCGCAACATTCCTAATGCACCAGTACTGTTATCAGAAAACATTATAGAAGTGGGATTTTTAGTGAGTAGTAAAGTCGCTGGTGCTTTTTCATTAGCCATTTCAAGTGTAAACTTTAAATAGCGAGTGCTGTTTGGTAAAGCTTCGTAATGGTTGTGATAATTAAGTCGCTAACCTAGCTACTTAATTATCAAATAGTAAGCCTTTGACTACCAGTTAATCGTTTCACCTTGCCAATCAAGATAACTTGGGCTCTGGTCTATTGGGGTGTTTTCAACAATATCTAATAGCTGCTTAGCGACAAACTCTGTACTAAAAAGCTTATTTTCCGGAACATTTTTTTGAAACGGTTTCGATAATGGCGTATCGGTTGTACCTGGGTGAAAAGCAATAAGTTTTATATTTTTAGCTCTGCGAGCTAGCTCTATCGCTGCGGTTTTTATCATCATGTTTAAAGCCGCTTTTGATGCGCGATAACTATACCAACCACCTAAGCGGTTGTCGCTTATACTGCCTACTCTAGCGCTAAATAGCACGAATGTGCAGGGTGACTTCCCTGTCAATAATGGAGTTAACTTTTGTATCCATAACATCGGCGTTAAAGTGTTTGATGTCATTACTTGAATGAAAGATTGAGCATCAAAGTCTTCTAAGCGTTTTTCCGGTTTAATGGTGTCGTTGTGGAGTATACCGTTACAAACAAATACGCGGGTTATTGGTGCTTGGTTATGTTGTGCTAATTGCGTTATAGCGTGATCAATTGACTGTGGTTGATAATCTTCAACCCTAATTTTAGTCACCTGTGATGAATTGGTTACACTCGTTTGCAAGTCAGCATGTTTGAAATTACGGCTTATCAGCAGTAAACCTGTATTTTTATCAGTTTGTACTTGCTTAGCGATAGCCATACCAATATCGCTACTTGCGCCGATGATCAGTGTTTGTTGGGTTGTCATAGCATGTTCCTGATGTGCAGTGAGTGGTTTTAATGTTAAATATTTTTGCGAGCAGCGCTGAAATTGGATGACGATATTTCGCTAAACCCAAATATATCCAGTGGCTGATGGTTTTAATTATTGGCCAATTTAATGGCGCTACCCAAAAGCCTTTACCCACTAAAGTCCAAGCTCTATGGGTTACTTCAAGTCCCAGTAGCAACTGTGACTTATAATGCCCATGCAATATTTTCATGGCATCATCAAAGCAAACACTCGGGTAGCGTGCAGAAAAATCATCTTGATGTATATCGACCAAGCTAATTCTGTTGTCTGTATCATGCTTTTTAAGGTGTGCCATTTCTGTCGCGCACATTGGGCAATTACCATCATAAAAAATTGTTAACATCAACATGCCTCACAGAGGTTTAAGTGTATTTGAGTTTGCCTTTTATTCACCGTTAAGAGGAATGCTTTTGGGCAATACCCCAGGTTTAGCGTAACTCAAACGTGAAAGTCTTTTACTGGTGTGGTAACTGTCAAGGCCTGAAACCATAACGGTATTCAATGACTCAATATCAATGTAACCATCATCTTTAATCGCTGATTTTTGGCATAAAATATCGGTAATTTCACCAATAACTAATACCGTATTATTAAGCGTGATAGGGACTATTGATTTTAATGCCAGGGCATACTTTAGCTGACTCTCTTTAACAAAAGGTGCATCTATACCTGCGATTAACTCTGCGGTTAGGCCGGTTTGTTTAAATTCGCATTCTTCATCATCATAACGGGCTGATGTTTGATGGGCTGCTTGCCAAAAGCTCTCACTCACTTGATTGATGGTATATTGTTGAGTCAGTTTAATATTTTTTAACGTATGTCGATCAACACTGTCTGGACGTGAAATAAAACCCACTAAAGCAGGTGAAGCACCTAAATGAAATACAGAGCTAAACATCGCTAAGTTGTGTGTGCTGCTCTGGCTACTCGTCCCAATAAGGTTGGCACTTTTAAAACCAGACAAGCTATTAATAATTTGCGCTCTATAACGAGGAGCCATTGAAGTCATTTCGTCTTTATTTATATATTTCATTTAAGTTATGTTTGGTAAGCCATATCTATTATTCAATACGACAAGCATCGGGTTTACGATCACCTTATTTTAAATGAACCTGCAATAATGAAGATTGCTAGGTTAGCTAATCGTTTTGCTATTTAGTTGAAAAAAGCCTTTTTTATTTGTGCAATAACAAAGTGCATAAAGAAGTAAATCACAACCGAGGCTAAGGCTATTACAGCAGCAAAAACAGATGACAATACCGCGCCAAAAGTAATGTTCATACTAAGAATAAAGCCTAATACGTATTGCGCTTGATAAACTTTAAAAAATAGCGCAAAAACGAGTATCGCAGGAAATAAAACCGCAGAAATATCGCTATACCCTTTAATAAACATTAATGACAATATTACGCCATAACCAAAGGCTATAAAAAAACTGAATACCACCTGTTTACAAATTAATGAGTTTTGCTCAGCAGGTGCTTTTCGTATTCTATTTTCAATTCGGATCATAGCTAACCAAGTAAAAAATGGTAACAAAATTCCGCCCCAGCCATTTGATATTTCTGGCATGTCAGCACGCTGAAGAAAATAATGACTTGGCACGCCCAAGTGAAAATATTGCCAAATTAGCATTGTCCAAATAGTGAATGTTATAAAGCCAACCAAGTACCATTTAATTACACGGAGTTGTTTCTCGTTCATGCATAGATCTTATTTCATTGATGTTATTGTTAAATAATAGCAATGATTACGGTAACGTTTTTCTCTGTCAGCACAACGTTGAATTTAACAATGTTGAGCTGAAGCAAATAAGTCAACGATTGCATTTATCATGGCGTGGTGAGACTACTTTCTTAATTAAGCGGATTAATAAAAGCAGATTGATAAATGTGGATGGATAAAGTGAGTGTGACCTCATAGCCACAAAATTTAATGTATTCGACTTTAAAGATGTTAATTCACTCTAGTGGTGAGTATAGAAAATACAGAGATTGCGTAAATCTTGGGGATACTTTTTGCAGTGAAAATTTTAGTTTTTGAATGATTTATTAAAGATATTTTTTTAACGTTAAAGTTTAACAGAGACTTTAACGTAAATTAAAAAGCAGATTAAAAGATAACTGCTAATATTATTGTTTAATGACTGCCGTAATTCAATTAATTAAGATTTGATGCTGAATTAATAGGATATATCATTAAACGTGCATATAATATCTATTGATAATGCATGGGTAAAAAAGGAGATTTAAGCTTTGCATGAAAAAAAACCACTAGCACCTGCTGTTTTAGTGCTTGCCATTACTGGTATTGTAATTTGCTACTTTATTGTAGAAGGTTTTACAAACCAAGAAAAATACCCCATCACTATTGCTGTTTCTAAAACGCCGCTTTCTACGCCTTTTTATGTTGCCAATGCTATAAATGCGTTTGAAAATACTTGTGTTGATGTGACGTTTGATCAGGTGATGGGAGGACAAGTATCTTTTGAAAAAGTTATGAATGGTGAGGTTGATTTTGGCACAAGTTCAGATTCTGTCATTGCTTTTCAAAGCTTAACGTCGCAGCAATTTGTCACCCACGCTATGTTCGTACAGTCGGATAATGATGTGAAATTAATTACTCATGCTGTTGATGAAATTGAGTCCATGTCAGCGTTAAAAGGGAAGCGAATAGGAGTTACTAGAGGCACATCTAGCGAATATATCTTAAGCACTTTATTGGCTATTGAAGGGCTAACGATGAATGATGTCAAGTTGCATCATTATAAACCTGAAGAATTGCTCTATGGCTTTAATCAGGGGGAAGTTGACGCTATTCTTCCATGGGAACCCTTTGCCTTTGAAGCGATGCAACTATTGAATGAAAAAGTAAAAATTCACGATACTAAAAGTTTAAGCACCTTGAGCTTTAACCTGATCTCTAAAACCGCAGACAGCGAGCTTTTAGAAAAAGCACAATGTGTTATTGAAGGCTTAAACATTGCCATTGATTATATTGCTTCAAACCCCGAAACAGCTAAAAAAATAGTCATTGCAGAGTTGGATGTAGATCCTGAATTTATTGCTTGGGTTTGGTCAGATTACATTTTTAAGCTTGGCTTAAATCATTCCTTGATGTTAAATATTAACTCTCAAGCTATTTGGGCTATGGAGGCGCAATTAGGAGGGTTTGACCATATTCACAACACAGATCGTATTGTTGATAGTAGGGCACTTACCAAGGTCAGTCCTGGGTCAGTAAACCTTTCAATGTGAAAAGGGATATTCTATGAAGTTAAGCTTACAACAGAACATTTACGCATTTACGCTCAGTAGTTGTGTGTTTTTTCTTGCACTTGCGATCAGTATATTGTGGTCAATTCAGGTGGTCAATGTTGCATTGGAAAGAGAAAGGTATGCTCATAAAGTTGAAAATCATGCCAACATTTTAAAACAATTTATTAGTATTGAAAATATTTACGCGAACGACTTTAATACCGATAATTGGTTGGCATTAGATCGTGATTTTAGTGAGCTACTAAGATCAACCCCTAACTTGACCTCGCAACAGCAAACTATTCAAAATAGTATTGAAAGCCAAAATAAAAATGTTTTACGGTTATTTAACGCGATTACAAAAAATAAATTGTTAAATGCAGGTGAGAACATTAAACAGCATTTAAAAATTAGGTTGATAACACAATTGGAAGCAATAAGAGCCGACTCTATTCAGCTTTTTAATATTGTGCAGGTTGATATAAATAGCGTTATTCGTCAGCAAGTTATTATCATTTTGTCGATATTATTGCTGAGCCTTTTTATTATGGTTTTTGGTGCATTTAAGGTCGTTAGAATCTTTAGAACTTCACTCAAAGAAGTTAAATCAGCTTTTGTAAATACCCGTTGTGGCAATTTTCAAAAAATAGAACTGTCTAATAAATCTGAAGAGTTTGACAGTATTGCTAATGCATTTAATGAAATGAATACGGAGTTAAGTGAAACAACCATTTCTTTAGAGTCGATGACCCAAATTGTAGCTGAGAGAACCGAGGTGTTAGAAAAACTGTCTAATACCGACCCATTAACAGGTGTTGCTAATAGACGTGCTTTATTTGAAAGAGGTAATGCAGAGTTTTCTAGAATTCAAAGGAGTCATAATAAATTTACCATTATATTGTTAGATTGTGATTTATTTAAAGATGTGAATGATCAATTTGGTCATTCATTTGGTGATGAAGTATTAAAACATATATGTAAAATATGCTCTGAAGAAATTAGAAATATTGATTTTTTTGCACGCTATGGCGGTGAAGAATTTATTATACTTTTACCTGAAAGCGAGTTATCTGGCGCCGTTAAAACGGCTGAACGTATTCAAAAATCTTTAGCAAATAATGCTATTACCTTTGAAGGTAACGAAATATGTGTGACTTTAAGTCTGGGTATTTGTGTCGTTAATGACAATCACGCTAATTTTGAATCGGTAATAAAAGATGCTGATATCGCTATGTATCGAGCCAAGGAAAATGGACGTAATAGGATCGAGGTGATAGACAGTACAACAGCTTGTGATGCTATCACAAGCTAACAGTAACCGATGACTGCATTATTACTACAATTCATACTGCAATGTAGTAATAATGCTATTTTAGCTTTGCTATTTATTAGATATCCATACTGTTTGATAAGGCGATAACATTATTTCTTCCGTTAACACGGTTATTTTATCACCGCTTATTAATTCGACCCAAGCTTCGGTCACAATTAAATTAAGCTCGCTTAAGGGCAAAGCGACAGGCTTATCTGAAATGTTACTGACACAGAACATGCTTTGTTTTCTGTTTTGGCTTTGTCGCCAAAAACCAAATAACTGTAACCCCAAATGAAGTGTAAATTGCGTCGCATTAGGATGAAATGCAGGCTGTTTAATACGAGTACTTAATAACGATTTTAAGGTTGAAAGTACTTTACCATGATGTAAATCAGTATTTGCTAAAGTGCTTTCTAGCTCATCATCATCCCAACGATGACGATTAATCGAGCGGTTATTATGCGTATTGGCAAGTTTGTTGTAATCATTTTTCGTACCCAACATACTGTGGATATAAATCCCAGGCACACCTTCAAGCGCAAACATAATGGCATGTGCACAAATAAAACGTTCAAAATTCCATTCATCTTTACCTTTCACTGTACCTTGTAGTGCATCATAAAGGGCAATATTCATTTCATAAGCTTTTTGTTCGCCCTGGTCTGATGTTCGCCATGAAATTTTACCGCCAAAACTCTCGATGGTTTGAACGAGGTTATCAAGCTCAGAGTCATTTAATAAACCCTCGGCAGGACGTAAACCAATTCCGTCATGTGATGCAATGAAGTTGAAATACATTGTGCCGTCTTGCGAGGGTGGCATACTCATAAGCCATCGTTTTAAATGTGTGCAATTGCCGGTAAGTAAGGTGTTGATAAGTAACGGAGGTAGGGAGAAATTATAAATCCCATGCGCTTCATTAGCATTACCAAAGTAAGTCAGGTTTTGAGTGTTAGGGATATTAGTTTCAGTAATAATAATAGCTTTAGGGTCAGCAGACTCAATGAGTGTTCGTAATAATCTTACCACCTCGTGAGTTTGGGGTAAGTTGATACAATCACGTCCAACAATCTTCCATAAAAAAGCAATAGCATCAAATCTGAATATTTTTACTCCGCTATCAAGGTATTGCCGAATAATCGACGTAAAGGCTTTTAATACTTCAGGGTTACGAAAGTCAAAGTCAACTTGATCATGACTGAAGGTACACCAAACAAACTTTTGTCCTTGGCCAGTTACCACTTCTTTTAATAAAGGTGAGGTTCGTGGACGCACCACATTTGATAGGTCATCATCTAACTGCGCGGTAAAGAAAAAGTCATGCCCTTGTCCTTCACCTTTTATAAAGTTATCGAACCATGCACTGCGACTTGAGCAATGATTAATCACCAAATCCGACATTAACTGATAATTTTGACTTATCTCAGTGATATCTTGCCAAGAACCCAAAGACTCATTAACAGAAGAATAGTCAATAACCGAAAAACCATCATCAGAGCTATACGGAAAAAATGGTAAAATATGCACACTATTAATGGTGTCTTTAATGTTTCTATCTAAAAAATTTTTCAGCGTCTGTAATGGTGCTTGGCCTGTTTTTATAACGCTATCACCATAAGTGATCAATATAATGTCAGTTTCCGACCAATGATTTGTAAAAGGTGTTGGCGGCTCTATCTCGCTTGTTAATTGCATAATGTCAATCAAGGCATCTGCAATATCATCGATAGGCTGTTTAAGCGTAATATCTTGATAAATAGTTGAGAGCTGTTGAATTAATTTGTTTTTTAACGGTTTAAGCTGCGCTGACATAATCGACACTTTCCTTTATGTTTGACTAAATTCTTTATTATCTAACTCTACGGCTTCTTTTAACTGCGATAAAATATCAGGAATAGCACTTACAACACGGTTCCAAGAAGGTATGAAAGGTGTTTCCATTGGATTTTCTAAAAAAGTGTTTCCGGCGGTTAAAATATTTTCTGCGAACATTTCTACCGCTTTTTCTTCACTGTGAATATCAAGCTCAAGGCCGTTCATCATTGCATCATTTCTATAAGTTTCAACATAATCTAACGCGATACGATAATACGTTGCTTTTAAGGTTCTAAACTTTTCAGCACTAAAGGTTTCGCCTTGCGTGGCAAGTTTACGAATAAAGGCTTTGCTAATATCTATCGACATTTTTGATAAGCCGCCGGCGGTGCTATCTAAAGATAAGTCCTGATGTTTATGGTCGTAGGTGGCTGCTATATCGACTTGGCAAAGGCGATTTGGCGAGTAGTTACGATACATTTCAGATAAAACGCCTATCTCTAATCCCCAATCACTTGGAATGCGTATGTCACTTAAGACATCTCGGCGAAATGAAAACTCGCCAGCAAGTGGATATAAAAAGCTGTCCATGTATTCGAGGTAGTCACAATGACCGACGGTTTTTTTCAATGCTTTTATCAGTGGAGTCACCAGTAGGCGAGACACTCTACCATTGATTTTTCCACCAGCTACTCGAGCATAAAACCCTTTGGAAAACTCATAATTAAATAACGGATTAGCAACCGGATAAAGCAGTCGGTCGAGTAATTCTTTTTCGTAAGTTAAAATATCACAGTCGTGCAGCGCAATTGATTCAGCCTTACCTGACGCTAAAATATATCCCATGCAATACCAAACATTACGTCCTTTACCGAGCTCTTTAGGCGCTAAACCCAGCTTTTGTAGTTTTGCATCTATTGCTTGTAGTCTTGGTCCATCATTCCATAATACTCGATGGTGTTGAGGCAATTGCCCAAAAAACGACAAGGCGTGTTTGTATTGCGCTAAATCTGCACGGTCTAAACCAATAACGATTTCAGACAGGTATTTTACGTCTTTAATTTTACTGATAATGTCTGGTAATGCTTTTCCTTCTAACTCGGAAAATAAAGAGGGAAGAATAAGCCCCAAAGAACGTTTTTTTGAGAATTCTAATAACTCAGCTGCCATGTTTTCTGGGTCGCGTTGAGCTAAATTATGTAATGTGGTTACCGTTCCATTTTGATAAAAGTCAGCCATGATATACCTCTAATTTAATTGCTTGGTGAACTTGGTTTTGCTGCTAGGCGTTAGGTCGCTAATATTTGCTCAGCGAGCAACTGCTGTATCGATTCTGCCCAACCTTCTGGGCCATATAATTGTGTCTGACTAGTTTTATATTCCCGATACAAGGGGGGAAATCATGAACCGGGGAGCGTATCTGTACCGCAATATCTGCAGCGTCTAACATGGGGGTGTCATTTTCACCGTCACCTAAAGCAATGGTGTATACCGAACAGTTGCTATAATGTTCTCGGTATTGCTCGGTCAACCAAATGAGTGCTTGGCCTTTGTCACAAAAGCCTCCTACATGAATAAACCTTCCGCCATGAACGACATTGGCACCTAATTCAACTAAATGTACGATAAAGGCTTTTTTGGTTACCTCGTCTCCTAGCCATTGAATAGGTTCTCCATACTGACGCTCTTTTGCCCGTTCGGCTTGTGTTAAGTCTAAGCCCGTTATTTGGCTCAACTCTGCCACTGATAACATTGAAAATCCGCGATAATATTGACTAAATCCACCACAATGTTCATTGAGTAAATCTAACCAATGCTTTCTGGGTAAACAGAATGATTTCACCCAATAATTACCCTCTACTTTAGTGTCTTCGGGTTGTGTGGCGAAGGTGCTTTTTGGAATGTATACAGCAGCACCATTTTCAATAATAAATGGCGTATTAAGTTTAAGTTCAACCTTGATAACTTCAAGTTCAGCCAGTGTTTTACTGGTATTGAGAATTACGGGTATATTTGCTCGCTGCAATTCTTGCAGTGTTGGATCAGCAGCGGTTGATTTATAGCTATAGTGGTCAAGTAGCGTGCCATCTAAATCACTAAATATAATTGGTTTTTTATTAATCATTCGTCGTCCGTAACGGGTACGCTTGTAATGTTTCTAGCGTAATCTAAATAAAAAATAGCGTCGGCTGATTGAGAAATAGTGTTACAGGCCTGCACGCTAAGGCGCTGAAAATATTGAGTGAAATTTAAAATGCCATCAGACTGCATTATTTTTGAATTAGACAAACCTTGATTGTTAGCTTTTAATTTTTCTTCCTGCTCTAAGCGCCACTTATAAACACAGTCAAATGAAGGAGCTTGCAAGGCTAACCAAAAATCCATCTGTGCATATAAAGGTTGATAGTACTGTTGAAGTTGTTGGTTAACATAATTACGCCAAGCGCCATTTTTATCGTGTTTAAGTTCAAGCTCATTAACCGGAGAAATTAATTGCTCGGCTGTTTGTGGTTTTACACCCCAGCACCAACCTTCTAATAATATAATGTCTATTGGTTTTTCAATAACTTGCCATTGTTCTTGAGGGTAGGGTTCATCAGTTGCTTTGTTAAACCTTGGGATAGTAAAACCGGTTTCTTTTGCTTTTAATTTGATGAGTGTGTTTTCGAGCATTGCCATGTCATGTGTGCCAGGAACACCTCGTGTGGCTAGTAAGGGATGAATATCACGGGAAAGTTCTTGACGTTTTTCACCCGTAAAATAAAAATCATCTAATGACATTACAACGATATTTAACTTGTGCGTTTTTGTAAGATACTCCCCAATGTAATCGGTAAGTGTTGATTTACCGCTACCTTGGCAACCATTAATGCCTACAAAGTATGGTCGACTACTTTTTGAAAACTGGCTGAAAATTCGCTCGGCGAGAGGTTGGAAATAGTCTTTCGCTGTCAGTCTAAATTTTTCAGGTAACTTGTGTTGTTTAATAAAAGTAGTAAGCATAATTTTCACTGTGGCTAAATATTAATAACATGATACCTTCAACTCTTATGCCACTATCTCTAGTGGCTGTCTATTTGAATTAATACCTTGTAATTTAAGGTTTATTTTTAATGTTGTAGTTTTGATGTAAAAAAATTAAAGGTATAAAAATGCACCAATCAAATTAATTGATCCATATTGGTGCAACTGATTTTTGTACTTAATTAAGAATAGTATGGTTTAAGAGGTCACGCGGGAGGTTTTTTAATCTGACTGTAAAATATGGTATTAATACTTATACCAAAACTTATATTAAGCCAATAAAATCAATAATTTTTCTTTTAATAAACTTACTGCGATTATTTTCCAGCGTGTGGCGGTTTTGACATAAGTACAGAGTTTCATTCACCGAGTGCTTTAATTTATGCACTTTTAGTGCTTTTTGATTACTAAAAGCATTTACAGCATGTAAAGGTAATACGGTAAAACCAATCCCTCGACTCACTGGCTCTAAAATTAAGCTTATTTGGTTAGAAAAACCGCGATGTTCAAGTTGATTTATATGTTCAAATTGTGGGTAGTTTTTACTCAGTAAAAGTTGTGCATGATGTTGACCGTCGGGATGATTTATAAAGCCAATTTTGATTAGCTTCCCCCATTCGATGTTGCTGACATTATGTGCAGTCACTAACACTAAAGGCTCCACGGTAACTTCTTGGCTAACAATATTCTCAGCCTTGCACAGTTCCGTAACCAAGCCAATATCAATCTTACGTTCAACTAAATCCTGCGCTATATTTTTATTTGGCGCAAATTTGTAATCTATCGCTAATTTGGGGTGCTGTTGTTGAATATCGAGCATATAAGGGTAAAGCTTTAAACCAATACTACCGGGTGAAGCAATCGTGACAGTGCCAGTATATTGATCATCATATTTTATTGATTTTTCTAGTTCAGCTGAGCGCTGTAATAAATTTTGACCTTGTTGATTTAATTTAATGCCTGCGTCTGTGAGTGAGAAAGATTTACCTTCGCGGATCAGTAAAGGTGTACTGAGTTGCTGTTCTAATTTTTTTACTTGTTGGCTTACTCCAGACTGGGTCATAAAAAGCATGTCAGCGGTTTTAGTGAAGTGGCCTACTTCAACTAATGTGCAAAAAGTTTTTAACCAAACAAGATTTATCATAACGAAATGTACTTATAATCATAATTAATGATAATTTCTTATAATTTATAATGTTCACTATACTTTGTCTATCAAATTAAAAGAGGTTATTCACATGAGCAAAGCATATCCAAGAACATTTTCACACATAGGAATTTCAGTGCCGAGTGTAGAAAAGGCGGTTAAGTTTTATACTGAGGTTTTAGGTTGGTATTTAATTATGGAACCAACAGAAGTTGTTGAAGACGACAGTGCCATAGGTGTTATGTGTACCGATGTATTTGGCGCCAATTGGGATAAATTTAAAATTGCCCATATGTCGACAGGTGATCGTATCGGTGTTGAGTTATTTGAGTTTAAAAACCAGCAAAATCCAGATAACAATTTTGAATACTGGAAAACAGGTGTATTTCACTTTTGTGTACAAGATCCAAATCTTGAAGAGTTAGTAGAAAAAATTGTTGCTGCTGGTGGTAAAAAGCGTATGGCCGCGCCGCGTTATTATTACCCAGGTGAAAAGCCTTACCGTATGATATACATGGAAGACCCGTTTGGTAATATTCTTGAAATTTATAGTCACAGCTATGAATTAACTTATTCACAAGGTGCTTACCAGTAACTGTGATGGTTATTGCTAGCCAAACAGCTTATAAATTTAAGCTGTTTGGTTTTGAATGCTTACCTAATCATTATAAGGTAGGCATTCAAAGCTACCCGCTTTAGGGGATACTTGTTTATGAATACACTGTCCTATATAAATTACTTCAGTAGATAAAACCTTCCATTTCATTAAATCTGCATACTTCTTTATTCAAAATAAAATACGCTATTAATGCCGCTAATATTGAACTTAATTGTGAATAGAAACGTATAACATTACTAACTAAAAGAGATAATTAATGCGGACATAAATCAGGAGGTTTAGCGTGCAATCAAGTTCAACATCAACTACTTTTTTACAACCCTTGATTATCGCTGTGGGCGATACTAATCATTACCTCGTCGGTGTTGTCGACTCAAACAATAACTTTTCAGGGCTTAAACAAAAATCAGTACAAGTTGTTGCTACAATAGTTGAAGCTAAGGCCTATTTAAGACGTAATGATATTTTTTCTGCGATGCTTGAATTAAACTGTGCTTACGATGAAATGTGTGGGCTACCTAGCAGTGCCCGCTATAGACAAAGGATATTATGTTAATGATGAAAAATAATAATGTTGCCTTGAGCGATTTATTACAGGTGTTCAATATAGTAACGACTCAAGGAAGTAAAGTTGAGGGTAACTATGAATTTGAAGGCATTAAAGCATGGCATGATTTTGATGGCTACACCTGCTTTTTAGGTTATAAAGATTTGACATTGACCCTGTTATTTCACGGTCGTTATACTTTTGACTTTCAAGAACAAGAAACCATGGACGCTTTTTTAACTAAAGTTAACAAATTATTGGTATCAGCAGTATGAACAGAGTTAATCCTAAAGTACTGATAAATAGTAAGTGGACTAAGCTCAGTGTTGAAAACCGAGAAAAGCATTTTGTGATTACGCAGGTCGAGTTTGATGAACACAAGAATGTTGTTGAATGCATAATAACGGCGGTGATTAACCATAATGAATACGCGATAAATTGGCGTGATTTAAAAGAACCTAAACTTTGGCGCTTTGGTTGGCAATAATACCTATTTTGAATGGAGATTAAGATTATTTAAATCTGATTTTAATCCCAACCTTATTCTTTAAGCCATTAGATTTTAACTACTTATTTTTAGACCTAGTTAGCTAAATACTCATTGTTAAATTCAACTTACCTGTGTAGTAAAATCTAGTCATTAAATACACCAAATTACAAAAGCTATAATGTGCATAGTAACGACTAAGGCCGTAAGGTGCATGCGCATTTGTAAATAGTTATAATTTTCTGGGGCGGCATGATCAAAATGGTATTCACAAAGTAAAGACAACAAATAAATTTTTGATAAGGCCACCAGTGCGATATAACTGGGTAAAAATAGTGTCAGAAAAGCGAGTAAACTAAAGAGATTGCTTAAAACCTGCAGTTGAATACTGACCTTGTCAGTGTCTTTACGCCATAGGGTACCAGCAATAAAACTCAGTATAATTGCACTGTAAAATATAAAAACCTTTTCCGCAGGTATGCTTAAAAATTTTTCAATATAATTGCCGAAAGCGAATGTGAGTATAAAAGGTATTAGCCCCAAATATCCTAAGTATTGTTTTATATACATTATAAGTTGTACCGCATTTTAATGACTTACTCCTCTTATATACGACGATTTCTTGCACTTAGATCATAAATTAGTGCTTAAACTAATCCGATTTTCATTTTATTACGTATGAACCAATACAATCGTAAAAGAATGCTAGGTACTATAATGAGAATAAAGTCTCCCTTGTGGAATTTGGTCGGGTTCAATATTGCTTGGTTTGGCCTAGTTTTTATTGGCGATTTATTTATTCCTGTTGCCGTGGTTTTGTTCATCGTGCAACTTTGGGCTTTTCAAAGTACTAAAAATGAACTGCTGTTAATCTGTTTGGTAGCCACCACAGGTATTTGGTTAGATTATGCTTTAGTTTATTTCGGTGTTTTTATTTTTCCAGAGACTAACGGTATTCCATTATGGCTAATCACACTTTGGATTGTTTTCGCGGGTACCATTCGACATAGCTTGGCGTTTCTTGAAAAATCGAAGTTATTACAATTTTTCACCGGCGCAATATTTGCGCCACTAAGTTACCTTGCAGGTGCTAAATTTTCTGTGGTTTATTTGGTGCCATCGTTAGGGGTTAGTTATGTATTACTCGCTTGTATATGGGCACCATTAATGTTGGCATTTTTTGCACTAAATCGTTGGATACTTGTATTAAATGAAGAAACCCATGCTGTTTAACACTAAAATTTTACCGGTGCTGGTAGCACTTATTTACTTATGTTCATTTCACGTTGCTGCTGATTACGCTACAGAGTTAGTGGCAAAAACAAAGCCTAGTCTCACAGATAAAAACTGCGAAGCGGTTGAACGGCAATGGGTTAAGCCTAATAGTTTAACAGAGGATATTACCGAACAACGTTTTACCTTATTGGGCAGGGCTAAATTTTCGGTGCTATTTTGGGATATTTACGAAAGCTCGCTATCAACTGCTGATGGCCAACGACCTTTTAGTCATTTATGTCAGCAGTTATTGTTTGAAATTCATTACTTACGCGATATTAGTAAAAAAGATTTATTAGATAATACCGTTTCTCAGTGGCAACATTTATCGCTTAAAGAAAGTGAGTATTCAGCTTTTTTGCCTTTACTTGAAAGTATCTGGCAAGACATTAAGAAAGGCGATCGATTATCAATGCTAACTCAGCAAAACAAAACTGTATTTTATTTGAATCGCGAGCATATTGGTGAAATTGAAAGTTCAACTTTTGCTAAAACATTCTTGGGTATTTGGATAGATGAAAACACCAGCGAGCCTAAGTTAAGATTAAAACTTCTCGGAGATAATGTATGAAGCAATATGTAAATTTTATGGCGGTTTTTGGCTTAGTACTCGCCCTTAGCAGCTGTACAGCACAATTAGAAGATTACCAGACAACATCTCCTAAGCTAGATATACAAGAATACTTCAATGGTAAGTCGATTGCCTGGGGAATGGTGCAAGATTACAGCAGTAAAGTTACGCGTCGTTTTTGTGTTGAGCTTGACGGCGAATGGCAGGGCAACGAAGGTATATTAAAAGAAGTATTTTATTTTACTGATGGAGAGGTTAGCTACCGAAACTGGCAGTTAACAAAATTAGAACAGGGTAAATATCGGGGCCGAGCTGAAGATGTAGTTGGCGAAGCTAATGGTCAGCAAAAGGGTTTTGCATTTCAGTGGCAATACAATTTAATGGTGCCTATCGATGGCGATGTTATTGAACTCTCACTTGATGATTGGATGTATCAAATCGATGAATATCGAGTTTTTAATCGAACTAAGATGAAAAAGCTGGGTGTCACAGTTGCCGAAATAACCTTGTTTTTTGATAAACAGTTACCGATTAAAAATTGTCAGCTAAGTGTTTGATGCTTTTATATCGCTTTTGTTATTAATAAGTTTGTTATCAATAAAGCAAAATACAATCTTGCTAAAGCCTTATTAAAAACATCTATTTATTTATGATCTTATTTTAAATGTTTTACGTATAACCAACATATATACATTCTACTCCCGCTGTGTAACACCTTGCCTCTTTATGAGGCTTTTTTTTGATCGTTTTTTGGTTTATCTACGTATAACCACTATCTAATAACATATATGAGTTACTAAAAGCCGATGCCTACTCTTAACTTACCTATTTTTCCGTTGCCGATATTTATATTGCCTCAAGGAATTACACGACTACGCATATTTGAAGCTCGTTATTTAAAAATGGTATCGCTAGCAATGAAAAACCAAGGCTTTGTTATTTTTAGTCATGATAACAGTGAGAAAGTTAATACCATGAAAGTAGGCAGCTGGGTTGAAGTAATAAACTTTGATCAAGGTGACGATGGTATTTTATTAATTGATGTTCGTTGCAAGTGCCTTGTGGACATTCAAGCGATTACCCAAGATAAAGTTAACCTTCATCATGGTGATGTAACCCCTAAAAGTCATTGGCCAGATACCAGCCTAGATAAAACTACAGGTGAACTATCAGCCTCTTTAAATAAACTTTTTAGTGAAAATACAGAGTTAGATGAATTATATCAGAAGCCGTGCTTTTCATTGGGTAACTGGGTAGTTGCTCGTTGGATGGAGCTTATCCCCTTAAAGCTCGCTGAAAAAACGTTATTCACGAATCAAAATTCGTATAACCAAGCGAAGCAACTTTTGCAGCGCATAATTTTAACCGATGAAGGTATTTAAATATTAATGTGATCTAATCATGTTTTGTCTGCGTATTAGTCAATATAAGTAAAATAATAGGTAAGAAACATGCAGTTATTGCATTCAGAGTTGCCAAGTCATAAAGCAAATGCTACATCTAGTCTTATGACTAATAAAATCGATCATCCCCAACTTTGTCAATGGCTTAAATCGATAGCTGATGACAGAGATAAACAAGCATTTACTGAAGTGTTTAGTTTTTTCGCACCCAAAATAAAACGCATAGCGCAAGGCAAAATAAATAGTGAGGCACTTGCAGCAGAAGTTGTGCAAGACACCATGACGAATGTCTGGAGAAAAGCACACCTATTTGATGAAAGCAAAGGTGCGGCAACCACTTGGGTTTATACCATCATGCGTAATGTTACTTTTGATTTGTTACGTAAAATGAAAGCGAATAAAGAAGACAACCTCAGTGATGATATATGGCCATTGGCAGAATCTGAAAATACAGAGGAAGAAGTATTCAGTGACCATATTCAAAGTCGTAATTTAAAAGGCATTATTGATACGCTGCCCGAAAACCAGCAACAGGTGGTTAAAGGATTTTACTTTTTGGAAATGTCACAAGAGCAGCTTGCTGTTCACTTAAATCTACCACTAGGCACAATAAAGTCTCGACTTCGGTTAGCACTTGGCAAGCTGAAGTTGAAATTAGGAGAAGACCATGATTAAGCATCACCCTAAATTTGCGTTGTTAAAAAGTTTTGTGGATGGTGACTTACCCGCTTCACTTGCGGCAGGTATCGCAATACATGCTGACATGTGTCCAATCTGCCAACAAAAAGTTGCTCACCTAACAGAACAAGTTGCTGAAGCCAGTTTTGAGCAAGACCTACTCCACAGTGCTCCAATTGTGGGTAATGAAAGTTTGTCTGAAACTTCAGAAATGAATTTTGATGACATTATTAGTCAAATTACAGCCACTGATGATATAGCACCTGCAAAAATTATTGCGGACGAACGTTTAATTACGTTTAAAGGAATGCAGTATTCGCTTCCACACACGCTGGACAATATGGATTTGGGAAGAACAGCACAAATTGGTAAATTATCACGCACCCGCATAAATTTAGGTGAAGGAGAAATTCACACTAATTTATTGCATATTGGTCCTGGTGGTTCAATTCCCGAGCATACGCACAAAGGTTTCGAGCTAACACTATTGCTAGCCGGCACCTTTGCTGATGAGCAAGGAGAGTACGTGGCAGGTGACTTTATCATGCTAGATAAACGCCATCAGCACCAACCTGCAACAGAACATGGTTGTCTTTGCTATACAGTAGCCAATGATGCACTACACTTTACCCAAGGGATTAATAAATTACTAAACCCTATTGGTGCATTTATTTACTAGTAGAGATTGTTATGTATAAAGAATTTGACAAAGAAGATGTTATTGTCGGCATTAGTGCATGTTTAATTGGTGAAAAAGTTAGGTTTGATGCCAGCAACAAACCGTCTAACTTTTGCAATAAAGAGCTGGGTCAGCATGTAACGTATAAAGCATATTGCCCAGAAGTTGCTATTGGTATGCCGATACCTCGACCTACTATTCGTTTGATCAAAGATGAACAAGTGATCAAAGTTTCTAGACCTGACGGTTCTGGTGATGTTACTGAGGCAATAAAAGCCTACGGAAAAAAAATAGCATCACTTTCTAAAAACCTCAGTGGATATGTTTTTTGTGCCAAAAGCCCGAGCTGTGGCATGGAACGTGTAAAAGTTTACTCGCCAAGTGGTGACCCATTACAAGGACAAGGTATTGGTGTTTTTTCTCGAGAAATCATGAAAGCTAACCCCATATTACCTTGTGAAGAAAACGGACGTTTGAACGATCCTATTCTTAGAGAAAATTTTGTTGCTCGTGTGTTCACTTACCGACACTGGTTAGCATTAAAAGAGTCAGGCGTAAGTAAGCATAAACTTACAAGTTTTCATGCCCAGTATAAATACACACTAATGAGTCATGATCTTGTTGCTTACAAGCAGTTAGGGCGTTTGCTAGCGAGTGCTGATATTGCAGTAGAGACAATGGCCGAGCAATATATAACTGGGTTAATGACGGCATTAAAGCGCGTTGCTACACGTAAAAATCATGCGAATACGTTATCTCATATCCAAGGCTATTTTTCTAAGCACCTTAATAAAGATCAACGTAAAGAGCTGTCACAACAAATTGATGCTTACCGCGAGGGCTTAATGCCGTTAATGGTGCCATTGACCCTGATTAATCATTATTTATTGGGGCACCCTAATGCTTATTTAGCTCAACAAGCTTATCTAAACCCATACCCTGAGTCGTTAAAACTTAGATACGGTTATTAAACCCAATTAATTATTAAGGAATGTCCTTGTTACTTTGGTTTCGCAACGATATTAGAATTCACGATAATCCAGCCTTAGATTATTTTCTCAAGCAACATCATGATGCAGGAATGGCTAAGGCGATTTTTTTTGTCAGTGAAAAACAATGGTTGGCTCATGATTGGTCAGCAATCAAAATTGACTTTATCAAGCGGCATGTTAATGCACTTGCTGAGCAGCTATTGTCGTTAAATATTGCTTTAGAGGTTGTGCATTGTGATGATTTCTCAGCGCAAATTTCCTACTTAAAGCAATACTGTACTCAGCATAATGTTAGTGAGGTGGTTGCTAACCAAGAGATCGAGTTTAATGAAAAGCAACGTGATGAAACTTGTGTTGAGCAAGGCATTCCATTACACATGTTTGAAAGCGACGTTATTGTTAAAAAAGGCCAAGTACTAAATAAAACAAATGAAATGTATAAGGTGTTTACCCCTTATAAACGTGCTTGGCTAACTTATGTAAAGCAGCACGGTTTTTCTTATTTAGGCAAACCTAGCCCCAGTATTTCAGCTAAGCAGGCTGAAGAAGCTAAACTAAACTTCAAACCACCATTAGATTGTGCAGGCACCTCAGATTTATGGCCTTTAGCTGATCAAGTTGAACAACAGGTTATTCCAGAATTTTTTGAATATAAAGTCGCTAATTACGGTAAAAAACGTGATTTCCCTGCGATTAAAGCGACGTCTGGCTTATCACCATATTTAGCCATAGGTGCTATTAGTCCACGCTATTTACTCTTATTATTTACTCAGCGATTTCCTGATATTTTAGTTGCCTCAGACAGTGAAGAATTTACTTGGTTAAATGAATTAATTTGGAGAGAGTTCTATCGAAATTTAATTTTTCATCGACAAGACCTGTCCAAACATGAGTGCTTTAACCCTAAATATCGCGCTGTAGTTTGGCCTAATAATCAAACGTTATTTACACAATGGTGCGAAGGGAAAACTGGTTATCCGTTAGTCGATGCGGCGATGAGGCAGCTGAATCAAACGGGTTGGATGCATAATCGATTACGTATGGTAGTGGCAAGCTTCTTAACTAAACACTTGTTAATTGATTGGCGCTGGGGAGAAAAATACTTTATGCAGCAGCTAATTGACGGTGATCTTGCGGCAAATAATGGCGGTTGGCAATGGGCAGCAAGTACTGGCTGCGATGCTCAACCTTACTTTCGTGTCTTTAATCCGATCAGACAAAGCGAAAGATTTGATCCAAAAGGTGAGTTTATACGTAAATTTATACCAGAGCTGGCGCAATTACCGGATAAAGAAATTCATTTTCCTCATCTATATATTGCTAAACAAAAGTTATCACTCTATTGGCCAGCTATCGTTGAACACAAGCAAGCGAGATTATCGGCACTTGAATTTTATCGGTAGTTATTTATGACGGGTATTTAGTCTCGGTAAAAACTTTATATTTTTGTTTTTAAGAGTTTGAATATTATAAAAAATAAGAGTATTTATGTTAAATAAAAAGGTTATGGATGTTGATGAGTTAAGTGAACATGTTCAAAATTCATTGTGGTTAGTTAAATTTATTAACATTTACCAAAAGTTATCTACCGATAACTTGTCTTTGTTAGCAGACGTCTATCATCGCGATATCGTGTTCAAAGATCCCATGCACCATCTAAAGGGCTTTGAGCAATTAAACGATTACTTTAATCAACTTTATACAAAACTCAGTTATTGTGATTTTGTAATTGAACAAGTCATAGCGCAAGATTCTGAGGCGGCTATTTATTGGCAAATGCGCTTTCAACATCCAAAATTAAACTCAGGCAATATGGTAAGCGTGCAAGGCAGTTCTCACCTAAAAGGCCTTGATGACAAAGTTATTTATCATCGAGATTACTTAGATTTAGGCGCTATGTTATATGAGCAATTACCTTTTTTTGGACGCATTATTCGCTGGTTTAAAAAGAGGGCAGTATCTTAATGGCTAACCAAAAAACAATTCTTATTACAGGTGCAACGTCGGGCATAGGCGAGTCATTATTACAGCGCTATTTAGCCAATGGTTATCAAGTTATTGCTTGTGGGCGAAATGAAGAAAAACTGAAACAATTGTCAGATCAAAATAGCGATGTTATTCCGCTAGCTTTTGATATTACCAATATCGAGCAAATTTGTAATGCGGCGAATAAACTTACTGAAATAAAACATATTGATATTTTAATGCTGAATGCTGGTGACTGTCGTTATATAGACAACGCTAAGTCATTTGACGGCGCTCTATTTGCTAGCGTAATTGCCACAAACTTACAGTTTTTAGGTTATATGCTAGAGAACTTCCTGCCTAAAGTAGCCGTGGGTGGACAAGTGGTTTTTGTCAGCTCTAGTGCCACTATATTACCTTTTCCTCGGGCCGAAGCTTATGGTGCATCTAAAGCTGGAATAGACTATCTAGCAAAGAGCTTACGTTTAGATTTAAAAGCAGAAAATATAGCGGTTACTTTAGTGCATCCAGGGTTTATTAAAACCCCATTAACCGATAAAAATGATTTTCCTATGCCGTTTTTACTGACCAGTGAGCAAGCAGCTAACAGAATTTACCAAGGGGTTAATGCGCGCAAAGCTTATTTACAATTTCCTAAAAGACTGACATTTATAATGAAATTATTTGCACTGCTGCCTGATTTTATTTGGCAGAGTATTGCTTTAAAAAATGAAAATAATAAAAGGAATGATAAATAATGAAGCGTATTGCCATTATCGGAACAGGTGTTTCGGGCTTAACCGCAGCTTATTTGCTTTCGAAAAAGCATCAAGTCAGTGTTTTTGAAAAGTCTTCTATCATTGGCGGACATACGGCAACCGTTGATGTTGAGTTGGCTGAGCAGCACTACGCAATTGATACCGGTTTTATTGTTTTTAATGATAAAACCTATCCTAACTATTTAGCACTACTGGACGAAATAGGAGTGGGTAAACAAGAAACTGAAATGAGTTTTTCTGTGCATAACTCTGATTCAGGTATGGAATACAATGGTCATAACCTAGATACGTTATTTGCTCAACGTCGCAATATATTTAATCCTAAGTTTTGGTGGCTAGTAAAAGAAATTCTTAGGTTTAATAAGCTGTGTAAGAAAAGTTATCAAGCTAAAAACTATGATGAAAGTTCAACATTAGGCGAGTTTTTACAAAAAAATGACTTCGGTTATTATTTTGCTGAGCATTATATTTTGCCAATGGGAGCGGCTATTTGGTCTAGCTCTTTGGTACAAATGCAAGATTTTCAATTTCATTTTTTTGTGAAATTTTTTCATAATCATGGTTTATTAAATATAGCCGACCGTCCTCAGTGGTATGTTGTGCCGGGTTGCTCTAGAAGTTACTTAGCTCCGCTGTGTGAGCCCTTTGTTGATAATATTCATCTTAATGCTGATATCAAAAAGATCACAAGAGAAAACAACCAAGTCCAATTATGTTTTGCTAATGGTGAAGTACAAACCTTTGATGAAGTCGTTATAGCGTGTCATTCAGACCAAGCATTAGCATTGCTGGGTGATGCCAGTCAGCATGAGCAAGAAATACTGGGTGCTATTCCCTACAGTGAAAACTCAGTCGTTTTGCATACCGATATTAATTTATTACCAAAAAGAAAAAAAGCGTGGGCAAGTTGGAATTACCAGCTAAGTGCCAACAGAGCTAAACCTGCCAGCGTTACTTATAATATGAATATATTACAAGGACTGAACTCGTCACATACTTTTTGTGTAACCTTGAATCAACGTGAAGATATAGAACCAAGCAAAATTTTACGTGAGTTTATTTATCATCATCCGGTATTTTCAACGGACTCAATAAATGCTCAACAACAGCGTCTAGCTATTTGTGGGCAACAGCATACTCACTTTGCGGGCGCATATTGGTATAGCGGTTTTCATGAAGACGGTGTTAGAAGTGCAGTAGATGTTGCACAACGTTTTGACTGCTATTTACAACAAAGTGGGCCATCACAAAATAATGGTTGAACCTTCAACACATAGCCGCATTTATCGTGGCCAAATTCGACATAGGCGATTTACACCTAAGTCGCATAGTTTCAGTTATAAACTCTATATGCTGGCGTTAGATGTTGATGAAATGAAAGCTCAGCAAGCCCCGCCAGGAATTTTTGGCTTTTCCTGGTACAACTTGTTGAGGTTTAACCAAAAGGATTACCTAAGAGGTGAACCTAAAAGTCTTAAGCTCCGTATAAAGAATAAAGTAGCGATGTTATCCGGTTTTGAAGATATAAGTCGCATTAGTATGCTCGTTCAGGTTAGGTGCTTGGGGATTTATTTTAGTCCTGCCAATTTTTACTTTTGTTATGACGTTAATAATATCTGCACACAAGTATTGGTTGAAGTAAGTAATACACCCTGGAACGAAAGACATTATTATTTAGTACCGTTAGTTAACAGCGATATTAATAATGAAGAGACAATGTCGCATTCTACGGATAAAGATTTTCAGGTATCGCCTTTTATGGATTTAAACATGTGCTACAAGTGGCGCTTTAAGGCGCCAAGCGAAAATAGTTCAACACTATTAGTACATATAGAAAACCATATAAATGCTGATAGTAATGCAGTTGCCATAGTAGATAGCAAACTAAAGCAAGAACGCAAAATATTTGATGTAACAATGAATTTAATTAAAGCGCCATTTACACGCACTTCGTTATGGCAACTTTGGCTGAATATACCGGTAATGACGTTGAAAATTGTATTAGGTATTTACTGGCAAGCCCTGAAGTTATTCTTGAAACGTATACCATTTATTGGTTATCAGAAAAGTAAACAAACAAATTCTAAAACAGGGGGTTAGTGGTGGAACAAGTGTCAGGTTTAAAAATAAAAAAACAAGCAAATTGGCTAGACAAACGTTGTCGCAGTTTGGTTTTTTCAGCATTCGCAAAGATTAACTATGGTCAAATAGAGTTAGTTGATAATACTGAGCGTTTTCTTTTTCCTGAGTTTGCTGAAAACAAATCGTTACTTGGTCGCATTAATATTCATGACAGCAGCGTATATAAAGATTTTGTTAAAGGTGGCTCTATTGGTGTGGCAGAAGCCTTTATTGCAGGAAAATGGAGTAGCCCAAATTTAACGACGGTTATCCGTATATTTGCTCGTGCTCAGCAGGAGGTTGATAGCCTTGAAAAGAAAAATCCTTGGCTAACGAAGCTTAAGTATGCATTGCTTCACCGAC
This sequence comes from Colwellia sp. Arc7-D, assembly GCF_003061515.1. Classification (NCBI taxonomy): domain Bacteria; kingdom Pseudomonadati; phylum Pseudomonadota; class Gammaproteobacteria; order Alteromonadales; family Colwelliaceae; genus Colwellia; species Colwellia sp. Arc7-D. The sequence continues at coordinate 392,009 of NZ_CP028924.1, forward strand.
GTAATCGTAATAGTCAGGCGGGTTCAAAAAAGAATATTCTTGCGCATTACGATTTAGGTAATGAGCTTTATAGTCGCTTTCTTGATCCTGAAATGATGTACTCATCAGCTATTTACCCTAATAAAGAAGCAAGCTTAGCAGAGGCACAAGTTCACAAAATGTCGACTATTTGCCAGCGTTTAGAATTAACTGCAGATGACCACTTATTAGAAATAGGTACTGGCTGGGGCGGCTTAGCAATTTATGCCGCACAACATTATGGCTGTAAAGTAACGACAACCACCATTTCTGATGCACAGTATGAGTATGCTAAAAACCGTATTGAACAGCTTGGGCTTGATGACAAGATAACCTTGTTAAAAAAAGATTACAGAGACTTAACTGGTGAATACGACAAATTAGTTTCAATAGAAATGATAGAAGCCGTTGGTTTTGAATACTTACCGAGTTTCTTTAAACAATGTAATGAAAGATTAAAACCTGGCGGTAAACTGTTAATACAGTCGATCACTATTGCGGATCAGCGTTTTGAACATTACAAACACAATGTCGACTTTATTCAGCGTTATATTTTTCCTGGCGGTTTTTTACCCTCGGTTACCGTACTGACACAAAACTTAACGCAATATACCGATTTAGTGACTGAGTCGATTAACGATATGGGTTTAGACTATGCAAGAACGCTCGCAGATTGGCGAGAAGCTTTTTTACAGTCTTGGCCTGAGCTTAAACCTTTTGGTTATGATGAGAAGTTTAAACGTCTTTGGCTTTATTATTTTGCTTATTGTGAGGGGGCTTTTCTCGAGCGCTCAACCAGTACAGTTCATTTAGTCGCTAGAAAGTAATATTTACAATATATATCTAATCAAGTTTATATAAAACATGAAAATCCCAAACTTAGTTCGTTAACCTAAGTTTGGGATTTTGTTTTCAGTGAACATTTTATTGTTGTTCATTAAGTAGTTTTATAAAATGAACCATACTAATTGGTCGACTAAACATATAGCCTTGCACCGAGTTACAGGCATTATCAACGAGAAAGCTTAATTGCTCTTGTGTTTCTACACCTTCAGCAGTAACACATAAATTTAAGTTATGTGCCATCGCAATAACAGCACGTACTATGGCTTTGTCGTTATCATCGGCAACAATTTCTTTAATAAATGAACGGTCGATTTTCAAATAGTCTAACGGTAATTTTTTCAAGTACGAAAGTGAACTGTAACCCGTACCAAAATCATCTACCGACACACTCATTCCCATCTGTCTCGCTTTACTTAAGAGCTTTTCTGCCACTGAGTAATCATCAACCAATACATCTTCAGTCACTTCTAACTCTAATAAACAAGGGTCAACTTGGTTGTCTTCAATACTGGCTTTCAAATAGGTAAACAGATTACTATCGGCAACTTGAGAAGGGGATAGGTTCATTGATATTTTAATATCGAACCCTAGGTTGCTAAGTTCTTTTGAAATTTCACAAGTGCGATTAATTACCCACTCTCCAATCGCAATGATCAAGCCGCTTCTTTCGGCGATTGGAATAAAATCATCAGGACTAACCAAGCCGTTTTTAGGGTGATTCCAACGGATTAATGCTTCAGCTTTATTGATGCAATTGGTTTTAATGTCAATAATAGGTTGTAAATATAATTCAAACTCATTGTTTTTAATGGCTCGTCTTAGTTCTTGCTCAATTATAATAAGGTGCTGTGAAGCATCTTTCATCGATTGAGAATAAAACTGGATTGTATTCTTTTTATTTTTCTTTCCATTGTATGCACTCAAGTCGACAAACTTCATCAATTCATCAACATTGCGAGCATCATTAGGATAATTAGCCGCACCAACGCTAATACTGATATGAAAGCTATTGGGCTTTTTAGTGTGAAATGGCTTATTTACACTGTCAATAATACGCGAAATGGCTGATTCGCAACTCGATTGATTATCAACATTTGCAAGGATTATCGCAAACTCGTCTCCACCTACACGGGCAACAAAATCTGATGACTTTACGGCGGCATTAATACGCTTACTTAATTCAGCAAGTAGTTTGTCGCCTTCTTCGTGACCATAAAACTCGTTGTGGCGTCTAAATTCATTAATATCGATATAAAGTAAATAAAATGGACTGTCACTAATAATGTGTTTTTCTAGTGTTTGCAAAAAAGCATAGCGGTTAGGCAACTCTGTTAGCATATCTTGCATAGCAAGCTTTTCGTTACGCTGTACCAAGTGCTTAATAGTACTGATATCGTTGGCGAATATTATCCAGTTTTCAACTTCGTGAAGCTTATTTATAACGGGGTAAAATGCAACTTTTAACCATTTGAGCGTTGATGGTGGTGAAATCCAACATAATTCACCATCCCAACTCGAGTGGGTTGCCAATATTCGTTCATATTCTGGTAATTGATTCTGCATCAAATTAAGAATTATGTTTATTGGCCTTGTCGGCGCTGAACTGAGTAAGTTCTGTTCTTCAAAAAGGCTTAAGGCCGCGGAATTTTCTATATTGGTATTAAAGTCACTGCTGGCGATAAATACCGCAAACTCAGCGTTCTCAATAACCTTCGCAAGGGTTTTTAAAATATGACTTTGTTCTGTAGGCTGATTTAAAATAGACAGTAATCGAGTATGCAAATACTCGTTTTTTAGAAAAAGTCGATCATATGAAAGTAAAACTTCACGTGCTACTTGTTTGGTTTTTTGTTGAAAATCAAAGTCTTCTCGTTGGTTTGTTATAATAAGCAGATTATGTTGGTCTTGCCTTATAGCGGTAGCTTCTAAGTGTAACTCTTTATTATTTAACGTCGTTTCGGTCCACAAGCCTGAGCGTAATCTGCCATTTTCTGGTACTTGCCATAGTAATGTTGCGTCATAGAGAAAATCGAGTAAGAAAGGTGTTTCTTCATTTATGGTGAATTCTTGCTTGTTACCCGACTTTGGAAATAAGTCATGCGCCCATTCGCCATCACCTTCAACCCATTTTACAGTGCCTGTGGTGGTATCGGTTACTTCTAAAACAATTTGTTCTAAGGCATTAATTACTTTATTCAGTAGCGACGTCATATTTACTCAATCCTTTAATAATAACTTAGCTAAGGCTAAAAACATGTCTTCGACATTCTCTCCTGTTTTAGCGCTAGTTGAAAACTGCATTTCAAATAAGTCTTTGTAAACCTTATTTTCTTCGGCTTCTATATTCCAAGTGGCAGGTAAGTCTTTTTTATTAATAGTTAATATAGCGGGGCAGTCAGTCACTTGTCGCGCGAGCGTATGGATATCTAACCCTTCATGAAAAGAAGTTGTACGGGTTTGGTCAACAACGATGATATAGCCTGCAGCACCACGTAAATACCTTTCTTGGAAAACGTTATAAGTGTCATTACCTTCCATGTCCCATAACATGAACTGAACTTGTTCATTTTCGAAAGTTATAGTTTTTTTATCTATTTTCACACCAATAGTGGTGAGATACTTCTCACTAAAAATACCTTCAACAAATTGTTTAACCAAACTTGTTTTACCAACACTGGAAGCCCCTAAAAGGCATATTTTCTTTTGAATCAAAGTGTCCTCTCCATGTTCGACAGTTTGTTGGTTTTATTAAGCTTTTAATTCTCGCTTTGCATAAACTATACGCGTTATTAGTCTGATTAAAATACTACTCTTTTTTGTATAATAGTCACTTAATTATTTAGCTAATTGTTATTTATATGAATAATATTAAACATAACGGTTCTTGCCTTAGTGCTTATCTCGTTAATATCTATTTTTCCTAGACCAGTAACAAACATTTGTGCTTTATCAATACCATGCTCTTGTAGCACATCAGCAGCATTGTTTGCTCTTTGCAGACTAATAATACGATTAGTCGAAGAGCTGCCAGTGTTATCGCTACTGCCTAATATGAGTAAACCAAAATTAATGTTAAGTGATTCTGCTAATGGTGTTAACTGCTCTATGTATTGATAAATTTTTTGCAGCGTCAGTCGCATTTCAGGTGTGACGGTTTGAGCGGCAACAGGGAAATTTAGCTGAAGCGATGCTATTCGACCGATTATGTCGTTAAATACCTGCTGTTTAATTTGCTTACTTTGAGCTACAGCGTTAGATGACGTTAATTGCAGTTGTGAAGTGTCTAAATTATTACCGACTGTAAATCCTGCAAGTCCTAAAGCATTAAGTAATTGTTCAGTTTCGCTGATACTTAAGGTGCCAGCGAGTACAAGCATATTGTTTTGCCATGTAAAGTTAATATTAGGATAGTTGGCATTAATCCGGTCAACACGTTGGTGCAATATAGGCGCATCTAAAGAATAATAATTGCGTTCGATAAGTTTAACGTTAGCTGAGTTTATTGCATTAGCATTGAGCCAGTCAGAAATTTTTATGGCGTCAGGGTCGCGTAAAACGTCAAGTGTTATAGTATTAATATCGTCTATGTTAAGTTGCTTAATAATAACGCCAGGCTGTGCATCTAGCTGCATTATTTTTTCATGTAATTGCGAAGTTTTTAACCAATTTAAACCTTGGTAACCAGCGTATAGCATAATAAAACATACAATAGCCCAAGCAAACCAAGGTGTTTTTTTCTTACTGGAGGGTGCTGTTTTTTGCTCTGATAATAAGCAGTCGCGCAGTAAACTATCGGTTTTGTTGAATTGCTGATTGTCACCATCAAAATTATTGAGTTCTTCAAGATACAAACTATGAATGTTTTCAACAGTTATTTGTAATTGGTTACTGATACTTTGGGGAGGATTCCCGCTAACTGCTGCAACCACTAATGCACTTGGTCCAGGCTTGATCAATAAGGTGAAGTTTTCGGTAGTCACTGATTGTAATTGTTCTTTGAGCCGATCATCGTTGGTTAAAAACGAGTCACCCACAAAATCATTAATTGCCGTTAACATTGCCGATACAATGTCAGCATCACTTTTGCTTTCGTTATCCAATGCGACAGTATTGAGCAGTAGACCAGTCTCTCTGTGAATAAGAAAAACATGCTCAACCCGATAGATAAAAGTTTGCGAGGCAGCATATTGCGAGTAACTCACACCGCCTTGTCGGGCTTTAAATCTCCACGTTAGGCCTTTTATGGTTAAACTATTCTCTATTAACTGATTGGTTCTTTCCATAAAGTCACTGAGGAAAGCCGCAACTGATTTCCTCACTAAACTACCGACAATAGGATATAAAGAGATAACCATTTGTTCGCTATTGTGCGCGACAGATATTTGCACCGAGTCTTCTACAAAAGGTTGTAATACCTTATCTACTGAATTGTCTTTTTGTTGCCTATCGTGCAGCGCTTCAGTGATAACTTCAGCTACTATTTTGCGCGCATCTTTTTTTAAACTGTCGGTAATTCTACTGTTGTCTTTACCTAACAGTAGCGTACGAACTTGTTCTAATTGTTGCGCTGACTCAGCTTCTTTTGCTGCATCGGTGGGCATTATAATTCATCATCTTCTAAATTTGTTGCCATAGTTGCTAGTAATTTAGCGAGTGTTTTTCTATCGGTTTTTGACGAGCTAAGTTCTTTTGATACGGATTCGAGGTGGGTTTTCAATTGCTCTAGCTGATCGTTGAAATTACGAGTAAGCGACTGACTTTCATTATCAAGTGCTTGTTCTATATTTTTAAAATCTTGTAGAGTGGTACTAGCAAACATTTCATGTTCTGATGATAAACTAGCAAGGTTTTTCTCAATTGAAGCTTCGTTATCGTCGTGACTTTTATCTGCAAGTTGTAATTGTTGCTCTAAATTAGAAAATCGTTGGTTAATACTTTCTTGCATTTGCGTTAGACGATCGTTAAAGCTGGAATTTTGTTTACTCAACGCGTGTTCAAGATCACTGCGTGTAGAGGCAATTTGTTGTTTTAGTTGTTGCTCAGCTGCACCAAACACAATTTGCCGAAGCTGATCAAGTTCATTTACTTGAGCTACATCTTGCTGCTGCTCTTTTTTGATATCTTTATTATTTGGCATCTATTACATTCCATTTATTAGACTTTTCTCTTTAATTCAGTGTAACTCAAAATTATAAAATAACCTGTTTTTACACATTTAGTTATTATAAACCAAGCTCTTGTCAGATTATTACACTTGTTTAGGGTTGTCTATCATTTGAGCGTAATGTGGTGATTTATTATCAATAAGATAGATTTCACTTCATAAAAAGCCATTAAATTTTTACTTTGGTGATTCAAGTGATGAGACAGTGTGAATGGAGAGGTTGTTAATAAAAGGCCTATATTGAAGGAAATTAAGCCGAATACAGTTTGGGCATGTAAAACATTTCTTGTTGGTTAGCTGATTTTTATTATGTTTACCATTCTGGGTTTACCAAACGCAACCGTAGCCGTTTAAAAACAATATATCGCTGATGCGGTAGCCCAGCAGCATTGACTTTACGGGCTGAAAATTGAGTTTTCTCTATTACCCAGTCAATTAATACACGGAGATCTTTAGCGTTATCGGTGATCATATTAATATACCCTTCGCAGCCGCATTCATAGGTGTAAGTTATTAGTTGGCGAATTTTAAGTTATATATTAATTAAATGGTGTCTACATATATAAACAGGGTAAACAATATAAATGTAAGGAAGCGTAAAGCTTGGAACTTAATCGACTATTGACGGTTCTATAGTATTACTTAGTTAATATGTTTACCGGTGAGTTACTTATGCAAGATGTTAATCAATTCCCCACTGCAAGCCCTATCATTAATCTAATGCGGAGTGTTGCGGTATTCATGTTATTAGTGGCCATTGCGCTGGTAGCATAGACTAGCTCTTTTACGCCTCGGCAGTATTAATACAATATTAACTGATTAAATTCAGCTATTTTATACCTGAGCTACATATTTTACGGTTATTTGATAATACTAATCAGCTCTTCATGACAACCCTTGTCATATTTACGTAATAAAGTTTTCATCGTTCGTTCATTTTTCTTTTACCTTACTGTCATTTTTAGTGCTTAGCATGCTCGTGATGTTAGTGCATGTGCATTAGCAAAACTTATTTCACTAAAAACAACATTAAAGGAAGCATTATGAACTCGACATGGGTTTCACTTTCAGCTTTGTCATCTTTTTTACTCTCTAGCGTTGCAGTCGCTGGCGTTTTACCGAATGTGCAAAAAAACAGCCAATGGTTTGTTGATGGTCAGCAAACAGTGATGGCTAAAACTAAATTAACAACACGTAATAAAGCAAAAAATGTCATTTTATTTGTTGGTGACGGTATGGGACTTTCTACCTTAACCGCTGCACGCATTTTAGATGGACAAAATAAAGGCCAGTCGGGTGAAGAAGGCTATTTAAGCTTTGAAGCGTTTCCTTATTCTGCACAAGTAAAAACCTACAATGTGGATGCACAAACCCCTGATTCTGCTGGCACCATGACGGCGATGATGTCAGGTGTTAAAACCGATGTTGGTGTGATTGGCGTTGATGAAGGTATTGAGCGTGGTGTTTGTTCAACCGTTAATGGTAATGAATTAGTCACATCTTTAGAAGTTGCTGAGATTAAAGGTTTATCTACCGGCATTATTTCAACGGCACGTATTACTCATGCAACACCAGCGGCAACTTATGCAAAATCAGCTGATCGTAACTGGGAAGATGTTTCTGATATGCCAGCAGAAGCGGTAACTGCCGGCTGTGCTGATATTGCAACCCAGCTTATTGATTTTGAAAAAAACCTCGAACAACGTTTTCCAGGTGTTGATGTTGATGGGATTGAAGTGGCATTTGGTGGCGGCCGTCGTCATTTTTTACCTAAAGATGCCAGCTTTAATAGCGCCGATGCTGTCAGTGCTATTGAAGGCGATCGCACTGATGGCGTTGATTTAACCGCTAAATGGCAAGAGCAATATCAAAATGGTCAATATATTATCGACCAAGCAGGTTTTGATGCTATGGATGCTAGTAGCACAGAACGCGTGTTGGGTTTATTTAATGAATCGCATATGCAATATGAAGCTGACCGTGGTAATGATATTGCTGGTGAGCCTTCGCTAACCGAACTGACTAGCAAAGCAATTGATATTCTTGATAATAATGAAAAAGGTTACTTTCTTGTTGTCGAGTCTGGACGAATTGATCATGGGCACCATGCTGGCTCTGCGTATAACGCTTTAACTGATACCATCGAATTCTCTAACGCCGTACAAGCCGCTATCGACAGTACTAATCCAGAAGAAACATTAATTTTAGTGACGGCTGATCATAGTCATGTCTTCACTATTGCCGGCTATCCTAAACGTGGTAATCCAATTTTAGGCAAAGTAGTTAATGTTGGGGCAACCGAGCCTGCTTTAGCGGATGATGGCATGCCATACACCACCGTCGGTTATACCAATGGTAAAGGTTTCAGAAATTTAGTAAACGAAACTGATGCCGACCTTAGCTATAACGATGATGCTTTAGCCGGTCGCCAAAACTTAACAACGGTTGATACTACGACAACAGGTTTTCATCAAGAGACAACCGTACCGCTGAGCTCTGAGACCCATGCCGGCGAAGATATTAGTTTACATGCCTCGGGACCTGGTGCGCATTTGGCGCAAGGCGTTATCGAGCAAAGTGTTGTGTTTCATATCATCAATCAATCTCTTGGCTTAATTGCTAAATAACCTGCTAATCGAAAGGAATTAACATGAAAACAGTAAAGATTTTATCTTTAGCCGTGTTGGCGGCATTAGCCGGTTGTGGTGGTGACGATGGTACAAATGGCACTAATGGTGTTAACGGCAATAGCGGTATCAATAGCCTGATCAGCCAAACATTATTAAATGTTGGTGATGCGCAATGTCTTAATGGCGGTGTACAAATTGATTCAGGCCTAGATGATGATGGCTCTGGTGTGCTAGATGCTGGAGAGATTGATGCAACTGAATTTGTTTGCTCACCAACCTTAACACAAGCACAAGGTTCAGCATTGGCCGCGACAACAAATAACCTCTGGTATGAGCAAGGACAAAGTGTTTTAGCGCAAGCTGATCTTAATGCTCAATCTTTAGTGAATACTAAAGGTAAAGCGAAAAATGTGATTCTATTTGTTGGTGACGGTATGGGCATTTCTACCGTAACCGCAACGCGTATTTTAGCCGGACAAAAGTTAGGTAAAATGGGCGAAGAGCATCAACTGAGCTTTGATAAACTGCCTTATTCTGGTTTTGCTAAAACGTATAATGTTGATGCACAAACACCGGACTCTGCGGGCACTATGACGGCGATGATGTCAGGAGTAAAAACCGATGTTGGTGTGATTGGTGTCAGTGAAGCCATTAGCCGAGGAGATTGTTATACGGTATCAGGCAATGAGTTAGTCACCGCCTTAGAATTAGCTGAAATAGCGGGTAAATCAACGGGCATTATCTCTACTGCACGTATTACTCATGCTACGCCGGCGGCAACTTACGCAAAATCAGCTGACCGAAACTGGGAAGATATTTCTGATATGCCAGCCGATGCTATTACAGCTGGTTGTGTCGATATCGCTTCACAGTTGATTAGTTTTGAAAGTGATATGGAAAGCAAGTTTGCTGGCGCTGATGTTGATGGTATCGAAGTAGTATTAGGTGGCGGAAGACGACACTTTTTACCAAAAGATGCCGCATTTAATAGTGCTGATGCAGTAAGTGCTATTGAAGGTGATAGAACCGATGGTCGAGACTTAACCGCAGAATGGAAAGCACAGTATCCAGCCGGTAGCTATGTTATCGACCAAGCAGGCTTTGACGCTGTTGATGCCAATACAACGCCGCGTTTATTTGGTTTGTTCAATGAATCACATATGCAATATGAAGCTGACCGAGGTAATGATATTGCCGGTGAGCCTTCTTTAAAGGAGATGACTAGTAAAGCGATTGATGTACTTGATAACAACGAAGAAGGTTTCTTCCTGATGGTTGAAGCGGGCAGAATTGATCACGGTCATCATGCTGGTAGTGCTCATGGTGCATTAACTGACGCTATGGCTTTTGCTGATGCGGTACAAGCGGCTGTTGATTCCACAGACCCTGAGGAGACGTTAATTATTGTCACCGCTGATCATAGTCATGTATTTACCATGGCTGGCTACCCTAAGCGTGGTAATCCTATTTTAGGCAAAGTAGTGAGTGTGGGTAGTACTGAACCAAGTCTAGCAAGCGATGGTATGCCATATACCACTTTAGGTTATACCAACGGAAAAGGTTTTAGAGATTTAGGGTCAGAAACGGATGTTGATGTTGGTTATAGCGGTGATGCAGTCACAGGACGTGTGGATTTAAGTTCTGTTGATACCACTTCTGCTGGTTTTCACCAAGAAGCTTTAGTACCCATGGGCTCTGAAACGCACGCGGGTGAAGATGTAGGTATTTATGCGTCAGGACCGGGAGCACATTTAATTACTGGTACGAATGAACAAAGTGTGATTTTTCATGCCATGGATTACGCCGCTGATTTAGTGAGCAAGGCTGAGCAAGCATTAAACTAATTAGCGCTGAGTTAGTTTATTTAGGGAAGTTGTCACCTTAAAAATGGTAACTTCCTTTTTCGCTAGTCTGCATTAACCGTATTGATCAATCATGCTGGCTAGTCATTGTTATATAACGACACAACAATATGTCTTAATAGGTTTTATTATGAAAATTATTGCCGCCTTATTATTCACCTTATCATTAAGTGCTAGTGCCAATGAGTGCGAAATTTCTGCTGATGTAATCAGTGCTTATTATCAACTTGATACTCAAACTACCGAAAACGAATTGAAACAACCACCAGTTCAGCAATTATTCGAATTACATCGTAATAATAATCAAATTTTGCAACGCAATGTTAATAAAGGTATCAATGACATTTGGTCATTACATGCTAATCGTTTATCGCTCAGCAGAGCATTTGACAAGTATCAGCATATTATTGACTATCAACCGAATGAATTGAGATATCAGCCACAGTGGCAAGATGTTTTTCAGTTGGTTGACATACCCGTACTTAATCAATTGCAACTGGTTGAGCAAAGGGGATCAGGTTGCTTGCTTGAAGAGTACTATGTATTGAAAGGTAAAGTATTGAAAGGCCAGCATCAGGGTTTTCAATTGATTTGGTTACCAAATTTACGCTTAGTAAAATCACTTAAATTGCAAAGCGCGCAGCTAACACAGCAATGGCAGCTAACAAAATATCAACACAATGACGAAAATATGCCGGCGTTATTTAAGCAATACGATACTTATCAAACAACTGATTATGCGGATGTGGGAGATAACGAAGGCATTCCATTTTTAGCTAAAATGATTAACCAAGGCTTTTCGATGCCGACATCTGCACCTAGAGATAATGCTGTGGTGACGAATAGCGGCCATCAGCACTAAGTTAGCACAAAGCGGCAGCTACTAGTTGCCGCTATATAAATGCTTTTTAGTAATTGGACTTTCAGTTAAGGTTTTATTGCTAGGTAGCTCTAATGTACCGTGCAGTAAATATATAACTTTTTCACCCTTTTCGGCTAAATCTAGCGCGTGCTGAACATTAATTAAAATACTTGATGATATATCTTGAGGAAATTTACTGGCGTCACGCCTGATGTATTCAATGATATCGGTATTAACTTCTTGATCGTAGAAAACGGCATCAGCAAATTGCATTTCTCTGTGCGCATTTAGTGTCAGGTTGTCAGGATTACCATCACCTGTATATATAAAGACTATTTCGCCATTTGGAGGCGGAACTTGAACTTTTAAACTGGCAATTAATTGTTGCTCAGCCGAGGTTGTTTCGCCAGCTAATATAGCTTCACCTATGCTACCTCGTAATGTGCGTTCCCAAAAAGTACGACGGTCACGTATGCTTTTCACCCGTGCTTTAACATGATCTCTAAATTTAAATGAAAATTCGGCTAACTTGCCATAACCGTTAGGTAACGTTTTTTCGATCTGCTCTCGTAACATACGTAAGAGAATAGGCGCACTACCAGAGCTAGACATAGCTATTATCATGGGAGTTCTATCAATAATGGCTGGCGTGATGTAGTTACAAAGCTCAGGTTGATCGACTACATTAGTGAGTAACTTTAGTTGTGTGCTCTCAGCTGCAACGGCGCTATTAACTTCGATACTGTCAGTAGCGGCAATAACAATATTGGCGTTGCTAAGGTGGCCTGGTTGATAATTATGCTTAAGCCAGGTCAATTGATGTAAATTGACTAGTCGTTCTACACTGCTATTCAATGTTTCCGACATAATAGTAATATCAGTGGTCGACTTTAATAATAAATCTATTTTGCGAGCCGCGACTTCACCGCCTCCTATTATTATAGCGTTAATGTATTTGGCGTCTAAAAATATAGGGAAGTACTTCATTGTTAATCTCTAACCTTCGGGGTCAATGTTAATTTTATCTGTGTTAAATGAATTAAGATGCTAGGCGTTAAAAAGATATTAATGTTGTACTGGTGGCTAAGCCATTAAGATCACCATAAATGTATTGACCAGGTGAAAAGCTTAACTCCGCAAAGTTAATTTGTTGGTTTACTTCGCCTTTACCTAACTTTTCAGTTTTTATAGGGCTACAACCTAATGCTTTTACTGCTATAGGTAAGGTGGCTATTGTGCCTGCATCACGAATACAGCCATTAATAACAATGCCTTGCCAACCATTTTTTACAGCCAATTCGGCTAACATGTCGCCAAGCAAAGCGTTTGTCATACTGGCTTTGCCATCAACAACCATCACTTTATTGGTACCGTCAGTGGCGACTAGCTCTTTAACTTTGGAATTATCGTTGTAACAACTCACTGTGACTATTTCGCCATGAAATATAGTGTTACCACCATAGTCTTTAAAAATAGGGGCGGCCAAAGAAAGCTTATCAGCGTGGTCGTCGAATAAATCGGGTAGTAAATCTAACATTTTTTATCCTTAAGGTTTGTTTAATTCAAGCAAGTAATTGTATTTAAATAAGGGGTGATTACTAAGCTTGTGATTTTTATGAACGCACTAAGTTACCGAAGGTTATTAGCTTAGTATATGGCTAAAGAAGCTATTTTGTCGCGGTAGAGAATGATAAACTAGCAAAAAAATTTTAATGAGAAGAAACATGCCCTGGATCCAGCTTAGATTAAGTGCTGATGAAGACACTGCCGAAAAATATAGTGATTGGCTTAGCGCGTGTGGTGCACAAGCCGTTACTTTTATCGACGCTAAAGACACACCTATATATGAACCTTTACCCGGTGACGAAGTTATCTATTGGAACAATACAGTCGTAATGGGCTTATATGATGCAAGTCATGATATGGATAAAGTACTTAATTACTTAAAAGGTATTCATCCAGATAAAGCCAATATGGCATACAAACTTGAGCAATTGGAAGACAAAGACTGGGAACGCGAATGGATGGACAATTTTCATCCGATGAAGTTTGGTCAACGTTTATGGGTTTGCCCAAGTTGGCGTGAAGTGCCTGACCCGAGTGCGGTAAATGTTATGCTTGATCCCGGCTTAGCGTTTGGTACTGGTACTCACCCAACAACGGCTTTATGTTTAACATGGCTTGATGGTTTAGACCTAGTGGGTAAAACCGTGGTCGATTTCGGTTGTGGCTCAGGAATTTTGTCATTAGCTGCGCTTAAATTAGGGGCGAAAAAAGTCATTGGTATTGATATTGACCCTCAAGCACTACAAGCCAGTTTAGAAAATGCAAAACGCAATCAATGTGAAGACCGCTTAGAATTATTTCTCCCAAAAGATCAACCCAAATTTAAAGCCGACGTTGTGGTGGCAAATATATTAGCAGGACCATTACGCGAGCTTGCTCCTGTGATAATTGAATATGTTGCCAGTAACGGCGTACTCGCTTTATCAGGCGTTTTAGAAGAGCAGGCTCAGCAATTACAAACTATTTATGGTGAGTTTTGTCAGATGGATCCGATAAAGGTTCAAGAAGAGTGGGTTCGCTTGTCAGGTGTTCGCAAATAGTTTTTTATAAATGTCTTAAAAAGTGAGCAGGTTTTGTTATCAAATTGTACAAAATCTGCTCGCATTAACACTTTATAAAATGTCAATATAAAAAACGTGAAAAAAAGCGCTTTTTGTTCAATTTATATCCTTTTCAATCCTAAAAAAAACGCGTAAACTTAGCGCCCTTTTGACTAGTAGCTCAAAAAAACAACAGCGTGAAGATAGGTCCATACACTTTAGCAAGCAATACTATGCTTGCACCCATGGCGGGAATTACAGATCAACCATTCAGACAATTATGTTGTCAGATGGGGGCAGGGTTAGCAGTATCAGAAATGATGTCGTCTAATCCAAAAGTGTGGAATACCGGTAAATCTCAACGTCGTATGTTGCATAGCGAAGAAGCAGGTATACGTTCCGTGCAAATTGCCGGCTCAGATCCTGAAGAATTAGCTTTTGCTGCTAGGTTCAATGCTGATAATGGCGCTCAAATTATTGATATCAATATGGGGTGTCCAGCAAAAAAAGTAAATAAAAAATTAGCAGGTTCAGCGTTACTGAAAGAACCCGCGTTAGTCGAGCAAATTGTTAAAGCTGTGGTTAATGCGGTAGATATTCCCGTAACGTTGAAAATTCGAACTGGCTGGTGTGAAAACACTCGTAACGGTATTGAAATAGCCAATATTGCTGAACATAACGGAATACAATCACTTGCTGTGCATGGCCGTACTCGTAATGACTTTTATAAAGGTAATGCAGAGTACGACACCATAAAAGCAATTAAGCAAAGTGTGACTATTCCTGTTGTTGCTAACGGTGATATTACTTGTGCGGAAAAAGCGGAACAAGTGCTGAATTACACTGGGGCTGATGCCATTATGGTTGGTCGTGGTGCCCAAGGGAGACCTTGGATTTTTCGAGAAATTAATTATTTTTTGAAAACGGGTAGGCATTTGCCTGCTCCTTCAACGGATGAAGTACGTTCAATTTTAATTGGGCATGTAATGGAATTACACAAATTTTACGGTGAATTTATGGGTGTACGTTTTGCCCGTAAACATGTTTCTTGGTACATGCAAACGCATGAACAAGGAAAATCGTTTCGTTCTATTTTTAATGCACTTGAGTCAGTTTCACAACAACTTGACGCATTAACTATGTATTTTGATAATTTAACTTTAGAAAGAGTCTGAACTTTATGTTTGAACAAAATATTTCCTCTCCATTTATTACCGGTGATCTACAAACTCAGACAAAGGCCTCGCCTTTACGCACACAAGCGAAAGTAGCTATTAAAAACTACTTGTCACAGTTAAACGGTAATGACGTTGATGATATGTACGACCTTGTACTTTCAGAAATTGAAGCGCCAATGCTTGAAGAAGTAATGCAATACACGCGTGGTAACCAAACCCGCGCAGCTAACTTATTAGGCATCAACCGCGGTACTTTGCGTAAGAAGTTAAAAAAATACGGCATGAACTAAAAAGTACGACAGGTTAGCCTGTCAATTAAAAGCACCCTCGGGTGCTTTTTTGTTTTTAGAGATGTAAAAGTTATCCAGTTAGTCAACTTTAGCATCTAGGTCAGAGTAATAAAGCATAACAATGATAATGGATGTGTATTAGCGGGCTACACCGCGCTGCAGGCATCTATTATAGGTAAGACAACCATTTTATTTTAATTTATAGGTAATTAGAAAAACCATGGATACACCACGCCCAATCAAACGTGCACTATTAAGTGTTTCAGACAAAACCGGTATTGTTGAATTTGCTCGCTCACTATCACAAAAAGGCGTCGACCTTTTATCTACAGGTGGTACCGCGAAGTTATTGGCTGAAAATGGCATTAAAGTAACAGAAGTATCTGAATACACAGGTCACCCAGAAATTATGGACGGCCGTGTTAAAACTTTGCATCCAAAAGTTCATGGCGGCATTTTAGCACGTCGTGGTATTGACGAAGCAGTAATGACTGAAAATGACATTAATGCGATTGACCTTGTTGTCGTCAATCTTTATCCATTTGCTAATGCTGTTGCTGATGAAAATTGCTCTTTAGAAAACGCGATTGAAAATATCGATATTGGTGGACCAACGATGGTTCGTGCTGCTGCTAAAAACCATAAAGATGTCACTATTGTCGTTAATGCTCATGATTACGACCGCGTTTTAGCTGAAATGACTGCTAACAATGGTTCATTGGTTTATCAAACACGCTTTGATTTAGCCATTGCTGCCTATGAACACACTGCAGCATACGACGGCATGATCGCTAACTACTTTGGTAAAATGTTACCAGCACATGGTAGTAATGAAACCGTTAATTTAGAGAGTCAAAAATTCCCACGCACTTTTAATAGCCAGTTTATTAAAAAGCAAGATTTACGCTACGGTGAAAACTCACATCAAGATGCTGCATTCTATGTAGAAGCGTCTCCTGAAGAAGCATCGGTTTCAACCGCGAAGCAACTTCAAGGTAAAGCATTATCCTATAATAATATTGCTGATACTGATGCTGCTCTAGAATGTGTTAAAGAGTTTGATGAGCCGGCTTGCGTTATTGTTAAACATGCAAACCCATGTGGTGTGGCTATTGGTGATGATATTTTAGCGGCTTATGAAGGTGCTTATAAAACAGACCCAACGTCTGCTTTTGGTGGCATTATCGCTTTTAACCGTGAATTAGATGAAGAAACTGCACAAGCTATTGTTTCTCGCCAATTTGTTGAAGTTATTATAGCCCCTAGTATTTCTGATGCGGCGGCAAAAATTGTAGCCACTAAACCTAATTTACGTTTACTAGCTTGTGGCCAGTGGTCTTCGAAAACCACAGGTTTTGATTTTAAGCGTGTTAATGGTGGTTTATTAGTACAAGACACAGACCAAGGTAGTGTAACAAGTGATGAACTAACCGTTGTTACTAAACGTAAACCTACGTCTGAAGAAATGCGCGATTTACAGTTTTGTTGGAAAGTAGCGAAATATGTTAAATCTAACGCCATTGTCTACGTTAAAAATAGCTCAACTATCGGTGTAGGTGCTGGTCAAATGAGCCGTGTATATTCTGCGAAAGTTGCTGGTATTAAAGCTGCGGACGAAAACTTAGAAGTGGCAGGTTCGGTAATGGCATCTGATGCATTCTTCCCATTTCGTGATGGTTTGGATGCTGCAGCTGAAGCCGGTATTACGGCGGTAATTCAGCCAGGTGGTTCAATGCGTGACAATGAAGTTATTGCTGCAGCAGACGAGCATAATATCGCAATGGTATTTACCGGTATGCGCCATTTTCGTCATTAATAAGTCTGAATGAGTAAACTATGCTCAGGTAATCCTTTTATCTGGGTGTAGTTATTCAGCTATCATTTTTTCTAAATCGGTTGAAATTTGCCTGTTTGAAGTAAAATTAATATTTTGTGACATGTAATTAAGTTTAAATGCTGCTTTTTGTCGATAAGATAAAACTTTCGGCACTGAACATCTGGTAGAAATCTGCTATAACTAGCTTCTATAAAAATTTACTCGTTAATGGAAGATAAAATGCATACAACAGCTCAAACGTTCAAAAAAGTTTTTACCGCGTCAATCGTGTCTGCAACTTTATTATGTTCAGGTTTCGTTGCCGCCCATCAAGATGCTCATCATCAAGGCCAACTTGAAAAAGCTATTGCGGGCGATCACCGTTCAGCAAAAAACAAAGCACGTGATGAATACCGTCATCCAAAACAAACCTTAGAGTTTTTTGGTTTTAACCCAATGATGACTGTTGTTGAGATTACACCAGGCGGTGGTTGGTATACCGAAATTTTAGCGCCAGCCCTTAAAGGTAAAGGTAAACTTTATGGAGCACATTACCCAGATACTGGCGAAGATAACTATTACAGTAATTCACGTAAGCAATTAGTTAAAATGCTTGCGAGCAATGACGTTTTTAGTGAAGTTGAGTTAACAAACTTTATACCACGTCAAACAAGTGAACTTGCTCCTGCAGGTACTGCTGATATGGTATTAACATTTCGTAACCTACACAACTGGCGCGATGAAGGTGTCGAACAAGCGTTTAAAGATGCATACAAAGCGTTGAAAAAAGGTGGCATATTAGGTGTAGTAGAGCATCGTTTACCTGAAGGCGTTGACCCTAAAAAAGCAATCGGCTATGTTTCGCAAAGTAAAACGATTGAACAAGCAAAAGCGGCTGGCTTTACCCTTGCAGCAAGCAGTGAAATAAATGCTAACCCAAAAGATATGGCTGTTTATCCAAAAGGTGTTTGGACCTTACCGCCGGTATTACGTTTAGGCGATGAAGATAAAGCTAAATATATGGCGATTGGCGAAAGTGATCGCATGACATTAAAATTTGTAAAATAATATTGAACCGCTATGGTCTGTTTTCAATAGGCTATAGCGATTTAACAAACTAGGAATGTAATTGAATGAATGTTTTGGTCATTGGTAGTGGCGGTCGTGAGCATGCGTTAGCATGGAAAGCTGCACAATCATCTTCAGTAACAAAAGTGTTTGTTGCACCAGGTAATGCAGGTACGGCTACAGAAGCTAAATTAGAAAATATTGCGATCTCTGCTGGCGACATTCCAGCTTTAGTCAATTTTGCTAAAGATAATAAAGTTGCTTTAACGATTGTTGGTCCTGAACAACCGCTAGTAGATGGCGTGGTTGATGCTTTTCAAGCTGAGGGTTTAATGATTTTTGGACCTAGTGCAAAAGCAGCGCAACTTGAAGGCTCGAAATCATTCACCAAAGATTTTTTAGCTAGAAACAATATTCCTACTGGTAGTTATCAAAACTTCACTGAAATTGAACCTGCTCTGGCCTATGTTCGTGAACAAGGTGCTCCCATTGTTGTTAAAGCCGACGGTCTTGCTGCGGGTAAAGGTGTAATTGTAGCAATGACACTGGCAGAAGCAGAAGATGCAATTCAAGATATGCTCGCTGGAAATGCCTTTGGTGACGCAGGACATCGCGTAGTAATTGAAGAGTTTTTAGAAGGTGAAGAAGCTAGTTTTATAGTGATGGTTGACGGAAAGAATGTTTTAGCATTTGCGACCAGCCAAGATCATAAGCGTGCATACAATGGTGATCAAGGTCCAAATACTGGTGGCATGGGCGCATATTCTCCTGCACCAGTTGTTACCCCAGAAATTCATCAACGTGCAATGAATGAAGTTATTATGCCAACGGTCGAAGGTATGGCTAGAGAAGGTGCGTCATATACCGGATTCTTATATGCAGGACTAATGATTGATACTGATGGCACACCAAAAGTGATTGAATACAATTGCCGATTTGGTGATCCAGAAACTCAACCTATTATGATGCGTTTAAAATCTGATCTTGTTGAATTATGTATGATGGCTTGCCGTGGTGAATTAGACAAAGCAACGATTGATTTTGATCCACGTCCGGCAGTAGGCGTTGTAATGGCGGCAGCTAAATATCCAGCAAGTTATCCAAAAGGCGATATTATTTCGGGACTAGATACTAATAAAGCATCTGATCGAAAAATATTTCATGCCGGTACAGCTGAAAAAGATGGCGCCATAGTTACCGCAGGTGGTCGTGTGTTATGTGCAACTGCATTAGGTGCTAATGTTACTAAAGCGCAACAGGCAGCTTATGAATTATTACAGCAAATTTCATGGCAGGGTGTTGAATATCGAACTGATATTGCATACAGAGCGATTGAGCGAGAACAAAGCTAATATAATCACTTAATAGCAGACAATAAAAAGCCCAGTAATTACTGGGCTTTTTCGTATTACAAACTTATTGTAAAGATATCAGCTTAATGCTTTAAATTAGCCAAGGTATCTTTATTGGCACCGCCAGCAATTGCAGCTGCAATGGCTGAGTCTTTATCAAAGCCAGAATCTATAGCTGCATTTACTATACCTTCGTATTGGTTATCTTTACTTTGAGTAATCGCTGTTTTAACTACCGTGTCAGCCTGATTAGGGAATATAGCTAAAATATCCTTAACTATATTACTGGCTTGTTCAGGTATCGCAGTAATAGCTGCGGTGAGTATATTCAACATTTTACTAGGATAACTAGATGCTGTGTTATTGACGATGTTACTCGTATCGTAAGGCTCGGTTCGTATGGCGATTCGAACAATGTTTTCAATTTCACTAGGATTAAACTTTACAGCAGTATTAACTATCTCTTGAGCATATGCCGGTTCAGCTTTTATCGCTATTTCAACTAGTTCACTGCTTGGAGCAACTTTAGCTTTAATTGAATTAGCAATTACATCACAAGCCAAAACGGGTTGGGCTGATAACGCTCCTAACATAATTTGACGATACTCTTCAGGGTAGCGCTTAAAAGCAACTGCCATAACGGTATCTACTTTTTCAGGGTAACGTGAAAGTATAGAATGTACACTGCTTTGAATTGTTCTATGTTTCTTTACTTGTTGGTTTAATATCTTAGCTATTAAACGTTCCTGTTTATACTCAGCAATATCCTTTGCCATAACTGTACTACTAATGCCAGCAAGCATTAACAAGATGATTAATTTTTTCATTTGTTATGCTCTCTGAACAAACACTAAGGAAAGTTCCTGTATGTTTGTATTATTATTCTTATGTTTAAAACAATATAGAGTATAAATTACTATATATCTCCTGTTTATTTGTACATAAGAACAAATACTTTAAATAAACTGCTAGCCAAACTTGGCCAACTTCATACTAATTAGTCTGTAAACTAGGCTATTAGTTCAATAAAAAAGCAAACAAACGCATTTTCGAAATTAAATGCACTTTAGGTGTTGACGTGAGGTCAAAAATCTCTAAAATGCGCTCCAGTTCCAAGGGGTCACCCCAACGAACTGTTTTAATAAGTTATCTAGCGCGGTTTAGGCTGAATTGGTTAACTTAACGTTTTAAAGAAAGGTTTTGAAAGTTTTAAAAACTTTTAAAATAAATTCAAATAAAACGTTGACATTAAAACTGAGTTGCGTAGAATGCGCATCTCGCTTCAGGCAAGGCCTGCAGCAACGAAGCAAAGCGAATGAGATTTTGTTTCGGTTAGTTTTTTACTTCGAGTATCAACTAACGTTCTTTAACAATTAGTTATCATGCAATTTGTGTGGGCACTCACATTAACGTTGATTTTACATAGTTACCCTCGGGTAACAAAAAAACAGCTTAATATGATGTCACACAAAAAATAAGTATCATTTAGACTTTCGAGTTTAAATATACGTTTTATGTAGTTACTTTCTTCTTTAGTCGGATAGAAAGTAACACGACAGAATTCATTGAGCAGATGTCTTTTCTTGGTTAACTTCGGTTAGTTAAGGTGAGCATCACAAACGATTTTTAATTGAAGAGTTTGATCATGGCTCAGATTGAACGCTGGCGGCAGGCTTAACACATGCAAGTCGAGCGGTAACAGAGATAGCTTGCTATCTGCTGACGAGCGGCGGACGGGTGAGTAATGCTTGGGAATATGCCTTTGAGTGGGGGACAACAGTTGGAAACGACTGCTAATACCGCATAACGTCTACGGACCAAAGGGGGGACGCTTCGGCACCTCTCGCTCATTGATTAGCCCAAGTGAGATTAGCTAGTTGGTAAGGTAATGGCTTACCAAGGCGACGATCTCTAGCTGGTTTGAGAGGATGATCAGCCACACTGGGACTGAGACACGGCCCAGACTCCTACGGGAGGCAGCAGTGGGGAATATTGCACAATGGGCGAAAGCCTGATGCAGCCATGCCGCGTGTGTGAAGAAGGCCTTCGGGTTGTAAAGCACTTTCAGCGAGGAGGAAAGGTTAGTAGTTAATAACTGCTAGCTGTGACGTTACTCGCAGAAGAAGCACCGGCTAACTTCGTGCCAGCAGCCGCGGTAATACGAGGGGTGCAAGCGTTAATCGGAATTACTGGGCGTAAAGCGTGCGTAGGTGGTTTGTTAAGCAAGATGTGAAAGCCCTGGGCTCAACCTGGGAACTGCATTTTGAACTGGCAAGCTAGAGTTTTGTAGAGGGTAGTGGAATTTCCAGTGTAGCGGTGAAATGCGTAGAGATTGGAAGGAACATCAGTGGCGAAGGCGGCTACCTGGACAAAGACTGACACTGAGGCACGAAAGCGTGGGGAGCAAACAGGATTAGATACCCTGGTAGTCCACGCCGTAAACGATGTCAACTAGCCGTCTGTAGACTTGATCTGTGGGTGGCGTAGCTAACGCGCTAAGTTGACCGCCTGGGGAGTACGGCCGCAAGGTTAAAACTCAAATGAATTGACGGGGGCCCGCACAAGCGGTGGAGCATGTGGTTTAATTCGATGCAACGCGAAGAACCTTACCATCCCTTGACATCCAGAGAAGAGACTAGAGATAGACTTGTGCCTTCGGGAACTCTGTGACAGGTGCTGCATGGCTGTCGTCAGCTCGTGTTGTGAAATGTTGGGTTAAGTCCCGCAACGAGCGCAACCCCTATCCTTATTTGCCAGCGCGTAGTGGCGGGAACTCTAAGGAGACTGCCGGTGATAAACCGGAGGAAGGTGGGGACGACGTCAAGTCATCATGGCCCTTACGGGATGGGCTACACACGTGCTACAATGGCAAGTACAGAGGGCAGCAATACCGCGAGGTGGAGCGAATCCCACAAAGCTTGTCGTAGTCCGGATTGGAGTCTGCAACTCGACTCCATGAAGTCGGAATCGCTAGTAATCGTAGATCAGAATGCTACGGTGAATACGTTCCCGGGCCTTGTACACACCGCCCGTCACACCATGGGAGTGGGTTGCAAAAGAAGTGGCTAGTTTAACCCTTCGGGGAGGACGGTCACCACTTTGTGATTCATGACTGGGGTGAAGTCGTAACAAGGTAACCCTAGGGGAACCTGGGGTTGGATCACCTCCTTATCTTGAAGTAAAGCAGCTTAATGGAAACCTCGGTTTCAGAGTGTCTACACAAATTACATGATAACAAATTAGAAGAAGAAAACGTAAAACCCTAGCATAATAAGGGGCTATAGCTCAGCTGGGAGAGCGCCTGCCTTGCACGCAGGAGGTCAGCAGTTCGATCCTGCTTAGCTCCACCACTTATTATGTAGTATCGATTTTTGATGCGATGCAGGTCTGTAGCTCAGCTGGTTAGAGCGCACCCCTGATAAGGGTGAGGTCGGCAGTTCAAGTCTGCCCAGACCTACCAATTCTTCTTCATAAAGAAAGAGACCAAACTTAAACTATCTCAAGTTGATAAGTTAAGTTTGGTTTTTTAAACCAAGATTTATACCGAATGCGCGTATGAATTTAGTTCTTTAACAATCTGGAAAGCTGATATAAATACCGGTATTTATATGACAAACACGGTGTCGCGCTGTTGTTTGTAAATTATAAATACCAAGCTGTTATTAACGGGAATATCGCCTGTTAATGATGGTGATTACGGTTCCTCCTCGGAAACGTAATCAACCCGGTAGTAAATTTACTTTTACGAGTTAAATTTATTACCACTCTTATTCAAGACACACTTTGTGTGCGTGAAAATGTCAGACTTTACAATTGAGCGGGTTTTGTCACCTGCTTGTACCAAATAGGAAACTACTTGGGGTTGTATGGTTAAGTGACTAAGCGTATGTGGTGGATGCCTTGGCAGTTAGAGGCGATGAAGGACGTGTTAATCTGCGAAAAGCTTTGGTGAGGTGATAAAAACCGTTATAGCCAAAGATGTCCGAATGGGGAAACCCACCCAAGGTAACTTGGGTATCATTAAGTGAATACATAGCTTAATGAGGCGAACCGGGAGAACTGAAACATCTAAGTACCCCGAGGAAAAGAAATCAACCGAGATTTCGTTAGTAGCGGCGAGCGAACGCGAATTAGCCCTTAAGTGGTTTGTAAGTTAGTGGAATCTACTGGAAAGTAGAGCGATACAGGGTGATAGCCCGTACACGAAAATAAACTTATCATGAAATCGAGTAGGTCG
This sequence comes from Colwellia sp. Arc7-D, assembly GCF_003061515.1. NCBI lineage: Bacteria > Pseudomonadati > Pseudomonadota > Gammaproteobacteria > Alteromonadales > Colwelliaceae > Colwellia > Colwellia sp. Arc7-D. Next base: position 415,938 of record NZ_CP028924.1, read on the forward strand.
GCACACGTGAAACGTTGACTGAACATGGGGGGACCATCCTCCAAGGCTAAATACTCCTAACTGACCGATAGTGAACCAGTACCGTGAGGGAAAGGCGAAAAGAACCCCTGTGAGGGGAGTGAAATAGAACCTGAAACCGCATACGTACAAGCAGTGAGAGCCGGATTTAGTCCGGTGATTGCGTACCTTTTGTATAATGGGTCAGCGACTTATATTCTGTAGCAAGGTTAACCGAATAGGGGAGCCGTAGCGAAAGCGAGTGTTAACTGCGCGTTTAGTTGCAGGGTATAGACCCGAAACCCGGCGATCTACCCATGGGCAGGTTGAAGGTTGAGTAACATCAACTGGAGGACCGAACACACGTATGTTGAAAAATGCGGTGATGACTTGTGGGTCGGAGTGAAAGGCTAATCAAGCCGGGAGATAGCTGGTTCTCCCCGAAATCTATTTAGGTAGAGCCTCGCACGAACACCATTGGGGGTAGAGCACTGTTAAGGCTAGGGGGTCATCCCGACTTACCAACCCTTTGCAAACTCCGAATACCAATGAGTGATATGCGGGAGACACACTACGGGTGCTAACGTCCGTTGTGAAGAGGGAAACAACCCAGACCGCCAGCTAAGGTCCCAAAGTACTAGTTAAGTGGGAAACGATGTGGAAAGGCATAGACAGCTAGGAGGTTGGCTTAGAAGCAGCCATCCTTTAAAGAAAGCGTAATAGCTCACTAGTCGAGTCGGTCTGCGCGGAAGATGTAACGGGGCTAAACTAGTCACCGAAGCTGCGGATTTGTTCTTAGGAACAAGTGGTAGGGGAGCGTTCTGTAAGCCGTTGAAGGTGAGTTGTAAAGCTTGCTGGAGGTATCAGAAGTGCGAATGCTGACATGAGTAACGATAAGGGGAGTGAAAAACTCCCCCGCCGAAAGACCAAGGTTTCCTGTCCCATGTTAATCAGGGCAGGGTAAGTCGGCCCCTAAGGCGAGGCGGAAACGCGTAGTCGATGGGAAACAGATTAATATTTCTGTACTTCTATATATTGCGAAGGAGGGACGGAGTAGGCTAGGTGAGCACGGCGTTGGTAGTCCGTGTGAAAGTATGTAGGCGGTTGTCTTAGGTAAATCCGGGACTTCATTCAACGCTGAGATACGAGACGAGACTCTACGGAGTTGAAGTCATTGATGCCATGCTTCCAGGAAAAGCTTCTAAGCTTCAGATATATAGGAACCGTACCCCAAACCGACACAGGTGGTTAGGTAGAGAATACTAAGGCGCTTGAGAGAACTCGGGTGAAGGAACTAGGCAAAATAGTACCGTAACTTCGGAGAAGGTACGCTCTCTCGTGTGAATCCCTTGCGGAGTAAGCACAGGAGAGTCGAAGTAACCAGGTGGCTGGAACTGTTTATTAAAAACACAGCACTGTGCAAAATCGAAAGATGACGTATACGGTGTGACGCCTGCCCGGTGCCGGAAGGTTAATTGATTGGGTTATCTTCGGAGAAGCTCATGATCGAAGCCCCGGTAAACGGCGGCCGTAACTATAACGGTCCTAAGGTAGCGAAATTCCTTGTCGGGTAAGTTCCGACCTGCACGAATGGCGTAATCATGGCCACACTGTCTCCACCCGAGACTCAGTGAAATTGAAATTGCGGTTAAGATGCCGTATACCCGCGGCTAGACGGAAAGACCCCGTGAACCTTTACTATAGCTTGACAGTGAACATTGCTCCTACATGTGTAGGATAGGTGGGAGGCTTTGAAACCGTGTCGCCAGATGCGGTGGAGCCAACCTTGAAATACCACCCTTGTATGCGTGATGTTCTAACCTAGGGCCCTTATCGGGCTTGGGGACACTGTCTGGTGGGTAGTTTGACTGGGGCGGTCTCCTCCTAAAGAGTAACGGAGGAGCACGAAGGTTGGCTAAGTACGGTCGGACATCGTACGGTTAGTGCAATGGCATAAGCCAGCTTAACTGCGAGACAGACACGTCGAGCAGGTACGAAAGTAGGTCATAGTGATCCGGTGGTTCTGTATGGAAGGGCCATCGCTCAACGGATAAAAGGTACTCCGGGGATAACAGGCTGATACCGCCCAAGAGTTCATATCGACGGCGGTGTTTGGCACCTCGATGTCGGCTCATCACATCCTGGGGCTGAAGTCGGTCCCAAGGGTATGGCTGTTCGCCATTTAAAGTGGTACGCGAGCTGGGTTTAGAACGTCGTGAGACAGTTCGGTCCCTATCTGCCGTGGGCGTTTGAGAATTGAAGAGGGCTGCTCCTAGTACGAGAGGACCGGAGTGGACGAACCGCTGGTGTTCGGGTTGTTATGCCAATAGCATTGCCCGGTAGCTACGTTCGGAACTGATAACCGCTGAAAGCATCTAAGCGGGAAGCAGGCTTTGAGATGAGTTCTCACTGGAGCTTTAAGCTCCCTAAAGGGTCGTTGGAGACTACAACGTTGATAGGTTGGGTGTGGAAGTGCTGCGAGGCATTGAGCTAACCAATACTAATTACCCGTGAGGCTTAACCATACAACACCCAAGTGGTTTTGTTGTATGAAGTTTGACAAAAGTGTAGGAATACACGCATCACGCATGACAATTGTGTGAATAAGAGAAGCGTCGTTCTTTGGCATCCATGCCAACACGACATTAGTGCATCCGTGCACGTCAAAACGTATTTATTATCATTGAGACACGTCTTAATGAACAGCTTTCAAGATTGTACCCTTTTTGTCTAGCGACAATAGCGACATGGCCCCACCTGATCCCATTCCGAACTCAGAAGTGAAACGTGTTAGCGCCGATGGTAGTGTGGGAGTTCCCATGTGAGAGTAGGACATTGCTAGGCTTCTATTTAGAGAAACCCGTAGCTGACGCTACGGGTTTTTTGTCTAAAACCTTATGACTTAGCTAATTTTTAAGTTAATTAATTCATAAAGTTTTTTGTCTGATGACAATAGCGACATGGTCCCACCTGATCCCATTCCGAACTCAGAAGTGAAACGTGTTAGCGCCGATGGTAGTGTGGGAGTTCCCATGTGAGAGTAGGACATTATCAGGCTCCTATTTAAGAAGCCCGATTCGAAAGAGTCGGGCTTTTTGCTGTTTATGCGTTTTTATTTATCGTATCCTAACAACAGCGACTGTAGTAAAACCAATTGTTCATCTTTTAGCCTTTTGATTACACTGTTAGTCAATATTCCAATAATATTTCTTCCTTAAGGTAGGTAACTTTTATGTCATGGCAACCCACTATGGATTGGCACCATGCTAAGCAACGTTCGCAGGTGCTATCTTTAATCAGGTTATTTTTTTCAGAACGTGATGTTATTGAAGTCGATACCCCACTTTTATCAAGTTCATCAGTAACTGATCCACACCTAGATGCCTTTGTTACTCACTTTAATTACTCAGCAGAAAGTCACTGTAGTGAGTCAACAGTCTTATATGCTCAAACCTCGCCAGAATTTGCAATGAAACGTCTGTTAGCAAGTGGCTATCGATGTTGTTATCAAATATGTAAAGCATTTCGTCATGAACAGCAAGGAAGGTACCATAATCCTGAGTTTACTATGTTGGAATGGTATCGATTAGGTTTTAACCATTTTGACCTGATGGATGAGGTTGAAGAACTCATGCAGTTAATTCTTAAGTGCGATAAAATTGAAAGAATTAGCTATCAAGCGCTATTTATTAATAAAGTTAACCTTGATCCATTAAATACTAATATTAAAGAACTGATAGGTGTTATTACACAGTTTGATAAACTAAGTGATTGGTTACAGGAAGAAGAGTCTGTTGATACCTTACTACAGTTTATTATGGCAGAATTAATAGAGCCTGATATTGGCAAGGACACGCCATGTTTTGTGTATGACTTTCCCGCTAGCCAAGCCTCATTAGCAAAAATATCGAGTAAAGATATACGCGTAGCTGAGCGATTTGAATGTTATTACAAGGGGGTAGAACTCGCTAATGGTTTTAATGAATTAACGAATGTAGAGCAACAAAAACTACGATTTATGCAAGACAACGACCTTAGAAAACAATTAGGTAAGCCTACTCTTGAGATAGATGAAAATTTTATTGCTGCGCTCGAACAGGGTTTACCTGCATGTGCCGGTGTAGCACTTGGCATTGACAGATTGGTTATGATTGCATTATCAGTAAACAAGATTGATGATGTTATAACTTTTCCGTTATCCAATGCCTAAGATACAAATTGCCGCCAGATTTATAAACTAATCTGGCATGTCTAATTCTTTCAATTTACGTGTTAATGTATTTCTTCCCCAGCCTAAACGTTTAGCTGCTTCTTGTTTATGTCCTTGAGTATGTTTTAAGGCACTTTCCAATAATACTTTTTCAAACTCTGGTAATGCTTGTTCTATAATATTACTTTTACCTGATGATAATTCAGTATCAACCCACTTCTTTAAGTTATCTTGCCAGCTGCCATTAGAACTTTTTACCGTTACAGCTTTAACCGTGAGTTCGCTAGGTAAGTCTGACATTAGAATTTCTTTTCCGCTTGCCATAACAGTAAGGAATCGACATATATTTTCAAGTTGTCTAACATTTCCAGGCCATTCACAATGTTCTAAATATGAAAGTGTACTTTTATGCAATGTTTTAACTTCAACGGCTAATTCGTTTGCTGCTTGCTTGAGGAAATGTTGAGCCAGTTGGCTGATATCTTCTTTTCTTTCACGTAAACTTGGTATTTGAATTCTGATAACGTTGAGTCTATGAAAAAGATCGTCACGAAAATCTCCATTCGTTACTCGTTCTTCTAAATTTTGATGTGTAGCAGCAATAATACGAACATCAACTTGTATAGGAGAGTGTCCGCCTACTCGATAAAATTGTCCATCAGCGAGGACTCGTAATAACCTTGTTTGAATATCAAGTGGCATATCACCAATTTCATCTAAGAATAATGTCCCTTGATGTGCTTGCTCAAACCGTCCATGACGAACAGCATTAGCACCCGTAAAGGCACCTTTTTCATGACCAAATAACTCAGATTCAATTAAATCTTTTGGTATGGCGGCCATGTTAAGAGGGATAAAAGGTGCAGATGAACGGGGGCTGTGCATATGTAACGCATGAGCAACCAATTCCTTACCTGTTCCTGATTCTCCGTTAATTAATACACTGATGCTCGAACGCGATAAGCGTCCTATCGTCCTAAAAACTTCTTGCATAGATGGCGCTGCGCCAATTATACCAACAGTATCAGCTGATGGGACTACGTTTTGCTTTTTAGATTTTTGCTCGCGAGCATGTGTTAACGCTCTATTGGCTAATGTAACAGCATCATCAATATCAAAAGGCTTAGGAAGATATTCAAACGCACCACCTTGGTATGCATTTACTGCACTATCAAGGTCAGAATGTGCAGTCATGATAATAACGGGTATATAAGGGTACTCATCATTAATTTGACCTAATAAGGTCATACCATCAATATTTGGCATACGTATGTCTGAAATAATCACTTCAGGTTGGGTATGTTCTAATGCAACCAATAGGTCTTCTGGATTATGAAATGTGCCTACACTTATATTGGCATTTGAAAGCGCTTTTTCTAGCACCCATCTAATTGAACTATCATCATCGACGATCCATACTTGTTCGGTGATCATTATTTTATCTCGCTTTCAAAAGGTATCAAAATAGTAAACTCTGTATGCCCAGGTCGACTTATACAGGATAATTTACCGTGATGTTGATGGATTATAGTTTGGCAAATAGATAGCCCTAAGCCTGTGCCTGAAGCTCGTCCTGAAACCATAGGGTAGAACAATGTACTTTGAATATGTTCAGGAATACCGGGTCCATTATCAATAATGCTGATTTCTGCACACAGTTTAATACGCTTGCCATTAATGGTTTTATTACTTGCTGCTCTTGTTCTAAGCGTAATTTTACTTTCACTGTCTAAAGCTTGTATGGCGTTATGTACAATGTTGATCACGGTTTGCTGAATTTTGTCTTGATCAAATGTTAACTCAGGAATGGAAGGGTCATAATCACGCGCTAATATAATATTTTTAGGGTTATCAAATTTTGTCAGTTGGAATACTTTTTCGATGACCATATGTATATTTTGTAACTTCATCACTGGCAGGTAGTTAGGGCCTAATAAACGGTCCACTAAGTTTGTTAATCTATCAGCTTGCTCGATGATCATTGCGGTATATTCTTTTTGCTCTTCATTTAGTTCTAAATCTAATAATTGAGCTGCACCGCGTAAGCCGCCTAATGGATTTTTAATCTCATGGGCTAGGCCACGAATAAGATCTCGCGCAGACTCCCACTGTTGTTGTTGAAAGGCTTCGGCACTGATTTGTTTTTGCTGATCAATTTGTTTGAACTCTAATAAAATATGTGGAGATTGATCAAAGCTTACAGATGATGCGGTTATTTCAACGGTTATTTGTCGTTGGTCGAAAAATTCAATAGAAACATCGCTGTCACTGAACTCTTGGCCGGTAGTCAACAACTGTTGCAAGCGCTTGTTACTAATGGGGGTGTTGTAAAAAACTTGGTCGATGGGTAATAAGTAAATTTTACTTAAACTTTTAACTAATAGAGCTTCAGCTGCTGGATTGACATAACATATGGACAGGTCTTGATCTAAGACAACGATGGCCGTTACCATTTGATTTGGTAATGCTTGTTGATAGTGTCTTTTTATTTCTTTTAAATTTACCACAGTTTTAGTCATTACTTTTCCTTGCACTAAATTGGTGCGCTAAGTAACGAGTGTAAATAAAGTTGGTGCAATATGCACTGAAATCCGGCTAGTTTGCCTTATTAACCGATATTCTATGCATATAAAACGTTACTGGAGATGACGTTGCAATAACCTTGCCTTTATCATCAAGTAGTGACATTTTTATTTGGTGCTCGCCTCTGTCTATATCTCTTAGTACAAACATTGAATGAGTTTGTGGTTTTTTATAGGGTTTATCATCTAAGTACAATTGTATTTGCAGGCCACGCTTAAAAATAGGTTTTATACGACCAGACACGTAAGCAGAGCCAGTGTTGTCTCTTATGGTGGCATTATTTTCGGGTTGAATAATTTCGACTTGATAACTGTTGTCGATGACTTTAGGTTTAATGTCTAAAATAGAAGTGTCGACGGAGGATTTTATGGTGTTAGGTTCTTTAATATCAACTTCTTCAGCACCAGGTTTAGGGCTATCAGAAAATACTAATACTCCTTGCTCGTTTCGCCACACATAAACCTTAGCTGAGCCTGCAAAAACAGAAAAAGCTTGTGTCATTAAAATATAAAAAATGCAAAAACGCGCAATGTGAATCAAAAGTGATATTCCTGTTCCGTAGGTTTTATCTTAATTACGTATAATCTATCCAAATTATTACAAATGTACCACAAAAAAAGCTCACCTAGGTGAGCTTTTTTAAATCTATCTATTTGAATTCACTACACGCTGTAGTACATATCAAATTCAACTGGGTGAGTTGTTGAGTTTAATAATTCTACTTCTGAACGTTTAATGTTGATATAGGCATCGATCATGTCTTTATCCATAACACCACCTTCAGTTAAGAAATCCATGTCATTTTCTAAAGCGTCTAATGCTTCTGATAATGATGATGCTACTTGTGGAATTTCTGCTGCTTCTTCCGCTGGTAGGTCATATAAATCTTTGTCCATAGCATCGCCAGGATGGATCTTGTTTTTGATTCCGTCAAGGCCAGCCATTAACATAGCTGAAAAACCTAGGTAAGGATTCATTGTAGGATCTGGGAAACGAACTTCGATTCGCATTGCTTTAGGTGATGGTACAATTGGAATACGAATTGACGCTGAACGGTTACGTGCAGAGTAAGCTAGCATTACAGGAGCTTCAAAACCAGGTACTAGGCGTTTGTACGAGTTAGTTGACGCATTTGTAAAGGCATTAAGTGCTTTAGCATGCTTGATGATACCACCAACATAATAAAGAGCCATTTCAGACAATCCACCGTATTTATCACCAGAAAACAAGTTCACACCGTCTTTGGCTAAAGATTGATGAACATGCATACCTGTACCGTTATCACCTACTAGAGGCTTAGGCATAAATGTAGCTGTTTTTCCGTAAGCATGAGCAACGTTATGAACAACATATTTGTATATTTGCACTTCATCCGCTTTTAATACCATAGTGTTAAAGCGACAAGCAATTTCATTTTGTCCTGCTGTAGCTACTTCATGGTGATGTGCTTCAACAACTAAGCCCATTTCTTCCATAACTAGACACATAGCTGAACGTAAATCTTGAGACGAATCTACTGGCGATGTAGGGAAATAACCACCTTTCACGCCTGGACGATGTCCCATATTACCTTCTTCGTATTCTGTACCAGAATTCCAAGCGGCTTCTTTATCATCAATCTTGTAAAACGAACCACTCATATCTGTGTGGAAACGCACATCATCAAAAACGAAAAATTCAGGCTCAGGACCAATTAATACGGTGTCTGCAATACCAGTGCTGCGCATGTAATCTTCAGCACGTTTAGCTACTGAACGAGGGTCACGACTGTAACCTTGCATAGTCGCAGGTTCAAGAATGTCACAACGAATGTTCAATGTAACCGCTTCAGTGAATGGGTCAAGTACAGCAGATTCAGCAATTGGCATCATAACCATGTCTGACTCGTCGATACCTTTCCATCCTTGAATAGAAGAACCATCAAACATTTTACCGTCTTCAAAGAAATCTTCTGTTACTTGATGATGAGGAATTGAAACGTGTTGCTCTTTACCTTTTGAATCCGTAAAACGTAAATCGATAAATTTAACGTCATGTTCTTTAATTAGATCTAAAACTGCGTTTGACATTGAAAGTCTCCAGTGAAGTTATTGCTTAAATTTTGAAAAACTTAATTTTATATGATTGTGCTAAAGCGAATACTGTGCCAATGCTAAAGCCATTGAAATATATGACTTTAATGTTTTTAATTACCGGCTGCTGCACCGACATTGTGCAATGCCTGCGTTATTGTGGTGCGTATAAGGTAATTTAACCAACTCAGTATATCAATTGAATAATATTTTGTTGGTTATATTTTCTTATCATGGTGTCTTTGCTGAGACTTCTACTGTATAATACGCGCCCAATTGTAGCCCTATTTCGTTAAACTGCTTGAAGTAGCAATAAACGATAGTAACAGCGAGTAACGCCTGTGTTAGATAAATTAAGAAATGTGGCAATTATTGCTCACGTTGACCACGGAAAAACCACTTTAGTTGATAAATTACTTGAGCAGTCAGGTACGCTAGACGCCCGTGGCGGTCTAGAAGAACGTACGATGGACTCAAATGATATCGAAAAAGAACGTGGTATCACAATCTTAGCTAAAAACACGGCTATTAACTGGAATGGCTACCGTGTAAACATTGTAGATACTCCTGGCCATGCTGACTTCGGTGGTGAAGTTGAGCGTGTTATGTCAATGGTAGATTCAGTGCTACTTATTGTTGATGCACAAGAAGGCCCTATGCCTCAAACGCGTTTCGTAACGAAAAAAGCGTTTGCTCAAGGTTTAAAGCCAATTGTAGTTATCAATAAAGTTGATAAGCCTGGTTCTCGTCCTGATTGGGTTATGGATCAAGTTTTTGAATTGTTTGATAACCTTGGTGCTACTGATGAACAACTTGATTTTAAAGTTGTATACGCTTCAGCAATCAATGGTTGGGCTACGCTTGAAGAAGGCGCAACTGGTACAGATATGACACCACTTTTTGATACTATTCTTAAAGAAGTGCCAGCACCAACAGCGGATCCAGATGGTCCATTCCAAATGCAAATCTCTCAACTTGATTACAGCTCATACTTAGGTGTAATTGGTGTTGGTCGTATTACACGTGGTTCTGTAAAACCGAATCAACAAGTTACTATCAAATTAGCAAACGGTGGCGTTCATAACGCTAAAGTTGGTAAAGTATTTGGTTACTTAGGTCTAGAGCGTCACGATATTGCTGAAGGTTTTGCTGGTGACATTATCGCTATCACTGGCTTGGGCGAATTGAAAATATCAGATACTGTATGTTGTCCTACAGAAGTTGAAGGCTTACCAGCACTATCTGTTGATGAACCTACAATCAACATGACTTTCCAAGTAAACACTTCACCATTTTGTGGTAAAGAAGGTAAGTATGTTACTTCACGTAACATTAAAGACCGCTTAGAAAAAGAATTGATTCATAACGTTGCTTTACGTGTTGAACAGTTAGATGATGCGGATAAATTTAAAGTATCAGGTCGTGGTGAACTTCATTTAGGTATCCTAATTGAAAATATGCGTCGTGAAGGTTTTGAACTTGCTGTTTCACGTCCAGAAGTAATTATTCGTGAAGTTAATGGCGAATTGCAAGAACCTTACGAAACAGTAACTATTGATGTTGAAGAACAGCATCAAGGTCCTATCATGGAAAAAATGGGTGTTCGTAAAGCAGAGTTAACTGATATGGCACCAGATGGTACTGGTCGTATCCGTATGGACTTTATCATGCCAAGCCGTGGTTTAATTGGTTTCCAAACTGAGTTCATGACATTAACGTCTGGTTCTGGTTTGATTTACCATACATTCTTCGAATACGGTCCTCATAAAGGTGGCGAAATTGGCCAACGTAAAAATGGTGTAATGATTGGTAATGCAACAGGTAAAGCATTAACTAACGCTATCTTTAACTTACAGTCTCGTGGTCGTATGTTAATCGGACACGGTGTTGATATTTATGAAGGTCAAGTTATTGGTATTCATAGCCGTGATAACGATTTAACAGTAAATGCCCTTAAAGGTAAGCAGTTAACTAACGTTCGTTCATCAGGTACTGATGAAGCACAAACATTAACGCCACCTATTGTTATGTCTTTAGAGCAAGCATTAGAATTTATCGATAACGATGAATTGGTAGAAGTAACACCGGAAAGTATTCGTATACGTAAAAAATTCTTGAAAGAGAATGATCGTAAACGTGAAGGTCGTTCACCTAAATAACGTTAAAAGTTAATTAATATCAAGCCATCTGAAGTAATTCAGGTGGCTTTTTTATTTCAACATGTTAATAAATGAAGTTATATCGGCAGTCAATGTAAGACATATCTCAATCAATACCTCTTAATATCCACTCTGAATATTTCTACAATCATATAAAGTCAATAAATTCAATTTATTAGGCTTTATTTTTAATGAGCACTTATCACTACTGTAAATTTATTTCTTAAATTGTATTTCCCTACCTTTTAGTCATGGTATTAACTGCTATATTTAATTTATGAAGTGTTTATTATCGTTTCAATATCAGGAGGGTAATTATCATGGGTGCTAATAAATTAACTAGGCTAAATTACCTATTTGAGAAAGCTGTTAATAATAATGCAAAATTATTAGAAAAAGGGGAGCTTGCAGAGTTGTATAGTGAATATATCAATGAAGGGCGAGATCATATAAAAAGTAAAGTGATGACTTTTCCAACCGCTGCTATAAGAACAGCAAGCTAGCTTTATAACCATTTGTTGAATAATGAGAGAAAAGGGAGATTTCTTAATGTCACCAGAGCAATTGAAAACCTTACAAAGATTGAGTGAATTATTTGAGCAAGGAATTGCTAGTCCAAATAATATAAAACAACTGTCGACGCTGCTCGCGGAAATTAATCAATTATCTAGCTGGCCAGATGAAAATATAGAACAAATTACATCCTCGTACTGACTCAATTCTTTGAAGTAACCTAACAAGATTGGTTAGGTTATTTACAAGCTTACTTTCATCTTATTACGAGAGTAAGCTTGTAAATTAATACACCATTTTTACCTCTTAAAAATTTTTTGATAATTTTAGCTCATTGATTCAGTTAATTAAGGCGCTGAATTTATCATTGCGAGACTACATTAAATAATTTGAGTGTAAATAGTCTATTTATTTAATTGTGCATCGCTTATCTGGAGAAGTGGCAATTTGAAAAAATACCTAGATAAGTGGCTACCTGGCGAAATAAGTAGCTGAAAGGTAAAATTTTTCGATTTTCACTACCGTTATTTTATACATTGCCTTACTATAAATGTAATAGCGCTAACTAGTAATATATATGCATCCTAAATTAGAAAAAGTAAAACAACATCGTTTTGTAGAAAATGGCTTTGGCTTTTTGCTCTTATTTATAGAGAATTTTAAAACTGAACGTATCCATGTCACGGCGGGCTATTTATCTTATGTTACTTTGATGTCATTGGTGCCATTAATGGTCGTTATGTTATCTATGATGACTGCCTTTCCTATATTCTCCGAAATAAGACAACTGATTGAAAACTTCGTTTATATAAATTTTGTGCCTGCTTCTGGAGATGTTGTTCAAGAACATATTGCAGGCTTTGTAAGTAATGCATCTAAAATGTCTGCTGTGGCAATAAGTGCATTATTTGTTTTGGCTATGATGCTGATTTCCGCTATTGATAAATGTTTAAATAAATTATGGCGTGTGAATGAAAAGCGCAGAGTCATCACTTCATTCTCAATGTATTGGATGGTATTAACGTTAGGGCCTGTATTGGTGGGCAGTAGTTTAGTTATTAGCTCTTATATTATCTCACTGGTATCTATAGGTGATTACGACCTATTAGGCGTTACTAATATTTTTGTACGAGCACTGCCTTTAATTGCATCTACGACGGCTTTTTTCATTTTATACATGGTAGTACCTAATAAAGTTATACCCGTTAAATTTGCTTTGGCGGGGGCAGCATTAGCGGCTGTTTTATTTGAAATCGCGAAAAAAGCGTTTGCGATTTATGTGACTCAAATACCATCTTACCAAGCTATATACGGAGCATTATCCAGTATTCCTATTTTATTTTTATGGGTATATTTGAGCTGGTTAGTCGTGTTAATTGGCGCTTTGTTTACCGTGTCACTGGAAGATTTTGACGAGGCACAAAAAGCTAAATTATCTGAGCAAGAAGCAGATTAAACGCTTATTACTTTATACAGTATTATATTCAACCGAATAGATTTTATATAAGGGACGGTATATGTCTAGAATGCTTTTTCCAAATATTGCGGTTTATCATCAAGAGTGGCTTGACGTTGGCGATGGACATCAACTCTATATTGAACAATCGGGTAACCCAAATGGGATCGCGGTAGTCTATCTTCACGGCGGTCCAGGTGGTGGCTCAAGTAAAAATCATCGACGATATTTTGACCCTGAAAAATATCGTATCATTTTATTCGATCAACGTGGCTGTGGACGCTCAAAACCATCTCCTAGCTTAAGTCACAATACTCCGCCTCACTTAGTGTCAGACCTTGAAGCCATTCGAAAGCATTTATCTATTTCGCATTGGTTAATTGCAGGTGGGTCATGGGGAACAACGTTAGCATTACTTTATGGTATTCAATATCCCGAGGTAATATTAGGCTTTATTTTAAGAGGTATATTTCTTGGCACAAAAGCAGAGTATGACTGGCTTTATAAACCGCATGGCGCTGCAAGCTTCTTTCCTGAATATTACCGTGAGTTTAAAGAGCAAATCTCTGAACTGAGTGATGTAAATACCTTGCAAACTTATTATGACGTGCTGACCGGAAATAATGAAATTGCCGCGATAGCCGCTAGTAAAGCTTGGTGTTTATGGGAGTTAAGGTTATCTACAATAGAACATAGTCCAGTTGATATTCAAGCTGATGACTACCCGCATCGAGCGTTATGTATGGCGAAAATATCGAGTCATTATTTTGTCAATAAATGCTTTATTGAAGAAGGCCTAATATTAGCCTCAATTGATAAGATTAGTACCATACCTGCCATTATTCTTCATGGTCGTTATGACATGGTATGCCCATTACGTAGTGCCGATTTGTTAGTGAAAAACTGGCCTGCTGCACAATTACAAATTCTGCCTAATGCGGGGCATAGCGGTTTTGAATCACAAACAATTGATGGCTTTTGTAAAGCAACAGATACCATGGCTAATTTTATTGCCGAACAGAGTGTTAGTAAATGATCGCATTAATGCAAAGAGTAACAGAAGCCAGTGTCAGCGTTGATAATAATATTGTTGGCGAAATCGAACAGGGTTTATTAGTGCTGTTAGCCATTGAGCCTGAAGATACAGAGGCAAAAGCTAAGCGCCTAGCTGAACGTTTAGCAGGCTATAGAATTTTCTCTGATGAAAATGGCAAAATGAATTTAAATGTTAAACAAGTTGGAGGTGAAATATTGGTTGTTTCACAATTTACTTTGGCAGCGAATACAACAAAAGGTTTACGTCCAAGCTTTACCAGCGCAGCACCTGCAGAGTTAAGCAATACGCTTTATCAATATTTTTGTCTGCAATTGCGCAACTTGGGATTTAAAGTGCCAACAGGTGTTTTTGGGGCTGACATGCAAGTCAGGTTGTTAAATGACGGCCCTGTTACTATCAACCTACAAGGCTAGTTTTAGTTAATTTGCACTCATATGATGACTGAATAACTTTCGCCACCTAAGATATTGAATGGGTGAAAGGTAAGTACTTTTTGAGCGTTTTTTAAGATTATCAATTATCCAATGCTTTGGTAGTAAATGAACAACTACATTGAGATAACGTGGGATATGAAAGTAGATAATATGATGCGAGCTTTGCAGCTGCCTTAAAATAGTCAAACAGAGATTAATTTCATGATCGTCAAGATCAGGCAAATTAAAAGTTAAACAAGCATTGTTCTGTAAGTTATCTATTAGCGCGGTTAGCAGCACAACTCGACTTTGAAAGCTTTTAGCATGATGTTGATAAACATCACAAATTAGCCAATCAGCTGCTGGTGTAGTTGAAAGTTGTGATTGTTGAAGCCACTCTAAAGCTTCGCTATTCTCGATTATTATTGGATGCTGTTGAGGGTTAAAGTAGCGTTTAAAGCAAGTGATAACCGTTTGTGATAGCTCTATACTTAAAATAGTCATATTAGGTTGCAAGGCACTTAAGAATCGACTTAAATTACCTCCGCCGAGCCCAAGCTCTATCACTTTATTTGGTCGAAAAAATAACAAAGGCATTAAGGCGGCGTATTGGTGAGGTAAGGTTAATTTTGATGTGCAACGTAAATGCATAACGCTCTGAATAACATCGTCAAATGCTAACCAACGATAGTGCTTATTTTCGCTAATGGTTATTTGGTCTTCAGTATTACTGAGGTAAACTAAGCGACCTTGGTTAACATGTTGAGTAAGTTTCACGTGTTATTAAATTCCTGAAATAAATATATTTCATTGGCATAAGATTAATCATAGACAATGTACACATGTAGAGCTCCAAAAAATAAAGCTGAACTAGCACACTATTATCAACTGCGTTGGCAAGTATTGCGTGCGCCTTGGCAACAGCCCTTAGGTAGTGAAAAGGATGATTTAGAAGCCCAATCATACCATCGTGTAATTGTAGACGATATGGATAACATTGTTGGTGTTGGTCGAATACATAAAAGTAGTCAATATCATGCACAAATTCGTTACATGGCAATAAGTGACGATTTACGTGGTCAAGGGCTTGGAAAACTGCTGGTAAGTCAATTAGAGCAGATAGCTGCAGTAGCAGGAATAAAAACGATAGAGTTAAATGCTCGCAGCAATGCTGTAGGTTTTTATCAACAGCTAGGATATGCCAATGGTGGATACTCTCATACGCTTTATGGCGATGTTGAGCACGTTAAAATGACTAAAAGTATCTCACACGCTAATGAGCATCTAATTCACAATGCAGTTGATTTACAGCAACTTTGGCATGAAACGATACCGCTAAGTAAGGCGATGAATATCAATATTTGTTATTTTGATGAACAGAAGTTACTGACAAGCTGTGAACCAAGTTTTAATAAAAACCTTCATAATACAATGTTTGCCGGCAGTATTTATACTTTGGCAACGCTAACAGGCTGGGCGTGGGTATATTTTTTGTTGCAAAAACAAACATACCACGCTGATATAGTATTAGCTGAAGGGAGTATTCGTTATGTTGCACCACTTGAGGGCATAGCACATGCTCAAACAACGTTGAATCTAATTACGGGTAACACAGAGCCTTTAATTGCTGGAAAAAATGCACGTTTTAATATTGATGTAGAAGTGTGTTGTGGTGATAAAGTGGCGGCATTATTTAGCGGTTCGTATGTTGCGATTGCAAAACGCAATGAGCAAGGTGGTTAAAATTAGCCGTTTAGCGACCTATACTCGCGTAAAGCGGGTATTAAATTACACGGCTAAAATGATTAAACAATGAGGTCATTCATTATGTATAAAGTATTGTTCGGTTTTATATTTTTCAGCTTATTTACCCAAGCAGCAACGTTAACTAAAACGGTTCATGGTGAACTTGATGAAGTGCTTGATGGTTTTCACCAAGCAGCGAGTGAAGCTGATTTTGAAAAATACATGAGTTTACTCGCTAGAGATGCTATTTACCTCGGTACCGATAGTAGTGAACGTTGGAATAAAAATGAATTTTCTGCATTCGTAAAACCTTATTTTAGTCAGGGTAATGGCTGGTTATATAAACCAATTGAGCGAAATGTAACGGGAACACAGGCCAGTCATATTGTTTTTTTTGATGAGTTATTGGAAAATAAAAACTACGGCTTATGCCGAGGTACGGGCGTGTTAATTAACACGCCAAAAGGTTGGAAAATATTACAATATAATTTATCCATTGTCGTGCCCAATGCTATTGCCAAAGAAGTGGTTGAGTCAATTAAGACTCACCGATTAACCACTAATTAATGTTAGGTTAAACGTACTTGTTAGATGCTATTTGTAGCGGAGAAGAGTTAAATATGAGTGTTAGTATTATAGGTTGTGGCTGGTTAGGGCAAGCGTTAGCTAAGCATTTAATGACTAATAAAGTCGATATTATTGCCAGCTACCAATCAAAAAAAACGCATGAAAAGCTGATTGAACTTGATATACCTGCGGCAAAGCTCAGTTTGCCCCTTGAAGATGAAGTGTTGAGTTGTCAAAGCCTTGATGATATTGCGAATATTGATGTTCAGTTATTTCAAAAACGGGTACTGATTATTGCTATTCCCCCGCAATTGAAAAAAGGGCGTTTAGATTATCCATTGAAAATTCAACAGCTGATACACATGGCTGAACTGGGTAACACTGCGCACATTATTTTACTTAATTCGACTGCGATTTATAATGGCTTGTATGGGCGAGTTGATGAAACAAGTGAGCTGAATTTAAGCGCTGAAAAAGTTGAAACGTTAGTTGATGCAGAACAAGCGGCTAAAAAATTTACTAAAGGTTTAACTATCTTAAGGTTAGCAGGGCTCGTTGGGCCTAATCGACATCCAGGTAAGTTCTTGCAGGTAAAACGTGTATTCGAAAATGCTGGCGCACCCGTAAATTTAGTGCACCAAGTTGATGTTATACAAATTATAGAAAAGCTGATCGGTGATGATAATGTTCATATTAAGCCAAATATTTATAATGTGGTCAGTAATACCGATAGTAATCGCCAACAGTATTATCAGGTCGCTGCTGAATCATTAGGTTTGCCATTGCCACAATTCAGCTTTGAGCAGCAAAAAACTACCGGTAAAAAAATTATAGGTGAACGATTACGAAGTAAGTTGAATTATTCTTATAAGAAAGACGATTTGTTAACTTGGTTAAAAGAAGCTAGCCGCGCTCTATAAGAGTTAACGGCAATTGATAACATGTAAGGTTTAAGCACTATGGCGAAAAATGTAATTACCAAAACATTAAAAGCAATATATCAATATAAAATGGTGTTGTTGTTTTTTATCTTGTGGGCGCATGTTTCATTGTTAAATTTATTCTTTGTAAATTACAGCGGCCCGGTTTTTCTCTGGGAACAAAACTCACAATTATTGACTATACAAACACACTTTTTTATTGCGCTGATTACAACCGTATTTTTTTTATTAGTGACAAAATTACGCATGATAAATCGTCATAAAAAAGTAAAGATATCGGATAAGATTTGGTTGCTATGCTCTATACTTTTACTCGCTTCCATTACATTTTTGATTATTTAACCCACTAGCCTAGTGCCTTTAATGAAGTGACCCGCTCCAACGACTAATTTATTATTAGAATCAAAAATAAAAACCCGACAGTTTAACGTCGGGTTTTTATGTATACAATCAGCATTAACGAGTCATTAAACGATATTAAAGCTTGTTGTGAATACCTGCAGTTGATAACCATTGTTTAAAATCAAGTAAGTTTGCTGGCAGAATAACCTTAGTTGAAGGTTGGCTTAAGCCTTTCATTTGCTGTAAGTATTGCTCACTTAATTGCATATCTAAAGCTTGTTGACCACCCGGTTGTTCAATCGCTTCTGCCAACTTGCTAATAGAGTCACCAGTTGCTTGCGCTATCGCTAGTATTTCTGCTGCTTTACCTTCAGCAGAATTGATTCGGCGTTGTTTTTCACCTTCAGACAGGTTAATTAACTCTGTCATTTTACCTTCAGAGCGATTAATACGACTGGCTCTATCACCTAAACTTTTCGCTAAAATAGCACGACGTTCTCGTTCGGCATTCACTTGCATCTCCATAGCATTGCGAACGGTTACTGGCGGTGTGATATTTTTAATCTCGTAGCGATGCACTCTAATACCCCAACTTTCACCTGCTTTATCAAGTACCTCTACGACTTTAGCGCTAATAATGTCACGTTCTTCAAAAGTACGGTCTAGCTCTAAGGTGCCAATTACCGAGCGCGTTGTGGTTTGGGCAAGTTGCATGGCAGCGAAGCGATAGTCGGTAATACCGTAACTTGCTTTTACCGCATCAATGACTTGAATGTAAATAACACCATCGACTTCAACATTAACTTCATCCTTTGAAAAACATTCTTGAGGCGGTACTTCTATGGTTTCTTCTTTTAGATCTTGAATAAATGCCACACGATCAATAAAAGGTAATAGCAAGTGAAAGCCTGCTTCTAATGTGCAGCGATACTTACCTAAACGTTCAACAATATAAGCTGATTTGGTGGGTACTAAACAAATAGCTTGGAAAAACTTATAGGCAAGGTATAAAAAGATAAATGCCCAAACAGCTAATACGGCTAAATCGAGCGTATTTCCATCGAGTGCTATCATGATTTTGCTCCTTGAATATTTTGCGTTACTTTTTCCATGCCTTGGAAAAAACCTTCTAATTTAGCGACTTCACTTGGCACGATAGACACGTCAGCTGTTTTAAGAATATTGCCGGTTTGTGAGATAAATTGTTCTAATAAACGCATTTTTATCGCTTGGTCTCCGCTAGGTAAAGCCGCTGCTTTGGCAATTAAATTAATACCTTCTGCTGAAGCTTGAGTAAGAATAACTATTTCTTGTGCTCGACCGTGAGCTTCGTTGATTTGTTTTTGCTTGTCACCTTCTGACAGGTTTATTGCTTCTTGGCGTTCACCTTCAGATAAGTTGATAGTCGACTCTTTTTCCGCTTCCGCTAGCGTAATTTCAGCACGCTTTTGGCGTTCAGCTTCCATTTGCTTTTCTAATGTATGAATAACATTGACTGACGGTGTTATGTTACGCACTTCATAGCGTAAGACTTTAATCCCCCAAGGATCAGACGCCTTGTCAATTTCACGTACTATGGTTTCATTTAAGGTGTCGCGTTCAGAAAAGGTTTGACCCAAGTTTAATTTACCAATCTCAGAGCGCATCGTAGTTTGCGCTAAGTTAATGCTAGCACGACGATAATCTTCAATACCGTAACTGGCTCTTTCGCCGTCCATTACTTGAATATAAACCAATCCATCGACACTAATTTGCACGTTATCGCGTGAAATACAGCTCTGCGCTGGTATATCTAACACTTGCTCGCGGGTTTCGTGACGATAAGCTACGCGATCAACAAAGGGGATTAAAAAATGCAATCCTGGAGGCAAAACGGCGCGAAATTTTCCTAAACGCTCGATCACGCAAATTTCTTTCATTTGTACTACCAGTACAAGTTTTAAAACGATAAAGAGTAATGCTAGAAATACAAATGTAATAGTCGCTAACATAGGTATTCTCCTATTTTATTTAGTATTATTTGAATTGAATTAAATTGATTAATTTAGCGCGTGTTCTTTACTGGCTTCAACCACTAATGAAATGTTTTCTTTGCAAACGATGTCGGCTTGGCTGCCTGCTTCGATAATAGAGCCATCGCCTAACGCTGTCCAAGTTGTACCTTGATATTCAACTCTACCTGCACGTGTTCCTGGGCCTATTTGTTCAAGAACGAGTACGGATTTTCCGTAAATATCTACCTCTTCATAAATATTTTCAATGATAGTTTCACCAGGGAAGTATCGTTGGGTAATAAAGTACACAAGGATAAGTAGGAAGGTTGCAACGATAAACCATGTGG
This sequence comes from Colwellia sp. Arc7-D, assembly GCF_003061515.1. Taxonomy (NCBI): domain Bacteria; kingdom Pseudomonadati; phylum Pseudomonadota; class Gammaproteobacteria; order Alteromonadales; family Colwelliaceae; genus Colwellia; species Colwellia sp. Arc7-D. The sequence continues at coordinate 436,335 of NZ_CP028924.1, forward strand.
TTAGCGTTATTATCCAAGTATCAAGAATTTCTTGTTGTACGCCAACAGCGACTATTAATGACGCTATGCCTAAATTGAGTAAGATACCGCCGGGTACGAAAATCTCTAAACAGGCAAATAAAATAGCCAAGATAATCCAAGTTTCAAAAAATAGTATGTATTCCATTACCATCTCCAAGATATGAGTACTGTTAATCTAAAGTTAACAGCGATGCATTCAAAGTAACAAGTGCGACATATTATGTCAAGCTTGCTGATTCGTTTATCTTTGATGTTAAATAGCGAAAGCTTTACGCAGATTCACAAAACACCGTACTTTCTGTACATAAAAAAACCGGCTGATGCCGGTTTTTAGTTCGTTTGATAGGCGCTTAATTCAAAGTGTGGAAATTCATGCTTTGAAATTTAAGCAAATGCAGCTTACAGCGATAAGTTATCTAAAATATCATCTTCAACTAAGTTTGCTAAGGTAACTTTAAGTTTGGGTGTTCGTGCCATTTCGCGCTTAATGGCAAAGTTGGCTTCTTCATTACGTGCCCAACTACGACGAGCAATACCATTGTTAACGTCAAACAATAACATTGATTTTAATCGGCGTTCTGCCGCTTCGCTACCGTCAAGTAACATACCAAAACCACCGTTGACCACTTCACCCCAGCCTACGCCGCCGCCATTATGAATTGATACCCAAGTTGCGCCACGGAAACTATCACCAATAACATTGTGTATTGCCATATCAGCGGTAAATCGGCTACCGTCATAAATGTTTGATGTTTCACGAAACGGTGAATCAGTACCACTAACATCGTGATGATCACGACCAAGGACTACTGGACCAATTTCGCCATTGTTAATCGCATCATTAAAAGCTTTAGCGATTTCCATACGGCCTTGCGCATCAGCATAAAGAATACGAGCTTGTGAACCCACCACTAACTTGTTTTGTTTGGCGTCTTCAATCCAAGTGATATTGTCTTGCATTTGTTGCTGAATTTCTTCAGGTGACTCTTGCATGATTTTTTTCAATACACTGGCGGCAATGGCATCAGTTTTATCTAAATCTTCTGGTTTACCTGAAGCGCAAACCCAACGAAATGGCCCAAAACCATAATCGAAACACATGGGGCCTAAGATATCTTGCACGTATGATGGATATTTGAAATCAATGCCATTTTCTGCCATTACATCTCCGCCTGCGCGTGACGCTTCTAACAGAAAAGCATTACCGTAATCGAAGAAGTAAGTTCCACGTGCTGTGTGTTTGTTAACCGCATCAGCATGGCGTTTTAATGTAGATTGTACTTTTTCTTTGAATACTTCTGGCTCTTCGCGAATCAAACGGTTTGACTCTTCATAGCTTATATCAACTGGGTAATAACCGCCTGACCATGGGTTATGCAGTGATGTTTGGTCTGAGCCTAGATGAATGAAAATATCTTCTTCAAAAAAGCTTTCCCATACATCAACTATGTTACCAATATAAGCAATTGATACCACTTCTTCATTGGCTTGTGCTGCTTTTACACGTGTAACAAGTTCGCTCATGTTATCAATTAACTCATCAACCCAACCTTGTTGATGACGCTTAGTTGCCGCTTTTGCGTTAACTTCAGCGCATACAGTGACACAGTTTGCAATATTACCTGCTTTTGGCTGTGCGCCACTCATACCGCCTAATCCAGCCGTTAGGAAAATCTTACCTTTGGTCGTTTCATTTTTGTTATTACCTTTATTAAGCACCTTACGAAATGCGTTCATGACGGTAATGGTTGTGCCGTGTACTATGCCTTGTGGGCCAATATACATAAATGACCCCGCTGTCATTTGGCCATACTGAGTAACACCTAAGGCATTAAACTTTTCCCAATCATCAGGTTGAGAGTAGTTCGGGATCATCATACCATTGGTCACAACTACTCGTGGTGCATCTTCCGATGATGGAAATAAGCCCATCGGGTGACCAGAGTATAAATGTAAAGTTTGATCGCTTTCCATTTCACTTAAGTATTTCATGGTTAATAAATATTGTGCCCAGTTTTGGAACACCGCACCGTTACCACCATAAGTAATTAGCTCTTCAGGATGCTGTGCAACCGCTGGATCTAGGTTATTCTCAACCATCAACATAATAGCTGCAGCTTGCTGACATTTTGCTGGGTAGTCAGCAATTGAGCGTGATTTCATGTGATAGCTAGGCTTAAAGCGATACATATAAATACGGCCAAAGTCTTTTAGCTCTTGTGCAAATTCAGTTGCTAGCTCCTGATGCCACTCTTTTGGAAAATAGCGTAGGGCGTTTCTTACGGCTAATTGTTTTTCTGCTACGGAAAGAATGTCTTTACGCTTAGGTGCGCGGTTAGCGTCAATTGGGTAAGGCTTAGCTTCTGGTAATATAGCCGGAATGCCTTGCTTTACACTCTCTTTAAAAAGCGTTGACGCTTGAAGATTCATTGTTGTGTCCATTATTAAAGCTCCCTAATTATTCATCAAAGCTAACGGTAAATGCTTGTGATCGAACTAAGGCGATCATGGCATCAATATCAGGTTTTAACAGTCTATCTTCTTCTAGTTTCGCCACTTTCGCTCTTATCACAGCGAAGTTTTTCTCAATAATGTCTGAACATTTATTTGGGCGCCTAAACTCAATTGCTTGTGCAGCATACATAAGTTCAATCGCTATAATTTTTTCTAAGTTTCCTAAGATTTGGTTAAACTGTCGACTTGAAATGCTGCCCATAGATACGTGATCTTCTTGACCCATAGACGTAGGCACGCTATCAGCTGAAGGCGGAAAACAAAGCGATTTGTTTTCGGTGACTAATGCGGCTGTAGTGTATTGCGGGATCATCATGCCTGAATTCAAACCACCTGAAGCGGTAAGTAGGCGAGGTAAACCATGCAGACCTTCTAACAATAAATAGCAACGACGGTCAGAGATGTTACCCAGTTCTGCACTGGCAATCGAAGCATAATCAAGCACCATTGCTAAAGGCTGACCATGGAAGTTACCACCTGAAATAGCTTCTTCACTGCTGATAACTATAGGGTTATCAGTTACAGAATTCATTTCAATTTCAGCTAGGTCATTCAAATGGTTATAGGCGTTACGAGATGCGCCATGAACTTGTGGTATACATCTAAGCGAATAAGGGTCTTGCACACGATCACAGTTGGTGTGTGATGACATGTTTTCAGAACCAGTAAAAAACCTACGCATACGTGATGCTACTTCAACATTGCCAGGGAATGGACGAGTCGCGTGTAGCTCTTCTCTAAAAGGTGACTGACTACCTTGCATGCCTTCAATACTCATTGCACCGGTTAAGTCAGCTAAATTTAGCAAGTAACGCATCTTCGTTAAACCAGTAATAGCATGAGATAAAATAAACTGTGTGCCATTTATTAACGCCAAACCTTCTTTAGCGTGCAATTCCATTGGCATTAAACCGTGTTCTTTTAGTGCTTGTGCGGCTGGGATGATTTTATCAGCTTGGCCATCTTCACTCTGCCAGAACTCGCCTTCGCCAAGTAAAGGTAAAAATAGATGTGAAAGGGGGCTAAGTCACCTGATGCGCCAACCGAACCTTGTTCTGGTACGACAGGAATAAGGTCAAGTTCGATAAACGCCAACATTCTTTCAACAGTTTCTAGTCGAATACCTGAAAAACCTTTACTTAATGCGTGCACTTTAGTGATCAACATTAATTTTGAAATAGCTTTAGCTATTGGCTCACCAACACCAACAGCATGAGTGATCAATAAATTTGTTTGCAGTAAGTTGGTTTGAGCTGGTGTGATTTGAGTGTCGCATAATGGACCAAAACCGGTATTAATACCGTATACCGCTTTATCAGACGCGGCCATTTTTTCCACTCTTTGACGACTGATATTAATGTTATTTAAAGCTTCTTGGCAAAGTTCTGCTTTGATACTGCCGTTGGCAATACCATTAACAATATCAAGATCTAGATGGTCGATACCGTATTTAAATGTCATCTTAACGCTCCTAAACTAAAAAATTAAATGGCTACCTAAACGGTATTTATTACCAGGTGCCGTTAATATGGCTAAGCTGACAACACCTTGGCTCGACCAAGTACGACGCTTAACCTGTAAACAAGGGGTAGTATTGCTAATAGCCAATAATTGACTGATTTCATCTTTGGCTAACACCGCTTCAACTTCATGAGTTGCTTCAGTTAATGGTGCTTCAGATGATAAATATTCATGTGGTGTTATTTGAGTAAAATTTTGCTCAAGGTAATTTGGGATCAATTTTGGATTAACAAAACGTTGCTCTAATTGTATAGGCGCATTATTCTCAAAATGCAATACGCTCGAGTAGTAAGCGGTTTCGCCGGTTTTAAGGGCTAAAAGAATAGCGACCTCGTCATTAACTTCGACACTTTGTAAGGTTAACTGTTCAGCATGATACTGATGTCCGCGCTCTTGTATTTCATCGGCAATATTACGAATTTCTAATAGGGATGACTGTGACTTAAACGTAGCAACAAATGTACCTGAGCCTTGAGAACGCACCAATAAACCTTGTTCGGTAAGCTCTTGTAAAGCTCGACGTGCGGTCATTCGACTGACTGAAAACTGCTCGGCTAGTTCATTTTCTGAGGGAACTTTACTGTGTTCCTGCCAATCGCCAGATTCAATATTTTCACAAATATGTTGTTTAATAATATTATATTTTGCTGTTTTTACTTGTGTCATTGTCATGCCCAATACGTAATAATATGCAGAGTAAACTCTTACTTGTATATACAATCTCATTTTTTTAACTCAGGGTCAACACTTGTATATACAAGCTTGATTGTTAAAATACTATCAGTTAGAGTATTAACCAGAAATATCACCCGCTAACCCTTGTGACCTCACTCATTACAAATGAACGTTGGCCTTCAACAGGTAATCTGGAATTCTTATGTCAATAAACACTACTGCATGGCAAACCCTTTGGACTAATGTCAATTTAGCTACCATGACCGAGGGAGCTAAAGGCTATGGCGCTATTGAAAATGGTGCTATAGCAATTGCTAATGGAAAAATAGCTTGGCTAGGCACTGAAGCTCAATTGCCAGATTTCGATTTTAATACCGTTAAAGTTATTGACGGTGGCGGCACTTGGTTAACACCTGGCTTGGTCGACTGTCATACGCACATTGTTTATGGTGGTAATCGTGCAAATGAATTTGAAATGCGCCTAGAAGGAAAAAGTTATCAAGAAATAGCTAATGCCGGCGGTGGTATTATTTCTACCGTTAAAGCAACACGTGCTGCCAGTGAAGAAGCGTTATTCAAAAGTGCATTAAAACGTTTAAAAGCATTACATCAGCAAGGTGTCACCAGTATTGAAATTAAATCGGGTTATGGTTTAGATACTGACAACGAAATTAAAATGTTAAAGGTAGCAAAACGTTTAGGTGAAACACTGCCGGTGACTGTGTTAAAAACTTTTCTAGGCGCACACGCACTGCCAACTGAATACAAAGACCGAGCCGATGAATATATCGATTTAGTTTGCGAAGAGATGATCCCTAAAATTTCGGCCAGTAAACTCGTCGATGCAGTTGACGTGTTTTGTGAGGGAATTGGCTTTAACTTAGCGCAAACCGAAAAAGTTTTTGCCGCTGCAAAAGCGCATCACTTACCTGTTAAAGTACATGCTGAACAATTATCAAATCTTGGTGGTACTGAATTAGCGGCTAAATATCAGGCATTGTCTTCTGATCACATAGAGTTTTTAGATGAAGCGGGTGTAAAAGCAATGAAATCGGCTGATATGACTGCGGTTTTGTTACCGGGTGCTTTCTATTTTCTACGCGAAACCCAATTACCGCCAATGGAGCTATTACGTAAGCACAAGGTAAGTATGGCTATTGCAACAGATGCAAATCCAGGTTCATCACCTATTAACTCCATTCAACTTATGCTGAATATGGCTTGTACACTGTTTAGATTAACGCCTGCTGAGGCATTGGCAGGTGTTACTTGTCATGGTGCTAAAGCGTTAGGGTTGTCAGGAAAAAAAGGGCAGTTAGCCGTTGGTTATGATGCTGATATTGCTTGTTGGGATATCGAGCAGCCTGCTGAATTATGTTATCAGTTTGGTGTCAATCCGTTGGTCAACTTAATACAGGCAGGAAAAGTAGTTATTTAATTGTTATTACAAAAGCTTAGCAGAGCTTAAACCTTGTTGCTGTACAAAAGCTGGCGAATTGATTAGTCTTAGTCAATGTTGTTGGTTTGGGTTTTGTTATGGCTAGCTATAATACTTCGCGTCTTGTTATGCTTTATTTGTTTGCTACCTTTTTAAGCTTAGGATTTATTCCGTTTGAGGCTCATGCTTCAAGTGAGTCTTTCACCTTTATTGAGTTTAATATTGCCTTTGTTTTAGGACTTAGTCTGCCGGTATTACTGATTGTTTTTATTATTAAGCCAAAACCTACCATTAAAAAGCGTTTACCTGTATTACTCACTTTAGCGTTGCTTGGCTTACTTTATTCTTTAAGTTTTTTTCCGAAAAATCATTTATACCTCAGCCTGATCTTTAGCGGTTTATTGTTCCAAATAATCAGTTATTGGTCATGTAATTATCCCGTTATAGATAAAGCTTCAGCTATCAGTTTTAAATTGAAAAATAGTCTTTTTATCGCGCTTTTTTCGATATTCATACTTTTACTTTGGACAGACTTTATCAGCATTTCAATGGCCTGGCTGATATTGGCAAGCCTACAAATTATTCTCACTCTGAGTTATGTTTGGTTATCACGGCAGACCAGTCGTGAAGTCAATGTTCGTTCAATATCTTTGTTGACCATTAATGTCGCCTTTGCCACAGGCGTTTATTTTTGGCTAGCAGGAAGCCTATCATTAAACTTACTTGTCGGGATGAGTGTTATTGCCTACTTGTTAGCCATGGCGAACGGCTGTTGGCATATTGTTACTACCCTTATTACCAGAGAAAATGAGCAGCAGATACTGGCAACAATGCCTCAAGCTCAAATATCTTATGATCCAACAACAAACTTGCCTAACTACCAATATGCTTTATCTTTATTTGAGCACAGCATTGCCATCAATGACTCTGCTCGCTATGCGGTTATTATCTGTAAACCAATAGACTTTCAGCAAATAAATTCGGTGTTAGGCCATCATAATTCCGATATTTTACTGTTACAGTTGGCGTATAGTCTTCAACAGTCGATTGTTAATAATACTGAATTACTTAATTTTTCAACACAAGAGTCACCGGTTAGGATTGCTCGCCTGCAAGGTCTGCACTTTTTACTCGTAATAGATGTATCTCAAACTAAGCACAATGAAAACGTTATCATTGAGCAGCTTTGTAAAGACCTCGCTCTGGCGGTTCCTGGTCCTATGAGTTTTAAAAGTTTTTCGTCGTATTTTAAACTCGCTTTTGGTGTTGCGTTTCTAGGGAAAGATAGCCTAAACGTTACTGAAGTTATTGCTTATGCAGAAGATGCTTTATTACAAGCTGAAAAAGAACAGCAGCTAGTGAGCTTTTTTAATCAAGACATTGCTCTTTTTAATCAACAACAGTTACATAAAATGGAACAACTTAAGCTGGCGATTGAACAAAAAAGTTTACAATGGCACCTTCAACCTCAAGTAAAAGTTCAAAGCAAGCAGTTAATAAGTTTCGAAATGCAGGTTAATTGGCAGCGCCAAGATAACGAATTACTCAGTTTAGATGAAATGCTGTTGATTGCAGACCAAAGTGGCGATACGTATGCGCTGAGTTTGCAGATAATTAATCAAGCTTTTAAAGCACTTGTAGAACTTCAGCACTTAAATCTTGCTATTCCTGTTGCGATTAAGTTGTCTGATCAGAGTTTACTTGAGCCTGATCTGGTTGATTATATTGAGCAACAGAGTAAAGCTCATGGTATAGATTGCCAGTTACTTACCGTTGAGGTTCAAGAAGCGATTCTTTTGATGTCTTCACCTCAAGCTAAAGCAAGTATTGATCAACTTAAGTCACTCGGCATTAGCATTGTGATTGACCAGTTTTCAGGGAGTTATGAAGCGTTGCGTTATATTCGTCGTATGGCGGTTAATGGTATTAAAATAGATTGCTATTCATTGGCTACTGTAACGGCGGGCTCTTCAGATAAGGCCATTATTAATGCGTTAATAACGCTGACGCGTAAAATGAATTTACCCTTAATTGGTACGAATATTAATGCTATTGCTGTTGAAGAAATGTTTATTGCGATGGGTGGTGAGTTTGGTCAAGGGCAAAGATATAGTTCAGGAATAACGCTAGAAGAATTGCCACCTTGGTTAACTGCATGGCATAAGCAATACCCTGATCAAGCCTAGCTAGGCTTGATGTTGTTAGGGTTAGTTTATTAATCTATGTCTAAGGGCTCAGGTGATAAAATAACCCCAGTGTTGTCGGCATAAATATGGTCGTCAGGCAAAAAAGTAACCCCTGCGAAGTTTATAGCGAGGTCGCTTTCACCGATATTACTGGTACTTGCACCTACGGGAATAGACAGTAATCCCTGAATGCCAATATCAATATCTTCTAAAGCGTCTACATCTCTAACACTGCCAAAGCAGATTATGCCTTCCCAGTTGTTTTTTGCTGCTTGTTCAGCAATATTAATATCAATAAGTGCTCTGCGCGTTGAACCACCGCCATCAATAACCAATACTTTGCCAGTACCGTCAGTGTCTACCACTTCGGCAATTAAGCCATTATTTTCGAAGCACTTTATTGTCACAACCTTGCCGCCAAAAGAGCTCCTGCCGCCGTAATTACTAAATACGGGTTCAAGAACATCGATTAAATCAGTGTAAATATCACATAGCTCTGAAGTGTTGTATTCCATGTTAAGTATTCCTAATAATGTTTATTCTTAACTAGTATAACGGCTGAATACATAGGCACAACCGATAAGCTGTTATTGATAGTAAAAATAGTGAAAGTGTTGCTAACTTGTAATTCATTAAAAAACATTATTTAATAGCCATTATTATCTATTATTAATAGTTGCATTTATGGCTGTTCGGGAATTTGCCCATAGCTTAATCTATTCCACAGAAACTCTTATTTTTAGCATTCTTGCTTTACTTCTCCTCGCTTATTATCGAGGTTTTGGACGTACCTATGTTAAATATTGGCTATTTAGTTTAACCGCCTTAGCTGTAAACCAACTATCTCTCGCTTTAGAAAGTACTTTGAGCCAACAAAACATTGGCAGTCTCATTGATACATCGCTAGCGTTAATAAGACAAATAAGTCAATATTTTCACTTCTTATTCTTGATGTTGGGTATTTACAGCGCGACAAAAAAAGCTCCAATTAACCCTCGAGTGCTTATTATTGGTGTGCTCGTTGTGATAACTCTCAGTTGCATCGCTGTTCTGCCTTATGGCTTTGATAGTGCAAATGTTTTTAATCGCTTTTATCTACGTGAAAGTTTAGCTGCATTTATTTTTGGTTGTGGATTTATTGTTGCAGCATGCTATTTATACTCCTCTGATGTAGAACATTTTTCTGGAAAAATTTTATTAGTTTACTGTGTGCTTGTTGGCATTCGATATTTAGCCTTTTCATTTACTTCTATTATTTCATTAACCGAAGACTGGTTTAGGCATTTAACTGAATGGTTGATTTATGTTGACCTAGGCATTCATACAACATTAGGTTTTATTATACTTATATGGATGCAAGGCGCAGAAAGAAATATCGCGGACACAGCTATTAATCGCGCTAAATATTTAGATGAGCACGATGCGCTAACTGGCGCATTAAACCGTGAACAGGTACTCGAAAAATTAACACACGAAATGCAAACTGCTGGCGAGAACGGAGATAAACTTTGTGTTTACTTACTTGATCTCAAGAGATTTAAATTCGTTAATGATACTTATGGCTTAAAAGTTGGTGATTTAATTCTGGGTGAAACTGCCCGCAGGTTAACGCAAAGCCTATTGCAACCTAAAGTTGTAGGGCGCTTGAGCGGCGACTCATTCATGTATGTTATTAACTACAGTACTGAGCGCCAGCAGTTGACAGCTGAAGAGCATCTGCACGCTTTAATTGCTCACCCTTATCAAATTGAGCAACATGAGGTGCACTTACAATGCAGTATTGGTTATTGTGAATTTCCTACTGACGCCGATAATGCTGATGAGCTACTGCAAAAGTCTAACCTAGCGCTTTTTCAAGCTGAAAGCCTTAATATTCGAACTGTTAAATATGAATCAGGTATGCAGTCACACGGTCGACATTTGATGGCAATGGAAAAAGAAATTCGCCAAGCTATAGCAAATGAAGAGCTGATTTTACATTTTCAACCACAATTAAATTTGAAGCAAAACCGTTTAGAAGCCGCCGAAGTATTAGTTCGTTGGCAACACCCTGAAAAGGGGGTGTTAGCACCAGGGCAGTTTTTTGCTGATATTGAAGCGCTTAATTTATTTAGTGAGTTAGATAATTATGTGCTTGAAAAAACCTGTCAAACAATTGAAAAATGGTATAAAAAATATAATCGACGAGTCCCTTTAGCCATAAATATTACGGCAGATGAGTTTCAAAACTCTAACTTTATTCGAAATATTCAAACTCTCCTTAAAAAATATGCTATTCCGCCTATTTATCTTGAATTAGAAATTACAGAGAATGTGGTTATAACGGATATTGAGTTAGTAATGAAAACCATAATAGAGTTACAAAATATGGGCATTAAAGTGTCGATTGATGATTTTGGTACAGGATACTCATCATTGGCATATTTAAGAAGGTTACCGATTGATAAAATAAAAATTGATCGGAGCTTTATTCAAGAAGTTGCTTCTAACGATTCAGACTTAACCATAGTGAAAACTATGATTGAACTTTCACATGGCTTAGGTAAGCGTGTTCTGGCAGAAGGCGTTGAGACAAAAGAGCAATTACAATTATTGCGTAATATTGGCTGTGATGCGGTTCAGGGCTATTTTATTAGCAAACCAATAAGTGAAGAAGCGTTTACTAAATACTTTAGACGGAAATAACTCAGCATGAATTTAGTGACGATATATGATGCTATTAATTGCATCATATAGCTGATGTTATTTAACTTCTTTAATCTCTATCATTGCCTCTCGGCTATTACTTACGGTACTTGTACTGGCAAGGTAACGCTGCCAACGTTGTTGATATTCAGCCGCTAATAGTAATAAATAATCGTCGTGATATATATTGCTGTGTCCATCATCAAAAATGAACCGGTAGCCATACTTGCCTACCGATTCAATTTCTACTAACTGTACTTGTTTCTTATGATAGACCTTAGGTATTTCGCCTGTGGCTTTACCTTTGTCGTCAGTTGGAGCAAACACACGTAAATATTCGATATTCAAATCAATAGTTTTATGGCTTTCTTGTTTATCATTTTCAAAAAAAACAGATAAAACCGATGCAGCCTTATTGATAATGAAGCGGCTTATATTACTCATGTTTAACTCCTGATACTAACCGCTAATTATAAAATAAAGCGGCTAAGATCTTCATCTTTAATTAAATCAGATAAGATATTAGCAACAAAATCAGCATCGATGAGGATCGTTTCACCTGCACGGTCATTCGCGGTAAACGAAAGCTCTTCTATTAAGCGCTCCATCATAGTATGTAAGCGACGCGCACCAATATTTTCAGTACTTTCGTTTACTTGCCATGCTGCATTCGCAATAGCTTGAATACCATCTTTGCTAAATGAAATATCAACGCCTTCAGTCGCTAACAAGGCAATATATTGCTCGGTCAGTGAAGCGTTAGGTTCGGTTAATATCCTGACAAAATCATCAGTGGTTAACGCTTTTAATTCAACACGAATCGGCAATCGGCCTTGTAGCTCTGGGATCAAGTCAGATGGCTTTGACATTTGAAAGGCGCCTGAAGCAATAAAGAGGATGTGGTCAGTTTTAACCATGCCATGTTTAGTGCTAACGGTAGAGCCTTCAATTAATGGTAGTAAGTCACGTTGCACACCTTCTCTTGAAACATCAGGGCCTGAGCTGTCACCGCGTTTACAAATTTTATCTATTTCATCAATAAATACGATGCCGTTTTGTTCAACTTGATATATCGCTTTTTCTTTGATGTCGTCTTGGTTAACAATTTTTGCGGCTTCTTCTTCTTGTAAAGCCTTAAAAGCGTCTTTGATTTTTAACTTACGCTTTTTTGTTTTTTCACTCGACATGTTTTGGAACATGCTTTGCAACTGCGAGGTCATGTCTTCCATGCCTGGAGGTGCCATGATTTCAACACCCATTTGAGCGGCAGCTAAATCAAGTTCAATTTCTTTATCGTCAAGTTGGCCTTCACGTAATTTTTTACGAAATACTTGGCGAGTAGAGCTATTATCTGGCTGTTCGTCATTACCAAAGCCATCACGTGCTGATGGTAATAAAACATCTAATATACGCTCTTCAGCAGCTTCTTCGGCTAAGTGCTTAACACGCGTCATTTCTTGTTCTTTGGTCATTTTAATAGCCATGTCAGCAAGGTCGCGAATTATCGTTTCAACCTCTTTACCAACATAACCTACTTCTGTGAACTTAGTCGCTTCAACTTTAATAAAAGGGGCGTTGGCTAACTTGGCTAAACGTCTAGCAATTTCTGTTTTGCCGACACCTGTAGGGCCAATCATCAGAATGTTTTTAGGGGTAACTTCATCGCGCAACTCTTCATTAAGTTGCATTCTACGCCAGCGGTTTCTTAGCGCTATTGCGACGGCACGTTTGGCATCCGCTTGACCAACAATGTGGCTATCGAGTTCGTGAACTATTTCACGTGGTGTCATATTCGACATATTAATTCCTTACAATTGGCGGTTAAAGTTCATCAATCACGTGTTGCTGATTGGTAAATACACAAATGTCACCGGCAATTTTTAATGATTTTTCAACAATTTCTTTCGCAGAAAGTTCGGTGTTTTCTAGTAGTGCTGTTGCAGCCGATTGTGCAAAGTTACCACCACTACCGATAGCAATAAGATCATGCTCAGGTTGCACTACATCGCCATTACCTGTGATGATCAGCGAGGCTGTTTCATCGGCAACCGCTAACAAAGCTTCAAGTTTGCGCAGTGCACGATCGCTGCGCCAATCTTTTGCAAGCTCAACCGCCGCTTTCGTTAAATGGCCTTGGTGCATTTCTAACTTGCTTTCAAAACGTTCAAATAAAGTAAAGGCATCAGCTGTGCCGCCAGCAAAACCGGCCAGTACTTTGCCATTGTATAAGCGGCGTACTTTACGCGCATTGCCTTTCATTACAGTGTTGCCAAGGGAAACTTGACCATCACCACCTATGGCAACTTTGCCATTACGTCTGACAGAAACAATAGTAGTCACAATTAACCTCTTACATATTACCAACTGAGATAGTCGGCTTGTCTAATGTAGATTAGATAAGGGGTAGCTTGAGCTTTTTCAAGGGAGCAGCGATGATTAATAACCAGCGAGTAGTTTAATCGCTTGTTCGCTAGCCGTTTTAAGTGGCTAGTTAGATGTTAATACGCTTAGTTTTTAAGGTCGCTTGATGAAGGTATATTATAAGATTGATTTGTTGGCATAAATGCCTAATTACACTTGCCTGAATGTATATATTATATTGAGGTATGAGCAGCCAAAGATTATCAGCTGCACAGGAGGTATTCATATTGGTAGATTGTTAAGCTTTATTAATCCCAGCCCCATATTTTACAGCCATGTACTGAGTTATTTTTTAATTTGTGTTTATCTTTTTCTGCTTCACGCTTCTTCGTATAAGGACCTAAGTAAACTTTATACCAGACCGATGAGGTGCCCGTTGCTTTACTCACTTGCGCCTCTAAACCTGTAAAAGCGATTTTTGCTTTTAATGATTCAGCTTGTTTACGAGTTCTAAACGAACCACATTGCATTTTATAAGGACCTCTTTGGGTAACTTCATATTCACCCACTTCAACTTGTTTGCTTTTTAGGTCGTCAACGTATGTCCATTTTTCTTCCGGAAGTTCAGGAAGTTCTGCTGCTTTTTTCTTAGCCTTAATGACTTTAGGTTCAATAACGGTTTCAGGTTGTTTGTCTTTAATACTCCACAACATATAGCTAAAGCTAGGTATAGCGATAATGAGAAATGCTGTAATTAATTTCAATTTCGTCGAAAGTCCCTGAGGCGGTTGCTCATTTTTTTTATAAGGACTTTGCTTTTTATTTTTTGCTCGCGAGCGGGAAACGTAATCTTGATGTGCCATGGAAAATAAATACCTGAAGACTTTCGCCAATTCTAACCAACTGGTAAAGAAATAACACCCATTGAGTTGATTAACTTGTAAATAAACTTTTCTCAGACTTAGCGAATTACCAACTCAAGTCGACTGGATCGATATCAATTGACCATCTCACTTTTGATTGCCATTCATTATTTGCACTTTGATGAATAAGTTTAAAGACCGCCTGATGCAGTTGTTTTCTTGATTTTGCTTGCAAAATTAAGTGAAAACGAAATTTACCGGCCTTTTTTTCCATTGCTGCAGGAACAGGACCCGCAAACTGACAGCCTTCAAAAGGCATTTCTGTCATGGCGCGTAAAAACTTTTCTGGATAAGAAGGGTAGTTAGCGTCGGCGCGAAATAAAGCTTGAAAACTAAATGGTGGTAATAAGGCTTGTTGGCGCTCTATCAATGCTTGTTTAGCAAAATGTTGATAACCATTGTTGACTAAATCTTGTAATAAAGGATGTTCAGGGAAATTACTTTGCACCATTACTCGACCCGGTTTACTTGCTCTACCGGCTCGTCCTGATACCTGAACAAGTAATTGCGCCATATGCTCTGCTGCGCGAAAGTCATAACTAAAAAGTGCACCGTCTACATCAAGTACCGCTACTAAGGTGACATCTGGAAAATGATGACCTTTGGCTAACATTTGCGTACCAATTAACAGTTGGTGTTCTTTATTACTCACTTCGGTTAAGAGCTTAGCTAATGCGCCTTTTTTACGCGTGCTATCCCGGTCGATTCTTACGGTAGAGTAATCAGGAAAAAGGCTGCTAATTTTTTCTTCTAATTGCTCTGTACCTTGGCCAATTGGTTTAATACGTACGCTTCCACAGCTTGGGCATTGAGGAGGTATGCGCTTTTGGCTGCCACAATGATGGCAAATGAGTAATCCTTGCCCTTGATGAAGCGTGTAAGGTTTGTTGCAACGCTGACAATCTGCTACCCAATGGCATTCTTGACAATTAATTGCTGGAGCATAACCCCGACGATTAAGAAAAATTAAGGCTTGCTCGCCACGGGCAAGGGTGTTTTTAATGGCTTGCTTTAAGGTGCCAGAAAGCCCATGTTCCATTTGTTGCTGTGCAACATCGATAAGGGTTATTTTAGCCGTTGAGGCATTACCAGCACGCTTGCGCAATTGATGATAATGGTATTTTCCCGTTAAGGCATTTTGTAGCGATTCAAAACTTGGTGTTGCTGTGCCTAATATAATAGGGATATCAAGTTGTCTGGCTCTTAGTATGGCAATGTCGCGAGCATGATAGCGAAAACTGTCTTGTTGTTTGAATGAGGCGTCGTGCTCTTCATCAACAATAATAAGACCTAGATCATGTAGCGGTGTGAATATAGCTGAACGTGTACCAATTACAATCGCTGCTGTACCGCGCTGAGCTTCTAACCAAGTTTGTAAACGCTCTTTATCGTTTAACCCCGAGTGATGCAAGCTAATAGGTACATTAAAACGTTGTTCGAAACGGCTTAGGGTTTGTGGTGTAAGCCCTATTTCAGGCACTAAGACTAGCACTTGCTGACTTTTTGCTAATATTTGTTCAATAGCCTGTAAATATACTTCTGTTTTACCACTGCCGGTTATACCGTCGACTAAGTGACAAGAAAACTGCGATTGCATTTCTTTTACGGTAGCAACAATAATGGCTTGCTCGGGGATAATGCGAGCTTATTTTCTTGTTGTAATGCTTGATCTTGCCACTTAAATTGAGAAACTGTTCGGGTTTTACTGTAAATAAATTGTTTTTTCTCTAAAGCGTTGAGCTGTACTTTATTAAAGCCAAGCGTTAATAACTCTGACCATGTCATGCCATGGTGTTGCTTAAGCATAGTTAATAATTCAGCTTGTTTGGGTGAGCGTTTAGCTGTGGTTGCTTGCTCTTCATTACTTAAGTCTGATTTTGTTAACCAAATTTGGGGTAATTCAACGTCAGGTTGCTTTATTTGTCTCAACAGCACGGGTAATGCTTGTTGGAATACATCACCAATCGGGTGATGGTAATAGTCGCTACAGCGCTGAATGAAATTGAGTAGTGTGGGTGAAAAATTAAAGCTATCACTGACTCTACTCAATACAGACTTTATTTTTTCTGGCGCATATTCTGTGCTTTCATCTATCGACAAAACTATGGCGATCACTTGGCGAGAGCCAAAAGGCACAATTACTCGTTCACCTAATGTGATAGTTTTAGTATTTAATTCGGCAGGTACTTTGTAAGTAAACAACTGGCGCATAGGCACCGGTATTGCAACTTGCACATAAATGTCTGTAGAAGGTATTGCCAAAAATACTGCCATATTGAAACCAAATGTTGTGCTTATTCTACTGCTAAATGACGCAATGCCAAGCTACAAAATGAAGCTATTTTTGTTTTAATGTAATAATGTTAAAAAGTGCCTACTTTTTTAGCGATTTTTATTGCTATAGCGATAATGATCCTATAACATTCGCCTCCATTATTTTTAACTCGTATGGTGCTTGGCAGCAATAATGACTGATCAAGTGGCGATACGGCCTTAACAGAGGTTTCCCATGAAAGACGGTATTCATCCAAATTATGTAGAGTTCAAGGCAACTTGTTCTTGTGGTAACGTTATTACAACTCGTTCAACTGTAGGTAAAGACTTACATTTAGACGTATGTTCAGAATGTCACCCATTCTACACTGGTAAGCAAAAAGCTGCTGAGACTGGTGGTCGTGTTGATAAATTCAACAAGCGTTTTGGTGCTCTTAGCAAGAAGTAATTCTGCTAATATACCAGATGAAAAAAGCACCTTTGGTGCTTTTTTTTTGCCAAAAATTAACTTTCCTACCTGCTAATAATATGCTCATATTTATGAGTATGATTGTATTTTTAATGCATCACCGCACTCGCTTTTGTTTTTAGTTATTTTATTTTTACTTTTTTTTAAACCCTTTTGCGGCATACTGCATCTAACTTAATAATGATGAAATACGTCGAGAATTTACTTTTTGGATAAGTTGAAAATTATTGATGCCAATGAATGTTTTAGCCCAGATCTGGAGCCGCAATGGATCGCGCAAGCTCAGCAAGGAGATCAGCAAGCATTTCATCATCTCTATAAAAACTACCACCGGCGTATTTATGCGTTGTGTTGGCGTATGCTAGCCGACAAAGACAGCGCTGAAGATGTTTGTCAGGAAGTTTTTGTACAATTGTGGCAAAAAATCAGTAATTTTCGTGGTGAAAGTAAGTTTTCAACTTGGTTACATAGTGTCGCCACAAATATTGTTTTAGGACATATTCGTAAAAATAAAAGCTGGATACAACGTATTTTTAGTATTGAAGATCAAACTATTGAAGTTGCTACAGTTGAAATGCCAGATTGTTCAAACTTAGATAAAAAAATTCAAACACTACCTGAAAGAGCACGACTGGTTTTTGTTTTATTTGCTATTGAGGGTTATCGTCATGAAGAAATTGCCAATATGTTAGGCATGGCGGTAGGCACAAGTAAAGCCCAATACCATAGAGCTAGAGGCTTATTACGCGAGTCGTTAAGTGAGTAAATGATGAAAGAAACGATGAATGTTAATAAAAATACGGAACAACGCTTACAAGAAGCGATTGCACAGCTTCCCAAAGAAATAACGCCTGAGCGTGATTTATGGTCTGGTATCGACAAAGCAATTAACCAAAAAGTAACCACAACAAATAATCATAGCAAGCGCAAAACCTTTATGCCTGTTGCATGGGCCGCTTCTCTAGTTGCTGCGGTATTGCTCACTTGGGTTACAATAAGCCCTGAGCCTTTGACAAGTATGCCATCGGTAAACTTAGTTGCTGCAATGCAACAAGACTTTGAACAACAAAAACAAAGTATGTTGGTGAGTTTTGGTACACCAGATATTAGGCAGTTGCCGGTGGCAATGCAGGCCGAATTAGTTAAGCTAAGCTCTGCGCAAAAAACGATTAGCAAAGCCTTAGCAGATGATCCTAATAATAGTGATTTATTAAATTTATTACGTTGGACACAGCAGCAAGAGTTAGATTTGCTGACACAATTATATAGCCCCCAGTGGCAAAAAATTTAGTCGTTATTAGACTCGATATAAGAGGTTAACATGAGAAGCTTACGTAATTTTTTACCCCTTTTGCTGTTGATTACGGCAATACCTAGTGTGGCTGGCGAACGTGTCGATGAGTCAATGTTGTTAGGCAATATTACCAATGTCAGTATTGAAAATTTACGCGGTGAAGTAACGGTTATAGGTAACAGTGGCGATACGGTTTCAGTTTCGGGTGAGTTAGACAATAAAGCTGAAGGCTTAACGTTTGAAAAGTCAGGTTCGCGTATCATTATTAAAGTTGAAATACCAAACAACAGTCATAGTGGATGGGGCGTTGAAGGTTCAGATCTTACTATCGTAATGCCTAAACATGTACGTGTTAGCTTTAAAGGCGTATCTTCAAATATTAATATTAGCCACTTTACTCATGGCAGTGAAATACAAACTGTTAGTGGTGATATTAATGCTAAAGATCTTATGCAACAGATCGAGTTAGCAACGGTCAGTGGCAATATCGAAAGTACAAACTTATCAGGAAAATTACGTTTGTCATCGGTAAGTGGCGACATTCATGATCGAAACTCGTCTGGGCGAGCACTTTTTAAAACGGTGAGCGGCAACTTAACCTCAAGTTCTACAGCTAATGAAGTATCAGCTAATTCAGTGTCGGGTGACATTGAATTAAAACTCGCAAAAGTTGACGAATTAATTGTTTCAACGGTGAGCGGTGAATTTGAAAGCCAATTATCATTAAATGAAAATGGCTTGGTGAAAATGTCGAGTGTCAGTGGTGATTTAACGGTCGACTTTAAAAATGAAGTACAAGCGAGTTTTAATTTAAAAACTAATGCCGGGGGAAACATTGTCAATGGCCTAACATCAGCAAAAGCTAGACGCGCTAAATATGGTCCAAGTTCTAAATTGTCTTTTGAAACCGGTAATGCCAGTGGCTCAGTGCGAGCAAGTACCGTGAGTGGTCGTATAGAAGTTAAATAATATCAGCAGCGCCTCATGTTTTGAGGCGTTCGTCTACGGTATTTGAATAGCCTAAATTTTACCGGTAAATCCCATTATATTTTAATCAAATTTATTATCTTCCACAGCACTATAAATAACACTTTCAATATCTCGAAAAACTTAATGTATATGAAATAAATCTTTTTGTTTTATCATTTTGCTTAAGGTGAATTTCTGCTACATTAGCTCTCTTTATTTTCGAATAATTTTATTACGCTATTGAAGATTATTTTCTTTCATTAGCTGAGATTATCGCCAAGCATTTAAGGTGTGATATGGCCGATCGCAAGCCAGCCAAGTTTAGTAAAAACAACCAATTTCCTCGAGATAAACAAATTGATGAATTAAAGGTTCCGCCACATTCATTAGAGGCTGAGCAGTCTGTGCTAGGTGGTTTATTATTAGATAATGAAACTTGGGACCGAGTCAGTGAGCGTGTAGTTGCACAAGATTTTTATAGCCGTTCTCATCGCATTACCTTTGAAACTATTGGCCGCTTAATTGAGCTAGGTAATCCTGTCGATTTGATCACCTTATCTGAAGCACTTGAAAACGATCAAAAGCTTGATGATGCCGGTGGCTTTATGTATCTCGCTGAAATGATGAAAAACACGCCCAGTGCCGCCAATATTACTGCCTATGCAGATATTGTACGTGAGCGTGCCGTTACGCGTGAAATGATCAGTGTTGCGAATGAAGTAGCTGAAGCAGGTTATGATCCGCAAGGGCGCACCAGTGCAGACTTACTCGACTTCGCTGAAACCAAGATTTTCGCTATTGCTGAACAACGAGCAAATAAATCTGAAGGTCCAGAGAACATCAGTTCGGTATTGGAAAAAACAGTTGATCGTATTGAAAAACTTTGTGCATCACCCACTAACGGTGTTACTGGTGTTTCAAGCGGCTTTACTGATCTCGATAAAATGACCGCTGGCTTCCAAAAATCAGATTTAATTATTGTTGCAGGTCGTCCATCGATGGGTAAAACAACCTTCGCGATGAACTTGGCAGAAAATGCGGCGATGACAGAAGATAAACCCGCGCTAATTTTTAGTTTAGAGATGCCGTCAGAACAGTTGATGATGAGAATGCTTGCCTCACTTGGTCGCATTGATCAAACTAAAATTCGTACCGGGCAATTAGAAGATGAAGATTGGGCGCGTTTATCGTCAACCATGGGCTTATTAATCGAAAAAGGTAAAATGTTTATCGATGACGCTGCAGGTTTGACACCAACAGATGTGCGCTCAAGAGCAAGACGTATTGCTCGAGATCATGGAGGTATCAGCTTAATTATGATTGATTACCTTCAACTGATGCGTGCACCACAGTTTTCCGATAACAGAACGCTAGAAATCGCTGAAATATCTCGATCATTAAAAGCCTTAGCTAAAGAATTACAAGTGCCGGTTGTCGCTCTATCGCAACTTAACCGTGGCTTGGAGCAACGTGCAGATAAACGACCTATTAACTCAGATTTACGTGAGTCAGGTTCCATTGAGCAAGATGCCGATTTAATCATGTTTATTTACCGTGACGAGGTTTATCACGACGATTCTGAATACAAAGGTATGGCTGAAATTATTATAGGTAAGCAACGTAATGGTCCTATAGGTCGTGTACCACTTACTTTCCAAGGGCAGTTCTCACGTTTCGACAATTATGCTGGCCCGCATGTACTGGATGAAGACTAAGTACTAATGGCATTACACACAGCAACCGCGGTAATTAATTTAGCGGCTTTAAGCAATAATTACCGCCTTATTCAATCGTTATCTCCCCATGCAAAAGTGCTAGCAGTTTTAAAAGCTAATGGTTACGGGCATGGCTTAGAGCGAATTGCTAATGCGTTACCTCATGCTGATGCTTTTGGTGTCGCTCGCATTGATGAAGCGCTTGCCTTGAGAGAGGCGGGAATAGTTAAACCTATTGTTTTGCTTGAAGGTTTTTTTTCTGAAGAAAATATAAACACCTTAGCCGCTAATAATTTACAAACTATAGTACATAACGAACAGCAACTTGCTGCAATTGTTAACGCTAATTTAGCTACCCCGTTAAAAGTTTGGTTGAAAATTGATACTGGTATGCACAGGTTAGGTATTAATCCTGAGCAGCTACCGGCATTTTATCAAGCATTAACGCAATCAAAAAATGTTCAACAACCCATAGTATTAATGAGCCACTTAGGTTGTGCTGATGATAAAGATAACCCTGCAACTCAGCAACAAGTTTGCTTATTTGATGAGTTAACGTCAGCACTGCCATCAGAAAAAAGTATGGCTAACTCTGCCGGTGTTCTACTTTGGCCAGAAAGTCATTATCAATGGATCAGACCTGGCTTATTACTGTATGGCGTTTCGCCATTATCTGCAGATAATGTTATTGAAGGTATTGAACCTGTGATGACTTTGCAATCAAGCTTGATATCTGTTCGCCAATTAGCGGCAGGAGAAGCTGTAGGTTATGGCGGTACTTGGACAAGTGAAAAAAGCACAACCATAGGTGTCGTTGCCATTGGCTATGGAGATGGTTATCCACGTCATGCAACTAATGGTACGCCTGTGCTTATTAATAATCGTCGCGTACCGTTAATTGGTCGAGTATCAATGGATATGATCTCAGTAGATTTAGGCTCACAAAGCCAAGACAAAGTAGGTGATATTGCAACGTTATGGGGCAAAGATTTACCCGTGGAAGAAGTTGCAGCATTTGCGACAACTATCCCTTATGAACTTTTATGTAATATTACTCGTCGGGTACTTGTTCAGTTAGCTGAGTAGTCATTATTAATAAGATTAAAGGGAGTTTACTAAAGTTATTTCTAAACACTAGGTTCAAAATAAACAAAAGAGAAAAAATGAAACATTGATCGTTATTAAAACGTTATCAATGTTTCACTTTACGCTTTATCAATATTATTTACTTGTATTCTTTACAGCTCATAACATAAATGAATCATCATGAATTTTCTAAGTGTTCGGCTAAAATTTGTTTAAAAGCTTCAACTGGTTGGGCACCTGCAAGGGCACTCTTTCGGTTAAAAACCACGGTTGGAACTGAAGAAACACCGAGTTTTTGCCAATAAGACTCTTGCTCAATAACAGCTTCTATTGCTTTACTGCTTTGTAAATGCGCCATTGCTTCTTCCACATTTAGCCCTACAGTCGCTATTTCATTGGCTAGAACATCTCGTATTGAAATGTCTTTTTTCTCAGTAAAAAAAGCAGAAAATAAGCGCATTTTTAATTCGGTTTGCTTACCTTGCTTTTTTGCATATTCAAGTAATATATGAGCATCGCGCGTATTAATGATTTTCATACCTTCGAAGTAGTGAAAATCAAAATCAACGGTTTTACCATGCGCTGTCATTTCGGTTCTAAATTTAGCGCTACTTTCTGGGGTAGAGCCATATTTACGTGCAGAATGTGCACCTAATTCTTCGCCTTCTGACGGCATATCGGGATTTAGCTCAAAGGGTTGCCATTCAATTTCTACCTTACCTTCTAGCCCTAATTCTGAAATTGCTTTAGTTAAATTGCCGTAACCGATAACACACCACGGACATACGACATCTGAAACGATATCTATTTTGATTTTATTGCTCATAGTATTTCTCTTCAATAGTTATGTTTGATGTTAAAAACGGATATTAGAACCTGACGTTATCATGATGGCTTTTCTAGCGACCATTGTTCTAATAGCATTACTTGAATGTATGTCGTAAGTATTTAACATTTAAATGGAGATATAAAAATGACCAAAGCATGAAATCAAGCTTTGGTCGTTCAAACTATGCTTAAATTACTTAGCTACTTTTTCCCAAGCAAATTTACTAAATGGTTTATCAACAACGGTATTAGCAATGTGGTTTGTGTAGTTGCTGATCACTTTTTGAGATAAGCCTAAAAGAATTTCCAATACTTGTTGCTCGCCATAACCTGCTGCGTAAAAGTTTGCTAATTCATCAGCAGAAATGTGACCACGGTTACGGACAATAATTAATGTTGTATCAAGTAAAGCTTGTAGTTTTGCGGTTGGCATAGGTTTTTCATCACGTAATGCTTGAATCAAATCCGCATCTACACTCATTGAGTGTGCAATCGCTGTATGAGCAGGAACACAGTAGTTACAGCCATGTTCAACATTAATGCCTTGCCATACTACGGTAAGCTCTTCTGCGTCAAATGAAGTGTTAAGGAAAAGCTCATGCAATATTTGATATGCATCTAATGTATTAGGTGCGCTAGCTAATACGCCATGTAAGTTCGGTAACATGCCATATGCGCCAACAGACTTTTCTAAAAGTGCTTTACTTGCTTCTGGTGCTGATTCGATTGTGTGTGTAGTTAATGTAGTCATGTCAAAGTACCTTAATAATATGTCTTTCAAAAGTATCTATTGAGATATTTTTGAAGATAATATATCTATAGTTTAAAGAAAATAACCAGTACATTATTTTTCATACCGGTCGGTAATTAATTGTTATTGTACCGATCGGTATATTTAAGTCAACAGTTATTTTGAAAAATATTTGTGTAAATATTTTACAATGCGCTGATACGATTATTTTAGTTGTGTAATGACAGGCTTAAAAGTTAGCCTGTCTTTATGAAGCGCTATATGATTTTTCGAAGGGCGGATAAAACGAGTTGATATCTATTAAGTCTAAATAATTATTGTTAAAAAAAGCCAAGCTTAAGGTAATGAAAGATAAAAATAACTTTATTAACAAAAGCTTATAAGTCAGGATTGCAATTTATTTGCTGTTGCTTCGATATCAGTATTACTAATAAACACACCAGCTAAAATAGTATCAATAACGAACGAAAGATCGGTAGATGCTACTTTAGAGCGAGCCATAGCAGCACAGCCTTTTAATGCGGTGTATAAACTTAATGCGTTACCTTCGGCATTTACATTTAAGCCTAGTGATATCGATTCTTTATCTGTAGTAAATAAATCGGTAAATAAAGCGTTTGGCGCAGTTTCAATATCAATAAGTAACTTTTTGGCTTCATCGGGAATATCGCCACCAGCAATTTCTGATTGGCACAATACAAGATAACAACCTTTAGGCTGTTCAGTACTACATTGCATACCGACTATCGACATCATATAGTTTTTTAAACGGATTTTTAATGGCGTGTCGGGCGTAAACAAAGCATCTAGGTGTACCTTCATATTATGATCAATATAATGTTGAGTCGCTTTTATAAATAAAGCTTCTTTATTGCCAAACGTGCTGTACATACTAGGTTTGTTGATATTCATGCTTTTCGTTAAATCGGCCAAAGACGCACCGACAAAACCTTTAGCCCAGAAAACCTCCATTGCAGCTTGCAATGCTGTTTGCTCATCAAACTTTCGTTTACGTCCACTTACCACAATTATCACCATTAATTATATTCATCACTTATATTGTACCTAATGGTATAGATAAGTTCAATCGTTCAAAAAATATTAGTGAATGAGAAAATAGACCGCAGTTTAAAAATGTGTGATGTAAACAAAGGCATTCGTTATATCACAACATTTATTCACCATTTACAGTAATGACTAACGTTCTCGAACCACCATAATCTCTATGCTCACCAAGGTAAATTCCCTGCCAAATACCTAGGTTCATTCTGCCGTTTTTTAAGGGAATAGTAATATTACTACCTAACGTACTTGCCTTAATATGGGCTGGCATATCATCTGAACCTTCATAGGTATGACGATAGTAGGGAGCATTTTCAGGGACAAATTGATTAAAGTGTCGCTCCATATCATCACGTACAGTCGGATCGGCATTCTCATTAATGGTAAGCGATGCTGATGAGTGTTTAATGAAAAGGTGTAATAAGCCAAAATGAACAGGTGGAAATTTAGCTAGTACCAGTTCAACGTCTTCAGTGATCAAATGGAAACCACGAGGGAAAGGTTTTAATGTTAACTCGACTTGTTGCCACATAGGTTATTTTACTCTTTTGTTGTAGACGCAAATATTCTTTTCCATCCATGTGATCATGACATACCGTTCATCCTGAACATCGTCATTCTTTTCCATCCATGTGATCATGACATACCGTTCATCCTGAACATCGTCATTCTTTCACATCCATGTGATCATGACATACCGTTCATCCTGAACATCGTCATTCTTTTACATCCATGTGACCATGACATACCGTTCATCCTGAACATCGTCATTCTTTCACATCCATGTGATCATGACATACCGTTCATCCTGAACATCGTCATTCTTTCACATCCATGTGATCATGACATACCGTTCATCCTGAACATAAAAAAGCCCCGTATTAACGAGGCTGGTTTTCGGGATTAAATATAACTATTTATCAAAACTAAATTCGATATAGGCATTACCAAATTCTGAAGTGAGCGGAATGATAACGATTGGACCGTCAGCCATGTGATGAATAGAGTGACCAGGCCCTGAAACTACCATAGGCGTTGCCATATCAAATTCTATACCTTTTTCACTCAGCATACGCTTGGCACCACCGGTAACCATATTGGTGATTTCACCAACGAGATCAGTAATTTCTTCATTTATTTCATCTGGCCCTTCACCGACCATTTTTTTCATGGTAGCAAGTGCTAACTTACCTTCAAAGGTAATAGATAAAGAACCTTTTGTTTGTTGACTTACCATACCAATTAATCCTGAAACATCGCCTTTAGCTATTTCATTTTTTTTCAAGCGAGGTTTCTCAGGAATGAGTTCCATTTGTGCCATGGTTGTCATCACGTTCAGCATCGAAGAAAGGAAGGGGTTAATAAACTCTGCATTCATGAATTTTTTTCCAAAGACTCAATTTAAAAGGGTAAGGTTATTTTGCGCATTCTAGAGCAAAATAAAAATCTGGTTGTATTAATTTTAAGGTTTTATTTCATTAATAATAACTGATCTTTTGAAAGTTAGGCTACCTTTTATCTGCTTATCCTTGAAATTAACTGTATTCACCTGTTTTGGGTAATGCTCAGTCAATAAACGATTAGTTATTTTAAGGCCTGTTAAAGCATGAGAAAACTCAGCTTCTTGATAAATAAATATATTACCTTTACTCACCTCAAGGCCAATCCAATTTAATGTTATGGCTTGGTCTTGATAATGCAATTGAAAATGCGCTTCTACGTATTGGCGAATAAACTTCTCATAATCAGGATGAGCAACTGAGAAGTGTATTTGATTCGTTTCAGCTATAGCGTTGTCGATATCATGAGCCGTTATTTGGTGAATAACTTCAATTGATTGAGTACGTTCATTTAACGATAAATCGGAAATACTAAAAAAGTAACGGTGGGCAACCGCATTAGCGGCTAACCCACACAATAGCAAAACCAAAAAGCGTTTAGCTAGACTTAACAACATGTTTACTGTTCAGCCTCATTATCTTCTTCTGTACTTTTGCTTTCTTTATCATCTGCACTTTTCAATTCAACATTGTAATCGCGCATCATGTCATCTTTCTTGCGTTTGTATAAATCAAAGCGAGATTTAATTGGGCGTGCAGGCCAGTAATTATTACTAACATCTACATCAGCGGTTTCCCAGTTAGGATCAATAGCGATACCAGTTAATTCTTTTTCACGCACAAATAATTTAGAGACTAACTTACTATTACGACGCCAAATTTCAGCAGGTAAAGTTACTCGCTCAGTGGTATTGTCAGCATAAGTGAGCTCTAGAATAACGGGCATCACAAGTCCGCCTTTATTTTCAAAATCAACAATGTAGAAGTTTCTTTCGTCAATAAGTAGGTCTTTTTGCCATTGCTCTAATTTTGCATGGCTTTTGTTATATTTATTACGCGCTGCGTTTGTAGCTGTAAACTTATCATGCTCATTGTAAAAGTCTAACAACTCAGGTTTATCGTCAGTTCTAACCCACTTGCCTTTATTTTGAACTTTACTAATAAAGTCAGGCTTTTCGTTATCTAATGCACGTTCCCAAGCTTCTTCCGTATCAGGGTTTTGGCTATTTGGACGATATAAGTGAATATTACCTAAGGCAATATCAACATGATCTGTAGTGTAGAACCAACCACGCCAGAACCAATCTAAATCAACACCCGAGGCATCTTCCATCGTACGGAAAAAATCTGCAGGAGTAGGGCGTTTAAACTTCCAGCGTTGCGCGTATTCTTTAAAGGCAAAATCAAACAACTCTCTGCCCATAACAGTTTCACGTAAAATGTTTAATGCTGTTGCTGGCTTACCGTATGCATTGTTACCAAATTGCAAAATTGATTCAGAATTCGTCATGATAGGAACTTGGTTATCACTTTTCATGTAGCTGGTAATATTTGCAGCATCACCGCGGCGAGATGGGTAACCTTCTTCCCATGCTTGTTCAGCAACAAATTGTAGAAAAGTATTTAAACCTTCATCCATCCAAGTCCACTGACGTTCGTCCGAGTTCACAATCATTGGGAAATAGTTGTGTCCCACTTCATGAATAATTACGCCAATAAGCCCGTATTTAGTTCTGCGAGAATAGGTTTTTTCACCCGTTTCTTTATCTAATGTCGGGCGCGGGCCGTTGAAAGTGATCATCGGATATTCCATGCCACCAACAGGGCCATTTACCGAGATAGAAACAGGGTAAGGATAAGCAAAGGTATATTTATTATATTGCTCCATGGTGTGGATAATTGACTCAGTAGAGTATTTTTCCCATAACGGGTTACCTTCATTCGGGTAGAAAGACATCGCCATTGTGTCGGTTTTTCCACCTTTGTAACCTTGTGCATCCCAAATAAATTTACGGCTTGAGGCAAAAGCAAAATCTCGTACGTTTTTCGCTTCAAATTCCCAAGTCTTAGTTTTAGTAGAACGCGATTTTTCGTTTTCTAAAGCTTCTTCAGGTGTAATAACGAGTACTGGCTTATCGGCATCTTTAGCTTTTGCTAAACGATTACGTTGAGTTTTTGTTAAAACATCTTTTGGGTTTTGTAACACACCTGTTGCAGCTACAACGTGATCAGCGGGAACCGTAATGCTAACGTCATAGTCACCAAACTCTAAGGTGAATTCGCCGCTACCAATAAACTGCTTGTTCTGCCAACCCATTACATCGTAGTAAGCTGCAGCACGAGGAAACCAACTCGCTATTTCGTAAAGGTAATTATCGTCTTCTTTGAAATACTCGTAACCTGAACGGCCACCTAAGACTTTTTGTTCATGTAATTGGTAGTTCCAATTAATATTTAGCTCTACGCTATCACCTGATTTGAGCGCTTTTGGTAAATCAATGCGCATCATAGTGCCATTGATAACATAACTTAACGCTTTGCCGTTTGAACCAGCTACTTTAGTAATGTCATAACCGCCCTGGAATTCGTCTGTTTCAATAACATTGCGTAAACCGGTATAAGTGATTTTTTTCTCTGGTGCTGTGCGTGTTGTTTTTGCACCTGCATTATCAGCTAATTTATTTTGGTCTAACTGTAACCACAAATAACGTAAAGTATCAGGGGAGTTGTTTGTATAATCAATTGTTTCACTGCCTGATAACGTTTGTTTCTCGTCATCTAGGGTAATATCAATTTTATAATCCACCTCTTGTTGCCAATATTGATGGCCAGGTGCACCAGACGCTGTGCGATAAGTATTTGGCGTTGGTAAGTTTTCTTCTAGCTGACGAAATTTATCGTCATTAATGCTGCTTTTTGCTACCGCAATACCACTAACAGCAATGCATAAACAAAGTAAGGCTGTGTTGATTGAATATTTCATGTGCTTCCTGAAGGAGTTAAACTAAGTGAATTTTTAATATTATCGGTACTTTATAACATTTTTTTAACGAATAGGTCAGGTTACTGAAATGTAATATGCGTTCAATTGTAGAATAAACACGTTGAGTTGTTGTAGCGTTAAAATACGCCGTAGAATAAATCTGTTTTAGAAGTAAATCCTTGTTTAGCTTTAAGGTACTTTGACGAGTATTAACAGATAACTAAATTATGGTAAACGAGCATTTATAAGTGAATCTAAAATTAACTTATTAAGCCTTGCATTAACAACCTTTGGCTTCTTTAATAATAAAATTTGCAGCATAGCTTTTGATAAAGTTGTTTAGTATTTTTTTTCGCAACCCCTGAGATTTGTGAACAAGCTATTCCTTCGTCGTAAGGGCCAAAATAAACCACTTCTTTTGATCTAATGCTTTAATTTTCTCAATATCGATGACAAATAATAATATAAATATCAATAACTACACCTTATAATGAAGTAACTAACGAAGATGGTTTACTGATTGTTTTTACAGCATTAAAATAGTCGAAACCCTCAGTATCCAATCAATATATTTATACTAAATTGATTATTTAGTTATAAAAAAGGACTTTTATGCTTTCAAAATTTTTTAAATCAACCCTAGTTTTTAATCGAGCTCAAAATCAAGCGCCTAACTTTTTTCTAGTTTACTTTTTAATCGCCCTTATTTGGCACAATAACTTTTTTATGAGCTTAGTTGTCGCCGATGGTAGTTTAAGTGATAAATTCACTAGCGCATTAACGGAACACTCATTTCAATATGGTGTGGTTTTATGCTTAACGTTATTGTTTTATATTTTAAGATTATCGTTTTTGTATTTCGTTAACAAAACTGATGAATTTATTGAAGCTGATGAACCTATTGAAACCAAAATAGGTAGTGATCAAGTCTTTACTGAGAATAAAGATGTAGTGCGTTTATTAGCATTGCTAGATGAAACTAAAGCTGAATTGGCCAAAGTAAAAGTTAGAGAAGTTACGGCTCAAAAAGATAAAACTGCGACAATAAGTAAAATGTTGGCTGCTCAAGCTGAGTTAGATATTGCGCTGGCTGATATAACCATTTTAAGTAAATCTAATGAGGAGCTAAGGTCTAAGCTATCAGAATGTAAGGTAACTTAGCCAGTAGTCTAAACAGCCGAATAACTTGCTATTATTTCTTTTATTTAGCGCCCCTAAAGCCTTTATAATTAGTGAATACTCCTGTTGTACTAATCTACAGCTGCATTTGCTTTACACTTAAAGGTTTTTTATTACTTTATACCTTTAAAGTATATATCTCCTTGACTATGGAGTGACAGATGAGCATCACCCTTCAATATATTGTACTCAATTAAATGTTATGCTTAACCTTGTTGGCTTAAGCTCTCTTACTATAGAAACCTTAAGTTCAATTGATAAATTGCTTAATAGCAATCGTGACGCAGCAATAACTGTGTCATTTTTCTTAGAAAAGTCTATCAATAATGAAACGTAATATTCATATTTGTTTGATTTCACTAAAGAATAAGAAGCTGAAAGATTCAGTTGCTATAACCTTAATTCATTAGGAAAAATTATGTTAAATAAAATACACCTTGCCACCTTCACTTTCTCTGCTCTATTAATTACTGCCTGTGGCGGCTCAAGCGATAAAGCTCCAGTAGAAAATATCACACCATTACCTAGCTTTTCTTTATCGGTAAGTGACGCGCCAGTAGATGATCTTTCTGAAGTCGTTGTATGTTTCAACCAAATAGAACTTAAAGGTAATGGTGCAGATACCGTTTTCATTGTAGGTAATGAAGAAGGAATGATTGCAGTCAATGATCTATGTTTAGATAATAGCGGTGATGTTATTCCTAATACGGTAGGTCTTGATTTATTACAATATAAAGGTAGTGATTCAATTGCTTTAGTCGATGGTATCAGCATTGAAGCAGGTGATTATACACAGTTACGTTTAATCATGAGTGATGGTTCTTACGGCATTGATGCACAAACGAGTGATAAAATCAGTGTAAGTGTACCTTCAAATGAACTCAAATTAGATGGTTTCACAGCAACGTTAGGTGGAACGGTAGACTTAACGTTAGAATTTGACTTAAATAAAGGAATGACGAATCCTGTTGGTCAAGCGGGTTATTTTCTTAAGCCACGCGGTGTTAGATTAGTTAATAACAATGAAGCGGGTCATATTAATGGAACTGTCTCGGAAACGTTATTAATTGAGAATCAATGTACGCCACTTTCTGATTCAACTGCAAATGTCGCAAGTGTCTATATATATGAAGGTGCGGATTTGGCTATTGATACCTTAGAAGATAACGGTGGAGATGAAACTGGAAATTTACCTTATGCAAGTACAGCAGTGACTTTCAATAGCGAACAAACAAGCTATAACTTTGAAATAGGTTTTATTACTATAGGTGATTACACCGTTGCTGTTAGTTGTGATACTGAGGATGATCCAGAGGTTAACGAAGAAGTAAACTTCATCACTTCACAAAATGTTACTGTAATTGCAGATAATACTCCTGTTCAAGTCAACTTTTAAAAAGAGTATCTTTTTAATTTAGTGCTCTTGCTTTATTGCAAGAGCATTGTCATTGGTTAAAGAAGTAATTTAGTTGATTGCTTTTTAGAACTTTCAATCTAATCATCATTTTTTCTTTTGTTTAAAACACCTGTAGTCAGTATAATTCACCAATATTTCAAACTACACATGTTAAGTTTGAACTTGCTTCTAATTTATAGGCTTTATTTTTAAATATATGATTTCTCACAAATTCTCCATCGCACCCATGCTCGATTGGACCGATCGTCACTGTCGCTATTTTTATCGCGTAATGTCGAAACAAGCGGTGTTGTATACCGAAATGGTAACTACGGGCGCAATACTGCATGGTAAAGGCAATTACTTAGCATATAACGACGAAGAGCATCCTTTGGTATTACAGCTTGGTGGTAGTGATGTAAACGCTATGACGGAGTGTGCAAAAATTGCTGAACAGCAAGGATATGATGAAATCAATATTAATGTTGGTTGTCCATCAGACCGTGTACAAAATGGTAAGTTTGGTGCCTGTTTAATGGCAGAGCCTCAACTGGTGGCAGACTGTGTCGCGAGTATGCAAAACGTCACCAAAATTCCAACAACAGTAAAATCACGTATTGGTATTGACGATCTCGACAGTTATGAATTTTTACATCAGTTTTTAACGACGGTGAGTGCCGCGGGTTGTCAGCATTTTATTATTCACGCGCGTAAAGCCTGGTTAAGTGGTTTAAGTCCCAAACAAAACCGAGATATTCCACCGTTAGACTATCAGCGCGTATATCAAATTAAACAAGACTTTCCCAATATTGATATTTCAATCAATGGCGGTATAACAACTTTTGCACAAGCTAATGAGCATATGCAACACATTGATGGTGTGATGATTGGTAGAGAAGTTTATCAAAACCCTTATATGTTAACTGAAGCTGACAATGAAATTTGGCAGGCAAATTCTGAAGTTAAGTCACGACAAGTTGTGCTTAATGAAATGATTGAATATGTTGACCATCACGTAGCCAATGGTGGCCGAGCTTGGCATGTAGCTAGGCATATGCTTGGGTTATGTAATGGTTTAGCAGGTGCGAAGCAATTTCGCCGTTATTTAAGTGAAAATGCTAATGGTGAAAATGTAGGTGGTGAAGTACTACAACAAGCTTTTGCTAAAGTGTTACAACTTAACCCTGATTTAGACGTGATCTGATTTTTATCTTATTGTTTTAAATTACTTCGCTGAGTAAATTCAGCACTTTCAAATTTATTAAAGTCCTAATATTGAAAACAGTTTCTCGATATTGGGACTTAAATACTCCATGTAATTGCTTTTTATTATGGCTTAATTCTTTTTCATAAATTTCGCTATAAATTAGTAAATTTAACCACATCGCAGTTTTATCAATAAAGTAACACTGCATTTTATTATCTTCATAAAAATAAATTTACCATTAAAACAGTGGTTTAGTGTTTTTTTCGATCCTTGGCACAACCTTTGTAAGTGTTTAAGCAACTTATATAAGTAGCACTTTAAAAATAGAGTGTTAAATACAGCCTAAAAGGATTGATACAATGCCAAGTTTAACCATGTTATTTACATTGTTTATGTTACCCGGTGTTTGTTTGCTGGCGACCTCATTTATTGTTGCTAGATTAGAGCAAGGTAAATAAGCTTCACTGTTTAAGGCATAGCCTTAATTTTAAAATATCGTTTTTATCGCTATTTTTTATCGCTATTTTTATAATAATGGCAAGTCGATAAGCTTTTTTTAAGTATTTTTGCTATTTACACTTTATATATTTACTACCGCTCAAACTCCTTCACCATAAATACTGTACTTTGTGTGAGATCTCAGCTAATTTTGCTTTATCGTTTCAAGGTAAAATTATTAGGTCTAGCTTATGACGTATTTTCAGCAATTGATTTCCTGCGTAGATTTACACGCTATACTTGGTAGTGAAAACCTAGTGATCCTCGATGCTAGTATTCCTCCAGTGGGTAACATGGAAGCACCAGAAAATAGTTGGCCAGAATACCGTATTCCAAGTGCTCGTCGCTTCGACTTAAATAAAGACTTCTCTGATCCTATTAGTACACTTCCACATACCATGCCAACCTCAGAACATTTTGAACAAGCTGCGAAAGCATTAGGTATTAATCAGCAAAGCCAAATTGTGGTTTACGATGATTTGGGCTTATTTTCAGCCGCGCGCGCTTGGTATATGTTTAGGGCAATGGGACATAAAAATATCGCTGTTTTGGATGGTGGTTTGCCATATTGGCTTAAACTTAAAAAGCCCATTGATGAACGTTCCAATTTTATTGATGATACTCCCAAGGTAGTGGCTGGAAACTTTGTGGCTAAAGCGCAGGTTGATTTTTTTTGTAACTGGCAAGACGTTGAAGCGCAAACTCGCTCTCAAGTTAACCTGATACTCGACGCACGTGCAAACCGTAGATTTACAGGAGCAGATGCAGAGCCTCGATCAGGAGTTCGAAGTGGCCATATGCCGAACGCAAAAAACTTACCTTACAATGACTTATTAACGCATGGCCGGTTAAAATCACCTGATGAATTAGCAGAAATATTTACTGATATTAATACTGATAAAAAAGCCATGATAATGACTTGTGGTTCTGGCGTTACGGCTTGTGTGTTGGCTTTGGCGGCAGATATTGTCAACATTAAAGACGTTAGGGTTTACGACGGTTCATGGAGTGAATGGGGATCATTAACTCATACCGAAGTTGTAACCTCTACTTGATAAAAAATAAGACATAACTTTTACTAACCAATCTACATATAAACGCTTTTCGAAAAACTCTGACTAATAAGCACTGTAATAATGTACTTACAGTGCTTAACTTTTATTCACTTATTAATAAATAAATGAAATATAAGGTTTGATGAACTTGTCATCAAATAATCAATAATCTACTTAGCTCTTGCCATAGCAAAAAACACTTCTTTCTCCTCTTAAATATTTTAGTTAATTCAATGGTCAATTTTACTAACCTTAGTGGCTATATTGACTAAATATTAGTTCGACATAATATGTCTTATTTTGATTGGTAAATGTAGGATCAAAATAAAATCATAAATAACAGCGTCTTACTGTTTTTCATCTACTTGGCACAGCACTTGTAATAGTAATATCAGTTACCAACATGATGCGTTAATTAATAACACTTCATGTTACTCACATAAGGATATTAATAATGAAACTATTACAAACTAAACAAGTATTAAGCACCGTTTTATTATCTTGTACGTTGCTACTTACTACCACGGCTTCAGCACAAGAGGCTTCTTTAGAGCAAAGTTTGGCAGCAACAGTACAGGCACAAGGACAAAAGGTGCTGAATGATTTATCTGCAGGGCTAGCACATTCAATCAAAGCTGAACTAAACCGTTTTTCAATGCGATATAGCATGATGGAAACTCAGGAGTTAGCAGCGGTTATAAAGCAAAAAGAATCTAATTTACTAAAACAAAAAACTTCAAAGTATTAATAGGAGAAAAAATTATGGGTATGTTTTCAAGGTTTACAGACATTATTAACGCCAACATTAATGCAATGTTAGATAAAGCAGAAGAGCCAGAAAAAATGATCAAGTTGATCATTAATGAAATGGAAGAAACTTTGGTTGAGGTGCGCTCAGCAGCGGCCAAGTATATTGCAGAAAAGAAAACGGTCATGCGCAGTATTCACGAAATGGAGTGTCGTGCTAATAGCTGGAAAACAAAAGCAGAATTGGCGTTAAGTAAGGGGCGTGAAGACTTAGCTAAGTCAGCGTTGATTGAAAAGCAAAGTTGTACACAAAAACTAGCCGAATTTAATGAAGAGTTAGTGCAAATTGATGAGTACTTATCTGCAGTGCAACAAGATAGCCAACGTTTGCAAGATAAGTTGACGGAGGCAAAGCGCAAGCAAGAAGCATTTGCTATTCGCCAGCAATCTGCAGAAGTACGCTTAAAAGTGCGTGAAAAAGCGGTTATTCATAATATTGATGAAGCGATTAATAAATTTGAACGTTACCAGCAAAAAATTGACCGTGTTGAAGCCGAGGTTGAAGCTTACGATATGACTTCGTCAAATGATTTAAATAGTCAATTTCGTGAGCTAGAAAATGATGAAAACATAGAGCAAGAGCTTGAACAATTAAAGCAGAAAGTTGCTAACGGTTAAGTTTGCTTAGGGTGTTATAGGTATAACACCCTCGCTTAATTTTATACTGAGCACTACTGATGTTTATGTGCTGTATAAATTTCACAAATTTAAAAGGAGTAAATCATGAGTTACGACCGAGAATATTCAGTTCACAAAACCTTAACAAAAGATCTAACGCATAAAAAGTTATCAGGTGTTTGCGGTGGGTTAGCGAGGCATTATAACCTACCTCGTTTAGCGGTAAGGGTAGGTGCTATCGTTGCGTTATTAATGTTTCCAGCTGCCACAGGCGTAGCATATATAGTGGCAACATTATTAATACCTAACAAGGTTTAAAATTTTTTAACATGCAGGGGAGTAAGGTATGTCGTTTTTTAAATCATTATGTTTAGCCATTTTCGCCACAATATTTTTAACGTACGTTTTAGGCGTCAGTTTTATAGAGCTACTTGATGTTGATATTTATATGGGGGAGCAAGTCATTGAACCTTTAAAGGCGATTAGTGTTTCTGCCTTGGTGGTTGTATTACTTGTTTTGGTGGCTTTTGCTATCGCGATGAGTGTATTCGGCTCAATAATATTTGTTGCTATGTTAGTGCTAGGCGGCGGTGCCATGTTATTGGTTGGGGTCTTTTGGCCTGTATTTTTAATTGCCGGCGTTATTTGGTTACTTGCACGAGATAAACGCCCGGTACATTGTTAGTTTTAGTACCACGACCAAGTAAAACACAAAACAAAATCGAAATACTCGCTAACACAACCTAAGTTTATAAAGAGCACTTATTAACGACGGATTTTAAAAAGTTAGAGAGTATCGATTTACTGTTTTTGGTACTGACTAAGCGTTTAAATAGTTCAGCTTTAATTGTCATGATTTCTTCTATCAATGCTTGCGTGTGAACCCTCTTCATATTTGAACTTATAATTAAGTTATCCATTTAGCTCAAGCTTAGTTACAATAGTGATTAAGAATCATAATATGGATAAAAAGGATGTATAGCAGCTTATGAGGAATATATTTTTACCAGTAATATCATGGTTAATTTTATTGAATATTTCGTTATCCAACGAAGTGTTCGCTAATGAGGTTAATGAGATATCAGTTGAAGATGGGTATGTGAGGGAGAGTATTTCCGGCACGTCTATTTCTTCAGCTTATATGACAATAAAAAACTTATCATCAACAGATACTCGTCTTGTTTCTGCATCAAGCGAAGTGAGCGAGCGTATTGAAATTCATCAGCATACTATGGTTGATGGCTTAATGCGTATGCGCCAACGTGATTATGTAGACATTTTAGCTAACAATAGTACTGTTTTTCAGCCTTCAGGTTTTCATTTAATGATTTTTAATTTAAAAGAGCCTCTAAAAGCAAAAGAAAAAGTTATTATTACCCTGCATTTTGACAATCAATCTAGCCTCGAAGTAAATTATACTGTTCAAGGTCTTAAGCAGAAAAAACACCATCACCATTAGTAAGGAGTAGTTATGAAAGTTAATATCTCGACAAAAGCTGTCATTTCAGGATTTTTAGCATTATTTTTTTTGCTGTATCTACTTGGCGTTTATTGGAGCTTTGAGCCTGAACAATTCGATATTCGTGCGGAGGTTACTAAAGCAGCGACTGCCGACGGTGTTACCCCTGTTGTAGGCTATACTACAACTACAACACTTATTCGCGTCACTGAAACCTTGTTAAATAAGCCTGGTGGTTACTTGGCTAATGACGCACTTCCCCCTTCAGTATTTTTAGATAATATTCCAGCGTGGGAGTTTGGTGCACTGGAAATGATAAGAGATATGGCGCTTGTAATGCGTCAAGAGTTTAGCCGTTCACAGTCTCAATCAGCAGAAAATAAAAATTTAAAAGTAGCACAACCACAATTCAATATTGATCATACAAGTTGGGCTATTCCAAGTGCTGAAGGTGAATACCAAAAAGCAATTAATGAGCTATACGCATACAGAAAAGCCTTATCTCAAGTTAACAATCAATCGGCTCAGTTTTACGCGCGTTCTGATAACTTGCGCGGCTGGATACAAGAAGCAACAAAGCGTTTAGGAAGTTATTCTCAACGTTTAAGTGCAAGTGTTGGTCGAGAACAAATTAATGTTGACCTCGCTGGCGATAGAGTCGCGAAACAATCAACATTAGGCTCAGCCAGTATGCAGTTGAAAACAAGTTGGTGGGATATTGATAATGAGTTTTACGAAGCACGAGGCGCTTGTTGGGCCTTGTTACATTTTTTAAAAGCCATAGAAATTGACTTTAAAGATGTACTCGAGCAGAAAAATGCCAAAGTTAGTGTTCAACAAATTATTCGCGAGCTTGAAGCAAGCCAAGAGTCAATGTGGAGTCCAATGGTTTTAAATGGCGATGGTTTTGGCATACTTGCAAATCATTCTTTGGTAATGGCTAATTATATATCACGTGCGAATGCGGCACTGATTGATTTAAATGACTTATTGAGTCAAGGGTAATAAAACATGAAAAAAATAGCGCTAGCAGTAACTCTCGCATCGATTTTATCAACTAATGTTCAAGCGGATGCTTTAGGTATTTACTTGGGTGGACAAATTTGGGATAACCAAGCTTCAGGAACCTTTGGCGATGGTAGCTCTCAAGTTGATTTTAATTTAGCTGATCAAACACAAAACAGTTTTTTTATCGCGTTTGAGCACCCTGTACCATTAATTCCAAATATACGTATAGCTTCTACCACTTTAGAAACTGAAGGCAGTACAACACTAAACACTGAATTCGAATTTGACGGTCAAAAGTTTAGTGAAAATACTAATGTTAATGCTGACTTCAATATTAGTTATGTCGATTACACACTCTATTATGAGTTATTTGACAATGATCTAATTTCATTTGATTTTGGTTTAACCGGGCGTGATTTT
Organism: Colwellia sp. Arc7-D; assembly: GCF_003061515.1. NCBI lineage: Bacteria > Pseudomonadati > Pseudomonadota > Gammaproteobacteria > Alteromonadales > Colwelliaceae > Colwellia > Colwellia sp. Arc7-D. Next base: position 475,077 of record NZ_CP028924.1, read on the forward strand.
GACGGCGATGTAACGGTATCAGCACAAGCAAGTCAAGGCTCTACGTCAGGTCGTGTATCAGTCACTGAAATTGTACCAATGTTGTACGCTAGAACTAATGTTGGCTTGCCTTTAACAGGCTTAAACCTTTACGCACAAGGTAATTTTCTATCAATTGATGACCATACACTTTACGACTATGAAGTTGGCGTAAGCTATGAGCTTATTGACAACCTTGCCGTAGGTGTAAATATTAATGCTGGCTACCGTGCAGTTAAGTTAGAGCTAGAAGACTTAAACGATCTATACACTAACATTGAATTTGATGGGGTATTTCTCGGTACTACTATTCACTTTTAAAGCGTTAATGTAATACAACCTAAAGCAGAGCTGAATAATCAGTTCTGCTTTTTTTTGTCTAAAATTTGTTGTTTAACATTAAATACTATTCATTTGAGCCAGTATTTTGTCGCTCAAAGGAGCAGGTTAAGCAATAAATAGCTTACTTTAGGTTGAGCTACAGAAATGTATCGATTTAACCAGATAAGCTTAAAATCAGTGGCTTATGACCTTCAATGATTACCTTACTTATGATTCTATAATTCTATAATTCTATAATTCTATAATTCTATAATTTTTGTTATGTGAATGGTGCATTTAATCTACTGTTAAGAATTATTATTAATGTGCTTAGTCGCTTTCGGTTTAAATGTTGTGATCTATTCAAATACAGATAGCTTAGTATTAAAAAACGTAGAGCTTTGTTTATGAACCACAATTAAGACTATTCGCAAAAGCTATTACCATTGGTTATGCAATTTAAACTTTAATTTCCTGTGAAGCATAAATTAAGTTATGTCGAAAAATTAATACAGATAAATTTTCTAGCAGATTATTATGAGCGGAGATAGCAGGGAGGTTTAATATGGAAATTCAACAAGACATTAAAAAAGCCATCAACATTATGTTGATGGCTTTTGATTTTATCAGCTTTCTAAAAGAAAGCTTAGGTTATTAAATTACACTTTTTTACGACGTGTAAATAACATTGGTGTTAGTAACAACATTAACCAACCAAATGAACCACTTTCTTTCTTATTAACAATTGAAGCTGAAGCTACAGTAGTGTTTGTATTACCGTTACCATCATCAACAGTTAGTTGGAAAGATATTGTTTCGTCTTTATCAACTTTAGGTGCATTAAAACTAAACGATGAAGCGCTAGGATTGTAACTAACTGGCGTACCAGAAAGTTGTACCCATGCATAAGTTAGGGCATCAGCATTTGCATCAGTAGAGTTAGTAGCATTAACAGTTAATGAACTTCCTTCAGTTGTAGTATTAAGACCTGAGATTACAGCTACCGGTGCTACTTCAACAACACCAAAGCTATATGTTGAAGTAACTGTGCTGTCACCTAACGTATTAGTCAGTGTTAGTTCATTACCAGTGCTTGCTTGGCGAGGAATTAAGTCAAAGCCAACAGGAAGTACTTCAGCTGATGCACCAACTTCACGTGTGATAGTCCAAGTAACCAAGTTACCTGATACTTCACCATTGTTGTTAACATTTGCTATTTCTTGTCCTTCAGTAACTTCAGCCGTTAAAGTATATACTTTATCTTCGTTGGTGAAGTTAGGGGCAATGTCAAAACTTACTGCTTGAGCAATACCAGGTGTCATTGCTTGGTTGCCATCAACTAAGTCTGAAGAAACCATCTCTACTACATCATCTTCACCACGGGTAAAGTTAAGTGGTATTTGTTGAGAAGCTGAACCATCACCTGATCTTAATTCAAGGATTGCACTGGTAGAAACATCGTCAGACCATGAAACGGTAACGCTAAAGTCATCTTCGCCTTCAATTACTGCTGCTGATAAATACTCACTTGCAGAAGCAGCATCAGTTAAAATTGACGATACTTCTAAACTTACAGCATCGGTCGCACCAGGTGCAGAAGCCGTGTAACCGTCAACTACAATGTAGTATGAGCCTGCTGGTAGATTTACAAATGCCACTGACTCATTAGAATCCGCACCGGCACTGCTACCTATATTGGCAAACGAACTATCCAATATACGTAAATCAACGTCTGGAGCAGTTGATGAAGATATACTAAAGACAACATTTGGCACTGTTTCATCAAATGTTAAGAAAGCAAAATCAAGTGCTTGATCAGGAACAGCAAGATCTATCGCCGGAAGTAGTAGAGAGCGTTGATCGAAAACGCCTACTTCAATATCCGTTAGAGCGTTTGCTTTATAACCAGTGTAAGTCATAGAACCTGTTGAACGATGAGCTGTCACTGTTAATGTGTCAGGTAAGTTATTACCACTGACTTTAACTGCAACAGGTAATTTCGCAGTAGGCATGCCTTCTGCGGTCAATACAACGTTTGCAAAACTCCAACCAGATGCTAGTTCAGCAGCTGTTGCATCTGCGGTAATTGTTAGCTCTTGAGTTTCCCCTGCAGCTAATTCAAAGGTTGCTGGTGTTACAGTAATCGCTAATTGTTCAGTAATACTTGCTGAGCTAGCAGTCCAGCTACCATCTTTAGTTGCTGTAACCGTACGAGTCCAAGAACAAGTATCAACACATTTTGAATTAGCCATGCTAGCTAAGTTCATTTGTGAAGGAACACCACCTACACCTGGATTGGCTTTCATGTAGTTAGCAAAGCTTTCATCCATGACAAGACCTGCCGCTGCGGCAGCTTCTAGGTCGGCAAAGCCGGCACCCATATCAAAAAAGTCAGAGGCAGTTACAGCATCGTCTTTTTTAGTATCTTGGTTTGCGGTCATCATTAATGCCGATTGAGCTTCAGCGGGTGACCAATCTGGGTGAATACTTGCTAATAACGTTAATGCCCCTGCCATGTGAGGACTTGCCATTGATGTGCCAGATAAGAAACCAAAGTCATTTGGCGCAGGTGCAGCCTTAAATCCAACTGGTTGATCGTCTGAAAAAGCGGCATAAATACTAACGCCAGGAGCTGCAATAGACGGTACTATAACATCTGGAACAGATACGTTAGGACCACGAGAAGTAAAGTCAGCAGCAATACGGCCAACTTGTGTTTCGCCTGTATCTTCAGCTTCTGAAGCATATGATAATGTACTTGTGCCGATGGTCGCCATATGACCAGTGCCAGTTTCTAACCATGAGCGAATCATATCGCCATCATCAGCATTTACATGAATTGATGGGATAACATGAGCGTCAGCAACAACAGAACTAGCACCACCTTGAAGGTTTGCTAAAATTAAGCCAGCCGCACCACCGTCACGAACATGACGACCTTTATCAACACGAGCAATCGCACCACGGTCACATACCACTATCGTATCTGCGGCGAATGTCTCAGCAGGGAAAGGTTGTAAACATTGTGCAGGATCGCCATCTGGATCATTGCTGTTAGTAAAGTCGCCAGCGAAGACAACGTTACCTTCCAAGCCACCAGTTATAGCTTGACCGTCAAATGATGCCAATTCACTATCACCACCAGTAAAATCAACAGATTTTATACCTAAACTACGATTGTGTGTATACGCTGCCACAGTAGTAATCCATGGCGCATCGCCTGGTGAACCAACAGTACCAGGACCTGGACCATCGTTACCTGCTGATGTGGCGACATGAATACCGGCTTTTCGAGCTGCCAAATATGATAACGAATCAGCGTCATTCCACGGATCACTTGTGCCTCCACCTATAGAATAGTTGATAGCATCAACACCTGCTTCAATCGCGTGTTCAACTGCTAATACGGTAAGAGAAGGGAAACAGCCACTAAAATTTGTTCCGGAGTCGCCAGGTAAACAAACTTGATAAGAAATAATATTAGCGTGTGGAGCGACACCAGACATTTTTTCAAATACTACACCTGTTGCTTCTCCTTCAACGTTAGTAACGTCTTGGTTTAGTAAAATATTACCTGCAGTAGTACTAGCCGTATGTGAACCATGTCCGTCATGATCTTCCCCGTTGCTAGGAACTTCTTCATTAAATTCAGCATAACGATCTGTTATTACGGGATAGCTATGAACACCAATAAGTTTGTCGTTACAAAGAGAAGCGAATTCTGCAGTTGCACAATCACCACTATAAACACCTGCTCCATCTGGGTTGGTATGATCATAGTCATCACCACCAATATCAGCAAACGAAGGGTGGTCAGTATTAATACCAGTATCAATAATACCCACTATCATGCCTTCACCCATGGCACTAGTGCCATTTGCACTGCCGTCCCATATTGTGTTGGCTTTAATATAGCCAGGTCCTGTATCGGTTTGTACGTAGCGTAATTTTTCACGCTTAATATGAGCAACGCCAGGTACTTTCGCAAGTGTCATTGCTTGTGCCTGAGTCATTTCAATGACCAAACCGTTATAAGCTAATGTTGTACGTTGCTTAACATTTAAGTTACTAATAACTTTATTGGCTTGGGCAATGACAGAGTCTTGGCGTTTTGTTAAAAAAGAACGGTAAGCTTTTACATGATTTGCTTTAACATCTAGTTTACGACTTTTACCAGCGGTTTGCTCAGGACTAGTAGCTTTAAGACCAGCAATGCTACCTTGATATAATGCAACAGGACTTTCTGCTAAACGAACCATATAACGGTAAGTATTATTATCCAGATCAGCTTCAGGTGTAAAAACAGAGTTGCGTTTTACTGCGTGTGTTTTGACAGCTGATTTTGAGTCGATATTTTGAATTTGTTCTGGTGTAACTGCCGGTTTGGCAACTGTTACATTGAGTTCAGCGACTGAACTCATCGATATTGACATTAGGGCTGTTGATACAGCCAATGCGACTTTATTTCTCACGAGTAATCTCCTTTGCGCTATGGGGGCGCACTTTATTATTTTTTGCTAATTTATAACTTTAAATATTATGTTATCAGCTAGTATTTATTAATTCTTAAATGTTTAGAATTTGAGAGCAATTCAAAAGCTCGCATCAATGCGACGATTAAACATACCACATGTAAAAATAATGTAAATATATTGTCAGCAAAGGTTTGCGATAAAATTTATTTCAACGTTTAAAATGGAAAATTGTGTTTACAGAATGACCTCTTTAGTTAAATGAACTAAGTAAAATTAAAGTATATGAATAGATAATTTTCCAAGTTTTAAACGAGATTAATTAAACAATAGTTACAAAAGTATAAAATAAAGCCGTTTTATTGATATTGACGTTGTGAGTTTTAGAGAGGGAGTTTAGTAAGAGGAAGTTATTTTCGATGTGTCGCAATAAAACTAAGTGGTTTAAATTTGATAGCCAAAGGTTTTTGGCTATCAAGAGCTAATTACAAACTAAAGCTTATTTAATGTGTTGTACCATTAATAAATTGAGCTAATTGAGGTCGTTCAAATTGATAAGTAGTCATGCAATAATCACAGGTCATCGACACACTGCCTTGTTCAGCAATGATACTTTCCAACTCACTAGGTTCAATTTGAGAAATAGTACTTAAGCACTTATCTTCAGAGCAGCTACATTTATAACTAACAGCTTGTGGTTCAAATAATCTTACTTCTTCTTGATGATACAATCGGTATAGCAAGTCTTCACTAGCTAATGAAAATATTTCTTCAGGTTTAATGGTATTGGTTAATTGGCATAAATGTTCGAAATCGGCTTCTTGCTGCTCTTTATCGCCACTGTCAGGCAGTAATTGAATTAATGTACCTGCAATTTGTGACGTTTGCTCATCGGTAAATAGCCATATCTTGGTAGGTATTTGCTCTGATACCTCAAAATAATGCTCTAAGCATTCAGCTAAAGTATCTTGTTCAAGGGCAACAACACCTTGATAAGGTTCGCCGTTAGTTGGACGTATGGTAATCACCATATTGCCCTTGCCAATGAGATCTTTAAGGGCTGTAGCATTGGTTTCACTCGCCATACGGGCAATGCCACGCATTTCTTGATGATTGTTGCCGTTTACAGCTAAGTAACCTATTGGGCCGTCACCTTGAAGTTGTACGGCAATTTCACCTTCAAACTTTAATGTTGCGGTTAATAGGCAAGTGGCAGCGACTAACTCACCGAGCAATTGCTTCACACCTTGCGGGTAATCATGTAAAGCAACAATATCTTGGAAGGTTTGGCTTAAGTTTACCAATTCTCCTCGCGCGTGTAGGTTGTCAAATAAATAGCGATTTAAAATATCTTTTTGCATAGCCACTGTTTATATCCTTTCTTTTAAATGTCGAATTTGTCGACGTTGTTTCTTATCGGGTTTAGTATCGCTGGCGGGGCTAAGCAGAATGCCTTGCTTGCGAGCTAAATTATTTTTTTCGCGCGTTTCAATGCTTTCAGTTGTTTCTTGGTAAAGTGTTTGTGCAAAAGTTGCATCACGGCGTTTATCAGTCAACGCGATAACAATGACATGCTTTTCTTCAAAACCTTGTCTTATAGTAATGCGATCACCTAAAACTACGGCTTTACCAGACTTGCTACGCTGACCATTATAAAACACTTTGCCGCCATCAATCATCTGCTTTGCAATGGCTCGTGTTTTATAAAAGCGCGCCGCCCATAACCACTTGTCTAAACGGGTGGACTGATTACTTAGTGCATCATTATCATGAGGTTTATTCATGGTTTTAATTATACTCTATAACGGCATTTTAAATTTTCGGAAAGTTAACATAATGGCTTCATTTTCGCTAGTTCGAATGCATTTCTTTACATTTTGTTAACTAATTATAGTTAAAAAAGAATATGACATCTTGTTGCAGAGCGATTGGTCAAGTATCATCAAAGCGAATTGAAATTTGAAGATAATAAAAAAACGATAAAAAATGACATTGTTGAATAACCTATCAAGCGCGCCTGAACAGCTTTCCAAGCTACCACAACGAAAAATTACTCAAGTAATTATTTTGGTACTGCTTTGCTATATCGCTTTTTTGTGTGCACAAATAACTTGGCTAGGTTTATCTAAGTCAACGCAAAATGCTAATGTAACATTAAATGGTTCAGCAGCTGTTTCATCAACACCGAAAAAGCAAATCGACGTCAAAGCCATTCAATCATTAAATCTCTTCGGGGCTTTCTCTCAACAAAAAGTAGAGCGTGTTGAGGAAGTTGTTGAAGATGCCCCCGAAACACGTTTAAAGCTAATTTTGTCAGGTGTGGTTGCTAGTAGCGATAAAGCGACCGCCGCTGCGGTAATCGAAAGCTCAGGCAGACAAGAAACATACAGTATTGGTGAGAACATCAAAGGCACTAGGGCAACGTTAGAAAATGTTTTTAACGACAGAGTTATTTTAAAAGTGTCAGGCGGATTTGAAACTTTGATGTTTGAAGGATTAATATTTGATAAAAACGTCAAGCCATCTCAGCCAGACTATAAACAAAAATCAGGACCTCAACGTACTAAAACGTCATTGCAATTAACATCGCCCAATGTTGTCGATCAGCGTAATAATAAATCACTCGCTAAAGTGACTCAGTCATTAAAAGATGATTTAGAGAGTGACCCAGGTAACATTACCGATTATTTGAAAATTTCGCCGAAACGAGAAAATGGCAAAATTATTGGCTATCAATTAATGCCGGCGAAAGATCCAACTTTTTTCCAAAGTGCTGGTCTGAAGTCAGGGGATGTAGCAGTACAAATGAATGGTTTTGATTTGACTGAGCCTCGAGAAGCCGCTCAGGCACTAAAATCTTTAAGAGAACAACGCGAAGTTTCGCTGTTACTTGATCGTAATGGTGACATGACACAAATACTTTTCAGTATAGATAATTAGAATAAAAGGAATAATAAATGCGCAAATTATTAAGCGCACCTTGGTATAAGCGAAGCCTTACCGGGTTGTTACTGCAGTTTTACTCAATAGTGTTTTGCTCTCTGCAAATATAAATGCGGCTGAATATTCTCCAAATTTCAAAGGCACAGAAATAGCAGAATTTATCAATATTGTTGGTAAAAATTTGCAAAAAACCATGATCGTTGATCCCAACGTTCGAGGCAAAGTTAATGTACGTAGTTATGACTTACTAACTGAAAAGCAATATTATCAATTTTTCTTAAACGTTTTAGAGGTTTATGGCTTCTCTGCGGTTGAAATGGAAAATAATGTTGTCAAAATTATTCGTAATAAAGATGCGAAAACCTCTTCTATTCCAGTCGTGGGTAATGAAAACCCAGGTGCTGGTGATGAAATGGTCACCCGTGTTGTTGAAGTTAAAAACGTTACGGTACGTGAACTTACACCTTTACTGCGTCAATTATCAGATCAAGCAGGCGGCGGCAACGTAGTTAACTATGATCCTGCTAACGTTATTATGCTTACTGGTACTGCCGCGGTAGTTAATCGCTTAGTGCAAATTATTGAACGAGTGGATAAAGCGGGCGACCAAGACGTACAGATTATTAGCTTGAAATATGCATCGGCTGGCGAAATGGTTCGCATAGTTGAAGCAATGAATAAATCTGGCCAAGGTAAAAGCGCTGGCACACCGACATTTTTAATACCTACCATTGTTGCTGATGAACGTACTAACAGCGTTATTGTCAGTGGCGAAGTTAAAGCCCGCGAACGAGTAGCAAGATTAGTTTCGCGCTTAGATAGTGAACTTGAATCAAACGGCAACACGCGCGTTTATCATTTAAAGTATGCAAAATCAGAAGACATGGTGAAAGTGCTACAAGGGGTTAGCGAGTCTATTGAAGCAGAATCATCTTCAACCACTACTGCATCGCGAAAAAGTAAAACCCGTAATGTGAGTATTGATGCTCATGAAGACACTAACACCCTTGTTATTACCGCTCAACCTGACATGTTACGTTCACTCGAAGCGGTTATTCGTCAATTAGATATTCGTCGTGCTCAAGTCCTTATTGAAGCTATTATTGTTGAAGTTTTTGAAGGTGATGGCGTTAACCTCGGTGTGCAGTGGTATCACGAGTCAGGTGCTATGTCGCAATTTACCAATGGTGTTACACCAATAAGTTCAATTGCAGCAGCAGCTGAAGCTGCTCAGTCTACGCCGGGTACATTAGGTTCTACTGTTACGTCAGAAAGCGGTGCGGTTACAGTGAATCCTGATCAACCTGATACAGATGGTGACTACAGTTTAGCTGCTCAAGTGTTAGGTTCAGTCAGTGGTACATTGTTCGGTATTGTAAAAAATGATTGGGGCGCAATTATTCAAGCGGTAAGTTCTGATACTAATTCGAACTTATTGTCTACGCCAAGTATTACTACCCTGGATAATGAAGAAGCATATTTTATTGTTGGTCAAGAAGTTCCTATTATCACGGGCGCTCAAACCGGCAGTAATAACAGTAACCCTTTCCAAACAGTTGAACGTCAGGAAATTGGTATTAAATTGAAAGTTACGCCGCAAATAAACGAAGGCAGTGGCGTGCAATTAACGATTGAGCAAGAAGTATCTTCAGTAAGTGGTGCAACAGGTGTTGATATCTCTATTAACAAACGTGAAATTAAAACCACTGTGATGGCTGACGACGGCGCGACTGTTATTCTAGGTGGTTTGATTGATGAAGACGTGCAAGAAAGTGTTCAAAAAGTACCTATCCTTGGCGACATTCCATTTATTGGTCACTTGTTTAAATCAACAAGCAACACCAAACGTAAACGTAATTTGATGGTGTTTTTACGTCCAACTATCGTACGTGATGGCAAGTTAATGAATGACCTAAGTAAAGAAAAATATAACTTCATTCGTGCGCTTGAAATTCAAAAGAAAGAAGATGGTCTTGAGTTATTATCGGATGAAAAACTGCCTATTCTGCCGGAATGGAATGATCAATTGTCATTACCACCGTCGTTTGATGAATATATGAAAAAGCGTGATGAAAAATCATCGGATGAAAACGAATAACCATGAGTGATATCGATCCAGAAACTCAAGCTTTTGTTGCGGCAAGTGAAAACGAAACTGCGCTTAACGATTCATCAACACTCGCTGTTAGTGACATTATTACAGATGAAGGTATTCGTTATCGTTTGCCTTTTGGTTTTGCAAAACGTAATAGTGTATTGGTCGCAAATGATCATGGTGAATTACGATTAGTTTGCACAGACACTCTCAATGCTGATGTATTGCTAGAAGTGCGCCGAGTATTAAAAGCGCCTTTTACACTTGATTATAAAAGTGCTGAAGAGTTTGAACAATTGCTTACTATTTCATACCAGCGAGACTCTTCAGAAGCGCAACAAATGATGGAAGATATTGGCAATGAAGTTGATTTATATTCACTTGCCGATGAAATGACCGAAACTGAAGACTTATTAGAAAACGAAGACGATGCACCGATTATTAAACTGATCAATGCCATGTTAAGTGAAGCGATCAAAGAGAATGCTTCCGATATACATATTGAAACTTTTGAGCAAGCGCTACAAATTCGTTTTCGTGTCGATGGCGTTTTACGTGAAGTGTTAAAACCTAACCGTAAATTAGCTTCATTACTGGTTTCTCGTATTAAGGTAATGGCAAAGCTAGATATAGCTGAAAAACGTATTCCGCAAGATGGTCGTATTTCCCTAAGAATAGCGGGTAGAGCAGTAGACGTGCGTGTTTCAACTATGCCTACAGGACATGGTGAACGAGTAGTTTTACGTTTACTCGATAAAAATTCAACCCGTTTAGACTTGCAAGACTTAGGCATGACCGATGGCAACCGAGCGCGCTTTTCTGATTTAATTGAAAAGCCTCATGGCATTATTTTGGTTACAGGCCCAACCGGCTCAGGTAAAAGTACAACTTTGTATGCAGGCTTAAGCCAAATTGACAGCAAAGAACGAAATATTTTAACAGTAGAAGATCCGATCGAATACGCTATCGAAGGTATTGGGCAAACTCAAGTAAATACGAAAGTAGATATGACCTTTGCCCGTGGTTTACGCGCAATTTTGCGTCAAGATCCTGATGTGGTGATGGTCGGTGAGATTCGCGATTTAGAAACCGCGCAAATTGGCGTACAAGCAAGTTTAACTGGGCATTTAGTTTTATCTACATTACATACTAATACAGCTGCAGGCGCTATTACACGAATGGAAGATATGGGGGTTGAACCTTTCTTACTTTCATCTAGTCTATTAGGTGTATTAGCACAACGATTGGTTAGAACGTTATGTCCACATTGTCGCGAATGCTGCGCTACTTCAGCGGAAGAACGTAAATTACTACAATTAAATCACGACGATAATGCGCCAATTTATAAAGCGGTAGGTTGTGAAGAGTGTAATTTTAAAGGTTACCGAGGCAGAACAGGTATTCATGAATTGATTGTGGTTGATGAGCAAGTACGAGAATTGATTCATAACGGTAAAGGCGAGCAGGCGATTGAAAAGTTCATTCGCACTACAACACCAAGTATCCGTCGTGATGGCTTTGATAAAGTCATGCTAGGTGAAACCACCATCGAAGAAGTATTGCGAGTTACACGCGAAGATTAATAAAACAAGTTTCTGTGTCTAAAATAAACGCAAAATTGAAGATAAAACTTGGTAATTAACAAGGTAATATAAATTGTAAATTATGGCAGCATTTGATTATCAGGCAGTAGACAGCCGAGGCAAAAACAAAAAAGGGGTTATTGAAGGTGACACCCCTCGTCATGTACGAAATTTACTTCGTGAACAAGGCTTAATGCCTATTGAAGTAACACCATGTTTGCAGAAAAGTAAGCAAACAAATAAAAAGTCTTTTTTTACTGCAGGAAAAAAAATATCAGCTGCCGAGTTGGCACTTATCACTCGACAGTTATCAACGTTGGTTGAATCTGGCTTACCCATAGAAGAGTCACTAATGGCTGTTGGTGAGCAATGTGATAAAAACACCTTAAAAAGTATGATCATGGCTGTGCGAACGAAAGTAACCGAAGGTTATGGTTTAGCTGAAAGTATGGCTGAGTTTCCACAAGTGTTTAATCGCTTATTTCGCGCTATGGTTGCCGCCGGTGAAAAATCAGGTCACCTTGATAAAGTATTAGATCGCTTAGCTGATTACACTGAGAAGCGACAACAACTGCGCTCACAACTCATTCAAGCGTTGGTTTATCCTGTCATAATGACCGTAGTTGCTACGGGTGTTATCGCAATACTATTGACCGCCGTAGTGCCCAAAATTGTTGGTCAATTCGAACATATGGGCGCTAATTTGCCTGCCACAACTAAATTCTTAATTGCCAGTAGTGATTTCCTGCGGGATTATGGCTTATTCATTGTAGTTATTGTGGCGGCGCTTATGCTGCTATGGTCACAGTTATTGAAAAAAGACAGTTTTAAATTTGCTTATCACAAACGTTTTTTAAATATACCGGGTCTTGGGAAAGTGGCAACAAGTGTTAATACCGCAAGATTTGCACGTACATTGAGCATTTTAACCGCTAGCGCCGTTCCTTTATTAGAGAGTATGAAAATTTCTGGTGAAGTACTCGACAACTTATACATTAAACAAAGTGTTAAAGAGTCAACAGACAAGGTGAGAGAAGGAACAAGTTTACGAGTATCGTTAGAACAAACTAAACTGTTTCCACCCATGATGTTACACATGATCGCTAGTGGTGAAAAAAGTGGCCAACTTGAACACATGTTAGGTCGCGCCGCTGATAACCAAGATCGTGAGTTCGAAGCTGTAATGAACATATCATTAAAAGCATTTGAGCCGATATTAATGGTGGTAATGGCGGGTGTTGTATTATTTATCGTTATGGCTATTTTACAGCCAATTCTTCAGTTAAATACGTTAATAGGAAGTTAGAAATGAAAGCAGTAAGAAATGTTCGAGGTTTTACCTTATTAGAAGTGATGGTTGTTATCGTAATTTTAGGTATTTTAGCCAGTATGGTAGTGCCTAACCTTATGGGCAGCCAAGAGCGCGCAAATATGCAAAAGGCAGTATCAGATATTAATGCCTTGGAAACGTCTTTAAGTATGTACAAAATGGACAATTATAAGTACCCAAGTACAGAGCAAGGTTTAGAAGCATTGGTAACTGAAACTGATATTGAACCTATGCCTCGTCGTTTTCCAGAAGGTGGTTATGTAAAACGTTTACCTAACGATCCGTGGGGAAGTGAATATCAATTACTTAACCCTGGAGAAAACGGAGCAATGGACGTATTTTCTATGGGACCTGATGGCGAACCCGGTACAGATGATGATATTGGCAACTGGAATTTAGGCGATTATCAATAATCAATCACTATTGATTATTAATTTGATATGAAACTTAACATAGGCCATCGCCCAAAACTAAATCCGCGTCGTCACCAAGGTTTTACCTTAATTGAAGTGATGCTGGTGATTGTGTTAATTGGTGTGATGGTTTCTGCAATCCAATTTACTTTTTCAGGTAATAAACCTGAACAATTATTAGAACAAAACAGTGCTCGCTTTGCGGGTGTTTTTGACGTCGCTGCAGAATATGGTTTGCTAAATAATGTGGAATTAGGCTTATTCATCGAAGAAAATAGCTATCAATTTCTCGGTTATGACGGCGTCAGTTGGTCACCTATTGCCGATAACCCATTATTTAGCGTGTATACTTTACCTGAAGGTCTTGAGTTAACGCTAGAACTTGATGACTTACCTATCGAAGAACCTCTATTATTCGACTCTTCTGTATTGATCAACGAAGACGAAGAAGAAGACTTTACTGAAACCGAAAAGAAAAAAACCATCCCTCAAGTTTATATGCTCTCTGGCGGTGAAATTACCCCCTTTAGTTTAACGTTTTCATTGGCGGAATTTGCTATTGATGGCGATGAGAATATCAGTTTTAAAGTGACTGGCATATATACTACACCACTTACAATAGAAGGGCCGATAGTGAATGCTAACGCTCGCTAATTGTTATTGTCGCAAGTTGCAAAAAGGGTTTACCTTAATTGAGGTTATGCTGGCGATGGCGGTATTTTCGATCGCTGGTATTGCCATTTTAGGTACTGCAGACACTAACGCACGAAATTTAGGATATTTAGAAAGTAAAATCGTAGCGAGTTGGGTTGCATCAAATCAATTAGTCGAAGTGACACTCGATGATACATGGCCACCAAAAAATAATAAAAAAGGCAAAGTAGAGCTTGCTGGGCAAGAATGGTTTTGGCAGCAAAAAGTTATTAAAACTACCGATAATGACATGCGGGCTATTGTTATGGAGGTGCGGCTTGATGAAAAAGATCCCGCAGCATTAACTAGCTTAATGACCTACATATCGAAGCAAAGCCAATGAATACTGCTGGTATAAATTGTCGAGCGTTTAACTCTATTAAGCCTTTTAGATCTAAATCAAGTCTTACATCGAGTAAAGGCTTTACCTTATTAGAAGTACTGATCGCCATCGCTATTTTTTCAGTGATCAGCATGGCAAGTTTTAGTATTTTCGAAACCGTACTCAACAGTGATACCGTAACTAAAGAACGCACTGATCGCATAAATGAACTGCAACGGGGTTTTTTAATTATCGAACGTGATATGTTGCAAATAGCTAGGCGAAGTGTGCGCTTAAATGGTGAATCGCCCCAAACTGGCTTTTTACACACAGATACTGAAAGTTACACCACGAGTGAACAGGCTATTGCTTTTGTTCGTCATGGTTGGACTAATCCAGGGTTACTCTTACCTCGCAGCGATATGCAGTCAGTAGCTTATCAATTAAATGAAAATACGGTAGAGCGGGTACATTTTAACTTTGTTGACGCTGTATTGGGCGAAGAGCCAAAAGTAAGACCATTAATTTCTAAGGTTGAAAACCTAAGTTTTGAATTTTATGATGGAAAAAAGTGGCAAAAAACACGACAGGGCGACAACTTGCCACAGGCTATTGCTATTGAATTAGAAACAAAAGATTACGGTATTATTCGTAGACAATTTATTGTTGCTGGCGATAGTTCGCAAGATGAGGACGATAGCCGTGAGTAAAGTTATAGCTATTAAGCCTATACCCAAAGGGGTTGCGTTAATTACGGTTATGCTGATTATTGCGTTAATCGCTATTTTAGCTACACAAATGACTGCAAGGTTGCAATTACAAATGCAGCGTACAACCAATATTGGCTCCAACCAACAAGCATACTGGTATGCCATGGGGCTGAGGCATTTGCAAAGCGAGTACTCATTCAATCATTTGAAGCCGATGCCGAAGTAACACATTTAGGGCAAGTGTGGGCACAAGGGGAAAATACTTTTCCCGTTGATTTTGGTGAAATAACCGGTGAGATCACCGATTTAAATAGTTGTTTTAATTTAAATTCTCTAAAAGTAAGTGAAGATGACAGTTCGAGTGGTATTGGCAATGCAGCGAAAAAATCACCAGCAAGAACAGCTTTTGAAGAATTGTTAATTGCTATCAGTATTGAAGGTGTCGGTAATTTTGAAGCAGAATATATGGCTGATGCTCTTACTGACTGGTTGGACGCTGATGGTAGTATTTCTAGCTCAGGTGGCGCAGAAGACAGTGACTATGCCGCGAAAGAGTTTCCTTACCTAGCCGCTAATAATTATATTGCCAGTATTGCAGAGCTACGAGTGATTGAACACTTTAGCGTTGATGTCATTGAAAAGTTGAAAGACTATGCCTGTGTTTTGCCGAATACGAATATGAATAAAATAAACATTAATACCATTGCACAAGATCAGCCTGAAATACTTGTAGCCATGTTAGGGATAAGTCAAAATGAAGCATCACAAGCTTTGTCTTCCCGTGGTGAAGAAGGCTTTAAAAATATTGATGAATTTTTTACATTACCTGAACTGAGTGAAGCTAAAATTACACCAGAGCAAAAACAACTTTTTTCTGTGAAAAGTGAATACTTTAACCTTAGAACAACAGCAAGCTTTAATAATAGTTACTTTGCTTTAAATACCATTATGAAAGTAGACGATAAAAATAATATAAGTGTGATCAGTCGCATCATAGGACGAGAGTAATGGGTGAAACCTTATTTATCCGTTTAGGCAGCCAAGCTGAAAGTAGAATTCACTGGCTGATTAAAACCAACGGACAAGAAGATATTATAGCAAGTGGTGAGTTGCCTAACGCAGGTGAACTAACTCAGCTAACTGAAAAATCAACAACACGAGACGTGGTCGTTTTTGTACCGGCAAGTGATATCGCTATTAAGCGACTAAAAGTACCAGGCTCATCTCAAAGAGCTACCCGTGCAGCAGCTCCCTACATGTTAGAAGAAATGCTAGCACAAGATGTTGAAGAGATGTGTTTTGCTTTTAGTGAGACTAAACAAGACGATCAAGGGCATAATTGCTTTGTTGCTGCGCTTGAGCGTAAACAATTAGATACTTGGTTGCAGTGGTTAGCCGAAGCAGAAATATTCTCTAAAGTATTAATTCCTGATGCACTTGCATTACCTGTTGAGCCCAACATTAGCAGTGCTGTTATGCTTGGCGAGCAGGTATTGATTAGGTTAGGTGAATGGCAAGTTATGTCATTCGAAGCCAACGCATGGCCAGTGGTTGCTAATTACTTTCAAGGTTTAAGTGAAGATAGCCAAGTGATTAACGCTTATTCGGCTTTATCTGAAGTACCTGCTGATTTAACCATTGAGTATTTACCTGAAGACTTACCTTTAGCTATTTTAGCGAATAATCATTCTCGTAAATTCAACTTGTTACAAGGTGAATTTCAAGTCAAAGAAAAGCGCTCAGCAGATACGGTAAATTGGCTTTGGGTTGCTGGTATTGCATGTTTAGCACTGGTGTTGAATTTTGGTCTCAAAGGCGCTGAATTATATAGCTTATCTAGCCAGCAAGCCGTTATTGAAACTGAAATCATCGAAAAATATAAAACTGTTTTTCCTGAAACTAAGCGGGTTAGAATCTCGACGGTGCGTTCACAATTACGTCAGAAACTTGCTGAAGTAGGTGATAGTGATGACGTAGCTGGCTTTTTAGCTTTATTAGTTAAGCTTGAGCCGGCACTGGCGAGTGTGCCTGAGATTAAACCTCAAACATTGAAATTTGATGGTAAACGTCAAGAAGTACGTATGCAAACTATCGCTAAAGATTACCAGTATTTTGAAAAGCTTAAAGTCGCCTTTGAAAAAGCAGGCTTAGCGGTTAATTTAGGCGCACAAAATAATCAAGGTGATCAAATTTCTGGTTCATTTAGTATTACAGATACTTCTTCGAAGGGGCGCTCATGAAAGCATGGTGGCAGCAGTTAAATATTCGTGAGCAACGTTTAGTGTTAGTTATGTCGGTAGTAATTTCTATATTTATTTTATATGGTCTTATTTGGCAACCGCTGAATGAAGGCATCGACAAGCAAAAGTTAACACTTGAACGTCAGCAAGAGTTGTTGACGTGGGTTGAAGAAAATACCCAGCGTTATCAACAAGCAAAACGCAATGCTCGTGCAAGTTCAGGCGCGAGTTTGTCGAGTATTGTTAATCGCACTTCTAGAGCGAATAATATTATTATTACCCGTATGCAACCTCAAGGTGATGAGTTACAAGTTTGGATTGATGAAATATCATTTAATCAATTATTAACTTGGTTAGAACAATTAGCCAGCAGAGATGGTCTACAAGTAAAAAATATAGATCTCAGTTTAGCTGACCAACAAGGTGTGGTTCGCGTTCGTCGATTACAGTTAGGAAAGAGTTAATGAAAAAGAAGTTTGCTTATACAGCAATTTTTTTCACCGCATATTGTGTTTTTGTTTTAGCCTTAATGCCAGCCAGTTGGGTAGTGTCGCAAATTAAGCTGCCAAAGAACATAGCACTTGGTGCGGTTGAAGGTAGTGTTTGGCATAGCGAAATTAAGCAAGTCATGATTGATGACGTTATTATTAATCAAGTACAAAGCTCATTGTCGTTAATCTCAGTATTAATGCTGAACCCTAAACTTGATATTAGTTTTGGCAATGCGTTGGTCAATGGCCCAGAAGGGAAATTAACCATCAGTGGTTTATTGTCTGAAATGGTGGTTGAAGACGCACAAATAAATGTTGCCGCGAATACGGTAGCAATGCGACTTAACTTAGCGATTGATATTATTGCTCATGAACAACTTCAGCTGAATATTTCGCGCTTTATTATTGGTGCGCCGGTCTGTAGTGAACTTCAAGGTGACTTAAAGTGGCGCAATGCTGCTGTAACGGCTTTCGAAGAAAAAGTTCAGCTAGGTGAGCTTACAGCGAAATTAACCTGTGATAACGGTGAACTTATTGCTGATATCGACCCTAAAAATAACCTAGGGCTAAGTTATCGTGCTGCGTTAAAGCAAGGTGGACGTTTCTCGGGTAGTGGCTATTTAACACCTGCAGAGAAGTTTCCTGAGCAATTAAAAGCCGTATTAAGCTTTTTAGGAAAACCAGATAGCAAAGGCCGATACCGTTTGAAAATATAAGTTATTTCTACTATGAAAGATAATTTTAGATTGTCTTTCATAGACTTAGCTTTTATCCTCGCTAAAATATATACCCTACACCACGTTTATTAATGTCGTTCATGATAAGTCATCTTGAGCGTATTTATTATTAACGACAACACTGATTTCACTATTTAGTGCAGCAGTCTCTCTAAATTTCACATAATTAAATCGTCTCTAGTTTAATTTATGAAATATCCTGCGATTACTTTAACTATTCAAACCATTAAGCAATTTACAATCTATGGTTAAGCGTAATCAGTACAGCCTGTATTTTAGGATAACTCGTATTTATAGAAAAAATTCTGCTTTTGTTTGACTAAATAACGACGACTTCCTGATTTTTGTAACTAATACATGATGGCTTGTAATACTTTCATAAAAAATATCTGTGAGATATTCCCATGTTGGATATTTTTATTTATTTTCAATGGTTTAGTTCGTGGCCTGAGTTTTGCAAACATATGGGTGAGTGCTTTAGTTTGAGCACTGTATATCACCTAATTTGAAATTATAGGAGTGCAACTATGAACAAAGATACTTTTGAAGGAAAATGGAAACAAGTAAAAGGTGAAGCCCAAAAGCAATGGGGCGATTTAACCAATGACGACATGGATATAATCAATGGTGAGAAAGAAAAATTAGCCGGCAAGATCCAAGAGCGTTATGGCAAGTCTAAAGAGGAGGCAGAAAAAGAGGTTGATCGTTTTTGTAAGGATAATGATTGCCAATAACTGTACTACTTTAGCTTAAATGTATCCCTAGATTTGGGCTGACAGCTTTTATAGGCTTTCAGCCCAACTTGCAATCTCAGAACAAATATTAATGACTGACTAAATTTATTACTGATAGCGATAAAGTGAAAAAATCTAACATAGCCGGGCTTATCGGCAAATGGTTTGCAGAGCTCTTCAGCTCAAAATATGCAGAAATAGAGGCCAACCTATATGAGTTCAAAGATGAGTTCAAATAATGAAATAATGCACCCACAAGAATTTTCACTAGCAAACTGGTGGCAGATAACTAAGCGCGTTATGCATAAAGTTGAACAAGATAACATGTCACTTATAGCTGCAGGTGTTGCGTTTTATTTCTTATTAGCGATGTTTCCATTATTAGCTGCATTGGTTTCTATGTATGGCCTTTTTACCGATCAACAAACTCTTCTTCAACATATGAGCCTTTTGGTTGGCGTAATACCTGAGCAAAGTAGAGAAATATTAGAAGCGCAGATTGAAAGTTTATTAACGACAGATAATAGTGCATTAAGTGTGGGGTTTGTTTTTAGTTTTTTATTAGCTATTTGGAGTGGCGGCAAAGGCTCTGTAGCATTAATTACAGCATGCAATATAAGTTATAAGGAAGGGAAAACACGTTCATTTTTAAAAATGATTATCGTGCGTACAATGCTAACGTTGGCAACAATATTAACCATGCTGTTGATGTTACTTATGATTGTTATTATTCCATTCGCGTTGAGTATGCTTGACGAAACAAGCCAATCTTTACTAAGTTGGGTGACATGGCCAATTTTGCTGATTCTATTTAACTTATCGCTAGCAAGCTTATACAAATATGCACCACATCGCGCATCTGCAAAATGGCGTTGGACCACACCTGGTGCTGTATTAGCGACCTTATTTTGGCTTGTAGGATCCTATTTTTTCAATTTGTACATTACCGAGTATGCCAGTTATAACGAAACGTATGGCTCAATGGGCGGCGTCGTTATTTTATTGATGTGGTTTTATGTCACCGCTTTTACTATTTTATTGGGTGCTGCGATAAATGCCGCGGCAGAACTGCAAACTGAAGAAGATACAACCACGGGAGAAGAAAAACCCAAAGGTAAAAGAGGAGCTTACGTTGCTAACAATGGTCCTAGTGATCTGAAGCAATAAGTTTTTTGTATTTTTTTGTTAGCTATTAACAGCGTTTGCTAACTTGCTTGGAAAACGTTGGAGAATAACGAGCGGGTAAAAAGATATTTGGCCTTGGTTAAATTAACTGTCTTAACTATCTGTATTAACCGAGGCGAATCATCGTAAAACTATGAATTAATTGTTTGGTGTGTTGTTATTTATTTCAGTTAATAAAACACGATAGTCAGTAATTGAAGGGTATTCTTTAAATACGTTTGCAGCTTGTTTGCTATCAGGGTTAGCTACCGCTAATAAATGGCCAATACCATATTTTTTTGCTGAATCGAGTATCACTAAGCTGTCATCAACAAATAGTGTGCTTTCTAGTTCAAAACCATGTTTTTCTTGTAGGCGCTGCCAGAGTAATTGTGACTCTTTTGTGACACCAAACTCGTGCGTTGAGTAAAGCGTATCAAAGTATTTATCTAACGATGTGCGTTCTATTTTTAGCGATAAACTATCAGGATGAGCGTTAGTAACAAGCACGATATCACGGCCAGATGATTTCAATGCAACTAGAAAGTCATGTGCATCAGAGCGTAATTGAATTAAGTGCTGAATTTCGCGCTTTAAGTCGGTTATTGATAATTGAGTTTGTTCGGACCAGTAATCTAGGCAATACCAGTCGATTGTTCCTGCTACTTTTTCGTAGTGTGACATTAACGACGCTTTAGCTTCAACCAAGCTTACAGCGTGTAATTCACTGTAGCGTTGTGGTAAATGGTGTAGCCAAAAGTGGTTGTCAAAATGTAAATCGAGGATTGTGCCATCCATATCCAGTAAAACAGTTGAAATTTTTGACCAATCAAGCATAGATTTTTCCCTTGAAACACGTTTATTATAGAATGTCTCAATGAGACTGATGGTAACTATGCAATTAAATAATTACCCCAACGGCTATTATACCCAAGCAGTATGGTTATGTATTCAATGTTATCGTGCTATGGTTAAACTTTAGCTTTTCTAGATGAAAAACATCACTTAAGTTGTTGCAATAAAGGGCGTTATGACAACAAAAAAAGTATTACCAAAAATCACCGCGCGTAAGCAGGTTGCCAAAAGTCACTTATTTACTATTGAACAAGTTGACTTAACATTCAGTAATGGCGAAAAGCGAGAATATGAACGCATGTATGGTAAAGGTCGTGGGGCAGTGATGATTGTACCTATGCTTGATAAACATACTATGTTGCTCGTACGAGAGTACTGTGGCGGCACGCACACCTATGAGCTTGGTTTCCCAAAAGGCCTTATTGATGCCGGCGAAACTGCCGCACAAGCCGCTAATAGAGAATTAAAAGAAGAAGTTGGTTATGGTGCTGAAACGTTAACGTCAATTCACACTGTTGCCATGGCTCCAGCATTTTTTGATGCTAAAATGACGATATTTCTTGCTGAGAATCTTTATGCGGAAAAACTGCTTGGAGATGAACCCGAAGCGTTAGAGATAGTCCCTTGGCCACTTGCAAATCATCATGAATTATTGCAACAGCAAGACTTCAATGAGTCGCGCAGTATTGCCGCTTTATTATTAGTAAAGGATCACTTAGGAGCTATTGTATGAATCATGAAAAGTTATTATCAGTGGCGCTTGAAAGTGCTAAAAAAGCGGGACAAGAAGTTGCACGCTTTTATAAACAAGGCAACTTTACTGCCGAGATAAAAGAAGATAACAGTCCTGTTACCAGTGCCGACATCGCGGCAAATGATATTTTAATGGATGAATTAAAAAGACTAACCCCTGACATTCCTATTATTTCTGAAGAAGTTGGAGCTTT
The DNA here is from genome assembly GCF_003061515.1 of Colwellia sp. Arc7-D. Classification (NCBI taxonomy): domain Bacteria; kingdom Pseudomonadati; phylum Pseudomonadota; class Gammaproteobacteria; order Alteromonadales; family Colwelliaceae; genus Colwellia; species Colwellia sp. Arc7-D. The sequence goes on from NZ_CP028924.1 coordinate 497,145, forward strand.
AGGGCTAGCACAGCGCAGTAAATGGTCTCGTTATTGGCTGTTAGATCCTATCGATGGCACAGGGGAGTTTATTGCTGGCAGTGGTGATTTTGCGGTTAATGTTGCGTTAGTCGAGAACGGATGGCCAAGCATTGGTGTTATTCATGCTCCTGATCACCAATTAACTTACTATGCTCAAAATAATTTAGGCGCTTTTAAAGAAAATGATGTGGGTAGCCATAAAATACACGTGGCACACTATGATGGTCAACGTCGTATAAAAGTCGCTATCAGCCGTCGACAAGATATCAACTTAATGGGGCAGTATTTAAATGATAAATATGATTTTGATCATGTCGCTTTAGGAAGCTGCTCGTTAAAAAACTGTTTAATTGCCGAAGGTGGTGCTGACTGTTATTTACGTGTTGGACCTACCGGTGAGTGGGATACTGGCGCAAGTCACTGTATAATTGAACAAGCCGGTGGCAGCATAATCGATAGTGAATTTAAACCATTAACGTACAATCAGCGTGAAACGTTAATGCAGCCTGATTTTATCTCGTTAGGGAATAAAGAAATTCCTTGGCAAGATATTATTAAGCCGCATAGAGCAAAGCGTTTATAAATAACAACGCTTAAGCCCAGTTCATAAATACACAGTGTTAGTTGCTATCAGTAAATTAGCTCGAAATAAACTTATCTTACATGGAGAAAATCATGCGTAAAACATCCTCAATATTAATTTCCCTACTGTTGACAGCAACAGTAAGTTTACCGGCATTAGCTGCATGGAAACTCGACAATGCAAATTCTGAGCTGAGCTTTATATCAGTTAAAAAAGCGAATATTGCCGAAAATCATAACTTTGCAAAGCTTGCTGGTAATATCAACGAGCAAGCACAAGTAAATATCAGTGTTGACCTTACCAGCGTTAATACTAATATTGCTATTCGTGATGATAGAATGAAAAAATTCGTTTTTGAAAGCGATAAATATAGCACAGCAAATTTTACTGCGACGCTTGATAAGTCATTGCTCAATAACCTAACCATTGGTGCAGATAAAAAGCTTAGCGTTAGCGGCGTAGTGGATTTTCATGGTGAGCAGCAAACTGTAACGATTGAAGTCAGTGTCATCAAGTTAAGTGCGGATAAAATATTGGTTAATACTATCAAGCCATTTTTTATTCAGGCAGATGCATTTGGTATTGTAGCTGGTATCAATAAGCTCAAAGAGTTAGCCTCTTTACCTAGCATCGATTACGTTGTGCCTGTTAGCTTTTCGGTTACCTTCATACGATAATATTTGTCGTAAGAATTAATTAAAGGCACTGAATTAGTGCCTTTTTTAATGCCAAAAATAAAGTGCCTTTATGATTCTTCTGTGCTTTCTTCGCTGTCTTCAATAAATTGATCTTTCGGGAGAATATTAACCGTTTCATGAAGTTCAGAGTACACCAATAATGCTGTACCTTGCTTTAATTGCTGATGAACTTGGGCTATTTTTTCACTAAGTGATACATCTTCACTGCCATATTCTGTGCCTTCACGGAGGACAAAATTTTCGATAATGGCGCTTAATGTTTCTTCTGACAATTGTTCTAGTGGGATGATCATAAATATCTCGTAAAAAACTCAGGTATACGTTGCTCTAACCAATATCTTGGCTTGAACGGATTATTACCACTGATGAAACCTACATGACCACCTTTAGCGCTGACTTCAAATGTCATTTGTTTAGGCAACGAAGTAATCGCAGTGGTATTTACATGACATAAAAATGGGTCGTCGGTTGCATGAATAATTAAACAAGGTGTAGTTATCTGTTGCAACACATCCCTGCCGCTAGCTTGCTTATAATAGTCATTCGCATCAATAAAACCGTTTATTGGCGCAGTAACCATTTGATCAAATTCTCGAATTGAACGCACATTATTTAGCTGAGTTGTGTTTATATTATGTAATAAGTTAGCCTGTATTTTTTCAACTGTACTGGCTCTAAGCATATCCACTAAGTACTTTTGATAAACACGAGAAAAACCACGGTTAATTCGGTTACTACAACTTGATAGGTCAAGTGGGGCGCAAATGACACATGCAGCTTGATAGATATTTTGTTTTTGCTGAGCTAAGTATTTAGTCAGTACATTCCCGCCTAATGAAAAGCCAACAATCGCTTTTTTTGCATCAGGGTATTTACTGGCAAGGTATTGGCTAAAGTAGTCAACATCACAAGTTTGGCCGCTATGGTAAGACTGAGGCATACGGTTTGGTCGACCGCTACAGCCTCTAAAGTGCATTAACACACCTACCCAACCTTGTGCTTTAATCGCGCTTAACATCCCTTTTGCGTAGTGGCTGTTCTTTGAGCCTTCAAGTCCATGTAATACGGCGATAATTGGACGAGTACATGCTGAGTTAACCTGTTCTGTCCAGGCTAAATCTACAAAATCACCATCGGGTAACTCTAACGTTTCATTGGTTGTATCTATGGAGTGGCCACGTCTAAAAAACTTAGCGGCAATGGTTTGTAAATGGGCGTTTTTTAGCCACCAAGCTGGGCTGAAAGAGCTTTTGGTAAACATAATGCGGTAATAGCGAGTTATACAAAAAATTTATTGTACGTTAAATTTTTGCTCATGCCCACCGTTTGGCGATAAGTGAACAATGAGCGTGACCACTTAAGTTTTCATTATGACATTTGTGAAACATCTCTAAGGCGTATCTTCACTGATATGTTTTAAAAAGTAATAAACGTAAAAACTACAAATGCCTATTACAGTAGCTAAACCAATAAATGACATGATGACCACGGGATCGTTTAATAGCATATCGACAAAATTCATCACAAACTCCAAAAGTATTTAAGTAGGTATGGCCACTATTATAAATAACACTTAAATAATGCTTATTGATTTGGATCATGATCATTGCCACTTTTTGTATTAATGAAAGTGAGGCGGGATAGTAGCAGCTAATAAATAGCACATGCTTACGTTTATCAGACTAACTAATTATGTTGTAACTCAGTGGAGTAAAGCCGAACTATTGAAAATTGAAGATAAAAATAAACCCGCTAGGATAATAAGCGGGTTTATGTTGGTTAACTGCTTTGGGGATATGCTTATATTAAGAAATAATCGTTAAGATTTTTGTCTTAATTTTAATTCTCGTTGTTGGATTATTTTACGATAAATAGCATCGGCTTTTTCACGACTCTCTTTTATCTCATCAACGGTTAATTTATGTTCGTCCATATCGCGACTTTTTTCAGCCATACGATAAGCATTTTTAGCCGCAATAATATTCCAGATATAAGACATTCTAGTACTCTTAGCGACGCCTTTACCTTCAAAGTACATCAAGGCAAGGTTAAATTGTGCTAAGGCATAGTTTTGATCCGCCGCTTTTTGATACCAACGAGATGCTTGCAGGTAATCGCGTTGAACACCACTTCCGTTATAAAGCATCACCCCTAAATTAAATTGCGCTCGGGGTAAGTCTTTATTTGCGGCTTTTTCCATTAATGCATAAGCAGAGTTTAAATCCTTTTTAACGACCTCTCCTTCACTATAAAGCAACGAAAGATCGAACAAGGCTTCTGAGTAATTTTGTGAAGCGGCCTGATGAAGAAGCTCCAACGCCTTCGTTGGGTTTTTAATTACCCCGTAACCGTTTAAATAAATTAACGCCATTTGATATTGCGCAGGAGCATATTCTTCAGCAACTAATGGCTCAAACTCTGCAATCGCGGCTTTAAACTCACCACGGTTTAGCTCGTATATGCCTAAATCTAAATCAGCACTAAAGGCAGAGCTTTGTGTAAAAAGGGCAAAACTGATTGCTAGTAAGGTCAATTTTTTCATAATAATGTCCTATATTGTGGTGTTGTCGCGATTGAACGCAGTGACAAAATTTTTGCTGCGATCTATTAAGTGTAGCAATAAATCTATAATGCTTGTGACATTATCTCTTCTATTTGTTCTTCAAGGTCAAGCCACTGCATTTCATTTGTTTCTAAATCTTGGGTCAGTGTTGCTTGGCGTTTCAATAATTGTGTTAGCTTTGTTTTGTTCTCAGCTTGGTATATCTCACTATCGGCCAATTGTGCTTCAACCTCAGTTAATTCGTTTTGGTATTTTTGTACCAGCTTTTCAAACTTATCAGCCTGTTTACGCAGAGGTGATGCTTTTTTACGTAGCTCCGCTTGCTCTTTACGTTGCTGTTTTTTATCTACTTGTGGCTCAGTAATTACTTTATTCGCTTTGACTGTTTGCTTTTTATCATCGTTGAGCCATTGTTGGTAATCATCAATATCACCGTCAAACTCTGTTACCTGGCCGTTAGCAACGATATAAAACTCATCTACACAAGACTCTAATAAGTATCTGTCATGAGCAATAAGAATAATTGCACCGTCAAAGTCTTGCAGAGCTAACACCAATGCTTGGCGCATTTCTAAATCCAGGTGGTTTGTCGGCTCATCTAATAGCAACAATTGTGGCTTTTCTAAGACAATAAGGGCTAAGACCAAACGCGCTTTTTCGCCACCTGACATGGTGCCAACTTTATCTAAAGCTTGGTCGCCACTAAAGCCAAAACGGCCTAAAAATGATCTCGCTTGTAACTCGGTAATATCCGGCTTTGCTCGCGTTATATGTTCAATCGCACTACTAGGTAAATGCAACTGTTCAAGCTGGTGCTGAGAAAAATAGCCCACACGAAGATCTTGCGCGCAATAACGTTCACCTTGAAGTAATGCTAAATCACCAGCAAGTGATTTAATTAAGGTTGATTTACCTGCACCATTGCGACCCAGTAAACCAATGCGACTGCCAGGCACTAAAGTCATACCTACATTTTCCAAAATAATAGCTTCATCGCTATAACCACATTGGCTTTCGGTTAATGCCAATAATGGATAAGGCAGGGTATCTGGTTGTTCAAAGCTGAATGTAAATTGGCTATCAACATGGGCTGGCGCTAAGTCAGGTAATTTTTGTAAACGTTTTAATCGGCTTTGTGCTTGTTTTGCTTTACTGGCTTTTGCGCGAAAGCGGTCAACAAAAGAGGTTAAATGCGCTACCTCTTTTTGTTGCTTTTGATACTGAGCGTCTTGCTGGGCTAAATGCTCCGCACGTTGACGTTCAAATGCGCTGTAGTTACCAGAATAAAGTTTTGCAGTTTGGTGTTCAATATGGAGAATTTGGCCAATAACATCATCAAGAAAATCACGGTCATGCGAAATGAGTACTAGGGTGCCGGTGAACCTTTTCAGCCAGCGTTGTAGCCAAATAACTGCGTCTAAATCTAAATGGTTGGTGGGCTCATCCAGTAATAATAAATCAGCACGACTTATCAAAGCTTGGGCTAAGTTTAAGCGCATTCTCCAACCACCAGAAAATGATTTTACTGGGTTTGCTAGTTGTTCTTGTACAAAACCTAAACCGTGTAATAACTCGCCTGCTCGTGCGGGTAAACTGTAGCCATTAACGGTGTCAATTTGGTTGATAATAGTCGCTTCAAGAGTCCCGTTATCGTCAGCGCGTGCTTGGTCTAATTTGGCTTCTAATTGTCGGAATTCAATATCTCCATCCATAACATAATCTAAAGCCGATCTATCGAGCGCTGGCGTTTCTTGCTTAACGGTAGCAATTTTCCAGCTTGTTGGCATAGAAAGGTTACCCATATCAGCAGGAAGTGCACCTAATAAGCTCGCGAATAAAGAAGATTTTCCACAGCCGTTCGCCCCAACAAGCCCAACCTTATGATTTGGATGTATAGTAAAACTTGATGATTTTATGAGGTATTTTGCGCCTCGGGCTAAACTTAAATCTGTAGCTATGATCATTTATCGTGTCTCATTTTAATGCAGGTTGCTATTGTCGCTTTTCCTTAGGGGGTTGTTCAAGGTAAAATAGAAGCACTGAGCAGATATCTTGCTAAATCTAATTAAATATTTAATAAAATTGAGTGAAAAAGTGAAAAAACGATTTATAGCCGGAGCAACCTGTCCAAAATGTAAAGAAATGGACACCATGGGACTAATTAAGGAGCATGGAGTTGAAACCGTAACCTGTGTAAGTTGTGGGCACCAAATGTCGCAACCCGAAGAGCATGTAGTGCAAGAAGTAAGACCGAATGAGCAAGTTATTGGTATTTTTAAACAAGAGTAACTTTTTTTGCATTGTTAACGATACTTTTAGCTAGGCTTGATAATATCAGCGTTATTAGATAAAAAGCGTTGTTCTGTCAATGTGCAAAAGTTATGGAATGATTAGTAGGGTGACATTAAAAGTGACGGGAATAAATTACGGCATTTGAAAAGCGTTAACACTCAAAATATAAAAGTTAACCTAAGCACTAAATAGGTTAACTTTTGCATAGTTATTAATACTTTACGCACTGGTATTAATAATAGAGTCACTTTCTTCAAGATCAAATTTTTCAAAAACTTTCGCTAATATCGACTGTTTGTCTTCATCACTCAGACTATTGCCATTATTAGCTGCTAGAGTTTCTTCTAGTAACTCAGATAGGTAATCCACCATTGAAGTAATTTCTTCTGTGCTTTGTTTTGGCGGCGGTGGTGGAGGTGGTCTACTACCTTCAGAAACATTGGCGAGTTCACCTATGCTTTTGGCGTCAAAACCAGCGCTAGATAATGCTTTTTCAAGTGCAGCACCCGGTTGAATATTAGCTTGTGAAAATGTTTCTATAATACTCAAAGCATCTTCTTGACTAAGATTTTCAGTATCAAATTCAGATAAGGTCTCAGAGATTAACGACTGCTGATCTGCTGTTAAACTTTGCTCTGTTCTAGCAGGCGGCGGCGGCATTGAACTGCCCAAATTAGTTGTATTAATCAATTTATTTTCCTTAGCGCTTTTGTTTAGCAGGTGGGCGGTGGTTTTTAAACTCTGTTTTACTAATAACACTGTTACTATCGCTGTCTATTTCATCAAAAATGGTTTGATGATCTCCACTTGGCAAATCTTGTTGAGAAAATTCGTCAAAGTCGACTTCACCATCGCCATTAATATCTATTGATGAAAAAGCGGGTGGAGGTCCTGGTCGGCCTCGGCTTTGTTCTTGTGCTTGTGCCGGAGTTTGACTAAATATAACGAATAGTAACGCCGTGGCTAATACGGTTTTTGATTGCATATACATAATATGTTGTTAATCCTTATCCTAAATTCGGATATAAGGTTATCAACAGAAAATGCAAAAAATGTGCAAATAAAAAGAAAAGTCAGTTAAATTTTGTAACTCAAGCACTAAAGCACTAAACGATAACCTGTACCGTAAACTGATTGTATCCAGTCTTTGCCATTACTAATGTCACTGAGTTTTTTACGTAATTTTTTTATGTGGCTATCAATGGTGCGATTATTGACGATACGATCATCTGAATACATATTTTGCATGAGTTGATCTCGGGTAAAAATACGCTCGGGTTTGCCTGCTAAAGGTTTTAACAGTTGAAACTCAACAGAGGTAAGCGATACTTCGTGATGATGAAAAGCCACGGTAAGCCGATGCTCATCGAGTATCAGCATATCGGAAGTATTATCAAGTGTTTGTGTTCGTCTAAGTACCGCTTTCACTCTTGCAACGACTTCACGCGGGCTAAAGGGTTTGCAAATATAGTCATCAGCGCCTAACTCTAAACCGAGCAAACGGTCTATTTCTTCTACCTTAGCGGTCACCATCAAAATAGGGACATTTGAAAACTGCCTGATTTCTTTGCACAAATCTATACCATTTTTACCTGGGAGCATAATATCAAGCAATATAGCTTTCGGTTGATTTTTTTTAACCCAATCAATAACGTCATCACCATGATGAATTAAGTGCGGACTATATTCAGTAAGTGCAAAATAATCTGCCAGTAAATTAGCAAGTTTAACTTCATCTTCTACGATTAATATCGAATCTGGCATAGGGTTTCTCTAAGCTAAAGGTAAGGTAATGATAACCGCTAAACCGCCTGAAACAGACTTTTCAGCACTAATTTCTCCTTGGTGAGCGATAACAATATGCTGACAAATAGATAAGCCTAAGCCAAAGCCACCTGTTTCTCGATTTCTCGAATCTTCTACGCGATATAAATATTCAAATAAATGTACAAGATGCTGTTCATCAACACCAATGCCATTATCTTCAAACTTTATGGTAACAGTGCCTTTGTTATTTCCTGCTGAATTTTCTTCTAATTTATTAACCGTGGCCGAAACGCTAAGTTCACTTGCTTTCGAGTATTTAATACAATTATTAATAATATTTTCAAATAATTGATAGAGCCTAGTTTTGTCAGCATAAATATTAACTTCTTTAGTATTTAATTCAAGCACAAGTGCAATTTTGGCATCTGATAAATAGCCACGGTACTTAGCTGCCTCGTGCTGAATTAATTGCATTAAATCTTCATGTTGTTTGCGATAACCCATACCGCCGATGTCAGTATTGGTTAGTTGATTTAAATCATCAATTAAACACTGTAAATGTTTTACTTCGTCATTAGCAGAAGCAATATTACTATGGGTTAAGGGTCTAACGTTGTCGAGCATGGCCTCTAACTCGCCACGTAATATAGCGACAGGTGTACGTAATTCATGCGATATATTGCCTAACCAGCGTTTTCTTGCACTTTCATTTTTAGCGAGTGTTAATGCTAATTCATTGTAATCTCGACTTAATTCATTGAGTTCATCTTTTCTGTTTAACTGAATTGATTGTTGATAATCGCCTTGGGTAAGTTTATGCATACCACGAGTAATGAGCTTAATCGGTTCAACAATATGTCGAGCAATAGGAAAGGTAACCAGCGCAACAAGGCTCATAACCAAAAAGGCAATTAGCCATAAATATTCTTGTTGTTGCTCAATAAATTCAACTTCATAACCTTGTGTGAGTTGATTACGTTTTGAAATAGCAAAAAAACCTACCACGCGACCATCAACTTCGATAGCGACTTTTTTATACTCTAAAGTTGGCAGGTACATGCCGACAATGACCGTTTCATCAGCAGCTAGCAATGCATAATGCGCTTCACCTTTGGGTGGTCGAGGAGGTAAATCATCAAAATTATTATGTCGAGGAGGAGGCCTTTTCTCAGGCGAGCTCGGTTGAAAACGAGGTTTATTAAATGGCTTTCTGTCGCCTTTAGCAGGTCGGTGATTTTTTTCGACGTCAAAGTCACTGTCTGCAAGTTGTTGAGAAATTAATTGATGAAACCTGCGATGTTCTCCGGTAATGGAGCGCCAATTATTTTCAACTTTATATTCATCAGCTAGTTGAGTTAGAACCGGTTGTAATGTTTCTACTTCTTTCGAAATAACATATTCAACCATGCCTTTATCAATGCTCCACTGCATTAGCGAAACCAAAACGGTAACTAATACCAAGCTAAAGCTAAAGAGAAAGAGAAAGAGTTTATTTTGAATTTTCATAGTACATTTATAATCTTAAAATTTGTTAAAAGCTCGGTTTTATTTCGACTAAAGAGAATTAAATTAAGCACATTAGAAAATGTAAAAAGCTTAAAATCAATGGGACTGAGTCAAAGTTCTAATATATAAGTAGGGATAACATATCAAAACAATGTGCAAAAAATATGCACTTTTTAAATTATTTTGATTACTATAATTTACATATAAAGACTAAAGCCATGAACAAATGACACAACTTATTGTTTATAGTCAGTAGTAAAATAAATGGCTAATGGAGTAATTTGGTTTAAGTTTGAAAGTTAAAAATATTAGCTCAGAGGTACATGAGAATTAATTGTCAGAGCTGTAATTACCGCTATCTAAAAAGAGTGATAACGGCATGTAATATAAACTATCCCTATAACCATCGGCGAACGTTAGCTTGATATGTTTTATAATTACTGGGAAAAATTTCTGCTAAATGTTGTTCTTCAACAGTGGCCTGTTTGAACAAAGTATACAAACCAATAATAAGGCACACTAAAGTAAATAAAGACGGTAATGCTAGAAAAAATCCTAATTGTGATAATGCCACACTGACAAAAATTGGGTTACGAGAGTACTTAAAAAAGCCATCAGTAATTAACCCATCAGGGCCTTTTGGGTCGACACCAGAGCGCCACTTTTGCTTCATACTAAAGTGGATGATTATCGTCATTAAAAAGCCAAAGGTTAACAGTATATTGCCCAGTATAAGAACAAGGGCATTATCGAAAGTCGTTATTAAACCTAGGTATTCATCAAGCGCAGGAAAAAATAACCTAACTACACAAACCATCCAAATTGACACTCTGAAGAGTCGAAATGTCATGTGGTTCCACCAATGCGAGCAAAAGCGTTCGCCGGGAAACACTAGTCCTGTGTTAGTGCTTTTTTGTGCCGTTATAATTCTAACAGTATAAAAAAGTGCAACAGCGGAATAAAAAACAGCCAAGTATAAGCGCGTAAACTCTATTATTGAAGAAGTGTTATCAAGAGATATCATATGTATTGATCAATATTCATTTATGTAAGAAAAATAATCTAGCGTTTATTAAGTCACTAGATTTAGGCTTATTCGAGAAAAATTATGGGAGTAAATTTTTTTAATAAGACTTTACTACAGGTTTTGAAAAGAAAACAAACGGTATTGCTAATGGCCCCAAAATAGCGCCCAATATTGCCCATAAGTTAGCTTTAGCGCCTTTATATTTGGCAACGGCATAACAAATAAAAATGCTAAGAATATTTAAAATAAATAAAACAGTCATAGTGTACTCCTTGTAAACCTAAAATATTATACGTACTAAATAGTTGGTGTGAGCAAATAAAATTGCTTGTCACGGTTTGCCGTATTATTTTTTGCTAGCACAACCATGTGCCTTCAATACCCTTTCTTTAGAAGCTGGATATTGTTTTAATGCCTCAATTGGTCGAATAGGGCGCTTGACTAAATTACCTGAACAATTGGGGCAAATAAAGCTTAAAACATTCTCAGTGCAGCTAGCACAAAAGGTACATTCAAAAGTACAAATGAACGCGTCTTCAGTCGAAGGCGGTAAGTCTTTATCACAACATTCACAATTGGGCTTTAAAATTAACATAGTAGCGTCTTTAAAGTAAATCGGTCTCAATATGAGATGTGTTAGGCAATCTAATTTTTATAATACACCTTTAAATATCACTACAAACCATTAACCTACATTGTTAATAGTGAGGTGGTGGTGGCTCTATTTCTTCTTTACCATCTTGCTCCGGTGCATTCTCTTTAATGCGATTAGCGAGCAGAGAAACTTGATGCTTAAGCTCGGCAAGTTGGTTTTGATGAATGGTAATTTCATGGTTTAGTTGATCGATAATATCATCTTGAAATGCATTGCGAGTTTCAAGGGTTTCAATTGCTTGGTTTAATTCTATAACTGATTTCACTGTTTATTTACCTGCCATAATTCGGCATATCCAGAAGAGCTTTCGGTGATTACCTGGTTATTATCTCTAAAAGCGACACTATACACAACAGCGCCTGCGGGTCTAATATCTTCGCGCGGTAAAACTCGCCAGCTAGTTAGGCGTTCGCCCGTTGCAATATCCCATATACTCACCTTTCGAGATGGAGCTCCTGTTAACAACTTAGTACCGTCAGGAGAAAATTGCACGGCACTAAAAATTTCTTGTCGGTTAAAGTATTTTAGTTTGGTAATTAATTCTCCTGTTTTTAAATCCCAGATATTGGCCGATTTTTTACTGTCAGCGGTAAAGGCAAAGCGACCTTTAGGATCAAGCGCCACCATAGTGACTCGGCTAGGGTGATTAAAGCGATATATTACTTGTCCTGATACCGTATCCCATACATAAGCAACAAAATCGTTAGAGCCAGAAAGTGCAATTCGGCCATTGGGTAACATATCTATCGCATTAATTTTTTCTTGGTGGCCTAAAAATTCTAAACGTCGACCGTTAGCAATAGTAATGTGCACAACTTTACCATTGCTTTGACCAACCAATAAGTAATCGCCATTATTTGATACAGCCACATCACGTATCGTAGACTCGGTTATTGACCAAAAGCCTTCTGATAAGCCATTTTCTATATTCCAAAGTGAAAAATCATGGCGATTAGCGGTGATTGCATGGCTGTTATTATCGGCAATATCAGTTACTAATACTAAATTGTCTGCACTATTTTGTTGTTGAGACCAATTATATTTAAGCGCATTATTTTCTAAATCCCATAAGCTAATACCATGATGTATTGACGAAACAACACTAAATTTAGCGTCATTCGATATATTAGCCGCGTAAGCTCCCTCTACCGCATGCTGCCATCTTTGTGCGGGCTCTTGCCCTACCGGCTGGCAAGCAGAAAGCAAAGCTAATAAAAACAGAAGCTTGGCTTTTAGAATTGTTAAGTTACAGTTCAGCAAAATATTAATACTTTTTTCTTAGGGCATTTATCGTTAGTATAAGCCGCATTGTTTAACAATTCACACATATTTAAATGACTTAGCCCGAATTTCTGGCTAAGTAGTAAAACGGAGATGTAAATGAAGTTTTTTAAACCGACATTAGTCGCTATTGCCTTATTATCAGTAATGGGTTGTCAAGAACCTGCTAAGCAAGAAGAGCAAGCCGCTGCGCTTGATACAGAAATACAAAAACAAGCCTATGGCTTAGGTGCTTCAATTGGCATGTACATGGAGCGCAATTTAGAAGAGCACGATAAATTGGGCTTAACTTTAGATAAGTCACTTATTATTCGTGGTTTTACTGACAGCATGGATGGCAAGTCTCAAATAGAGAAAGAAGACATTCAAGCATTGTTGATGAACTTAGACCAAGCTATGAAAGCTAAGCAACAAGAGCAAGCCTCAGTGAGCTCTGAAGCAAGTTTAGCTGAAGGTCAGGCTTTCTTAGCAGAAAATGCTAAAAAAGAAGGTGTTCAAGTTACTGAATCTGGTATTCAATATGAAGTAATTACAGCCGCAGACGGTGAAAAACCTGCTGCTACTGATACAGTTAAAGTTCACTATAAAGGTACATTCCTTAATGGTGAAACTTTTGATAGTTCATACGATCGTGGTGAGCCAGCAGTATTTCCACTTAATCGTGTAATTTCAGGTTGGACCGAAGGTGTTCAGTTAATGTCAGTGGGTTCTAAATTTAAATTTACTATCCCTTCAGACCTAGCTTACGGCCCTAATGGTAATCCACCTCGCATTCCGGGTCATTCTGTATTGCAATTTGATATTGAATTATTAGAAATTCAAAAACCTGAAGCTGCGGCACAAGTTGGCGATAAAAAGTAATAACTTACCTGTTGTTAAATAACAAAAACCAACCTTTAAGGTTGGTTTTTTTATCAATAATTTTTATTAAATGTAGTATTTTATAACGTATGTTATCAACTCTCTGTTAGATTTTTATTATTCTTACGGAATTGTTTAGGGGTTACTCCTTCATACTTACTAAACGTTTTTGTAAAAGCACGTTCTGACTCGTAACCAACATTTAACGCAATGTCGTTAATAAAAAGCGATGTCGTCAAAATCATTTCTTTCGCTTTTTGAATACGTAAATTCGATAAATAAGTAAAAACAGTTTGTCCGACTAGTAACGTGAACTTTTTCGCGAACGCCGCTCTAGACATGCCAATAGCAGACGCTAAACTATCAATTGTCCAGGGTTTTTCAGGCGACTCATGAATGTATTCAAGCGCTTTACCAATACGTTTATCTTTTAATGCCTGTAAAAAAGAATGTTGCTGCTGGCGTCCAAAATTAATTCTGATTAATTCTACCAATACAACTTCTGTTAACTTATTGACTATAATTTCATTACCAATGTTTTGTGCCATATACTCCGAACTAAGCTGATCAAAGGTGCTTTTTAACCAAGCATGTTTATTTAGCTCACCCTCGCGAACGATTGCTACCTGCTCAAACATGCTACCTAACGGAGATAATGTATCGTGCACAAACGAGCAACTGCCACAAAGTAGTAGGGTAGACTCGCCACTGATCGCCATTTGATTCTCAGGAGGCTCGCTTGTCAGTATATGGTCAACACCCGGACCTAAAAATATTAAATCACCGGTAAACAACTGCTCAACTCTATCACCTATTTTCAACCAGCAAGCGCCACGCCTTACAAGATGAAAACAAGCCGTTTTTTTATCTACAAACTCTTTTATCCATGGGGGTTCTACATGGCTGCAAAAATATACACTGCCACTGACACGTAAAGACGTGAGAATATCGCTTAGAATTTCCATGCTTATTTAATTGGTTATTGATCGTATTGAAAATATAGACGATCAGTGTAAAAAGTAAAGACTTTCTAACGTTGTTGAGTTTTTTAATTCTTTCATAATAGCTACATCAATATCAATTAACCTAAACAAGAGAGAATGATCATGGCGAAGATAGAAATATATAGTAAAAGCTACTGTCCATATTGTAAAAAAGCAAAGGCAACACTTGTTAGCTTAGGGTTAGCATTTGAAGAATACGAAATTACCCACAGTGAGAAGCTGACTAAAGAAATGCATGAACGTAGTTCGCGCCGAACAGTGCCACAAATTTTTATTAATGATCAGCATATAGGTGGCGGTGATGACTTTCATGAAGCATTAAGCAGCGGCCAATTAAAGCACTTAATTGCTAAAAAATAACGACATAATCAACAATATACCTTGTCTACGTTACAATTTTTAAAGGAAAAAACCATGCCAAACACTACATTATCCGTTGACCGCGAAAGAAAATTCAATGATCTAGCATTAACCCAGAATATAAGTACTTTTGGCGACATTGCCTTAAGGCTTTCAATCGCGCTTATTTTAGTGTGGATTGGCGCGATGAAGTTTTCTGCATATGAAGCCGGTGCAATCGAAGGCCTTATTTCATCAAGTCCTTTAACATCTTGGCTTTACAATATTTTTAGTTTACAAGGTGCCGCTAACTTTATAGGAACGTTCGAAATAGCCACCGCTATTGCCATAACCCTTACACCAGTAAATAGACTCATTGGAATTATTGGTAGTTTAGGTGCAATCGTTACTTTTGCTGTTACCTCTAGCCTATTATTAACTGCGCCAGTTTGGGAGGCCACGCTAGGTGGATTTCCAGCGCTTAATGTAGTTCCAGGTCAATTTTTGGTGAAGGATATTGTACTTTTAGCGGCTTCAATTACCCTATTAGGCAAAGCATTAAAAGCGAAATAAATCAGATAGAATGAATATAGCTATTGGCTATATTCATTCAAAATTAATTCATCGTATGGCGGCATGTCGTTGTTAAGAGGATTCTTTCTACGCTAATCAGTAATATTAGTTAATGCTATCGTGATGAGCTGTTAATAAGCGCCAATCAATACTTCTGATTAAATTTATTGAGACTGCTGGCTTAACCACCACTCTTCCATAATACGTACATTTTTCAGGTTAGATTTATAAAACAAATCGGCAATGTCACCAACAAAAGGAATAACACCTAACAAAAAATCTAGCGCAATATTCCATAGCATTTTCATTCTAAGCGTTCTTGGTACTTGCATAGATTTTGCCAAACCAACAATGCTGAGCGATAAGCCAGTCATTATAAGGTCGCCCACTACAGGAATAAGGCCAATAATAAAGTCTAAGCCTAATCGAATACCCAATAATGGGATACGAATTTTAGCGTCAGCTAAATTAGCTAACTTCTGTGCTTTTAATAATGCTTTAGGTGCTTGATCTAAGTCGTCCATTTTTCCTTTATCCTAGGTTTAAATATAAAACTTTTAAAATAAATTATGACCGTTGTATCGATATTTTCAAATTTCAGGCAATAAAAAAGCCTTACCGAAGTAAGGCTTGAAATGCTCGCTGTGTGGTCTAGTAAACTAGCTTCTTTTTATTTATTTCTTTATTTTTATTATTGTTTTTCTTTAGCGCGGGACATTTATAGCAAACGCCTTTTATTGGTGCAACAACTTTAATAGAGCATATATTCCACGAAGTTTTTCGTATTATAGGGTCCCAAAAATCACCTTGGCTTTATGTTTTTATAGTTAAAAAATTTGATGAATAAAAAAGATCAATTATTACTCTATCAACATTTTGTAAAGTATGTGACAAATTGTATAAAAGTGTGCTTTATCAAGTTCTAAGGTGATTTTTATTACATTGGTAAAAAGTCAGTAATAACACGAAAACTGGTATACCACATATGTTGTTTTGATGGGCAATTGCCCATTCCTTATGGCCTTGGTGGATGAGGATAAATAATTTAATTTAAAAAAAATAAATTATTTTTTAGTTATAGCGTTTTGATGAATGAAATTGCTGTTTTATTGAACATATTCTATTTGCAATTTTGAGGTGCTGACGAGGGTACCTGATTAAAGTTTTGTCGTAGTATTTTACTTTTTTGTATTAAATAACGCGTAATTCGAAAAAATATTTCAATATCCAGGTCGCGAACACCATTAGATTTGATTTGTAACATAGATCAATAAAATTTGAAGTGTTAGAATGCGCGCATATTATAGCGGAGAAGATTTTTGATGACTGAATTAAAGAACGATACGTATTTACGTGCGCTTTTGCGCCAACCTGTTGACTACACACCTGTTTGGATGATGCGCCAAGCGGGTCGTTATTTACCTGAATATCGTGAAGTGCGCAAAGGTGCTGGTGACTTTATGTCAGTCTGTCGTGATGCTGACTTAGCTTGTGAAGTTACTATTCAGCCATTACGCCGTTTCCCACTTGATGCAGCCATTTTATTTAGCGACATTTTAACTATTCCTGATGCTATGGGTTTAGGTCTGTATTTTGAAACCGGTGAAGGTCCTAAATTTGAGCGTCCAATAACATGTAAAGCAGACGTTGAAAAAATTGGTATTCCAGATCCAGAAGGCGAATTGCAATATGTCATGAATGCTGTTCGTACTATTAAGAAAACACTAAATGGCGATGTTCCACTTATTGGCTTTTCGGGTAGTCCATGGACATTGGCCACTTATATGATTGAAGGGGGTAGTTCAAAAGCCTTTACTAAAATCAAAAAAATGATGTTTGCAGAGCCACAAGTTTTACACATGTTATTGGATAAGTTAGCTGACTCAGTAATCTTATATTTAAACGCTCAAATAGCTGCTGGTGCACAATCAGTAATGGTATTTGATACTTGGGGTGGTGTTTTGTCTCCAAGAGATTATAAAGATTTTTCTTTGCAGTATATGGCGAAGATTGTTGATGGCTTAACTCGTCATAATGATGGTCGTAAAGTACCAGTAACCTTGTTCACTAAAAATGGTGGTATGTGGTTAGAAGATATTGCCGCAACAGGTTGTGATGCTGTAGGTCTTGATTGGACCATTGATATTGAAAATGCTAAAGCACGTGTAGGTGATAAAGTTGCCTTGCAAGGTAACATGGATCCATCGATGTTATATGCACCGTTGCCTCGCATTGAACAAGAAGTTTCAAAAATACTATCAGGATTTGGTGAAGGTGGTACTGGGCATGTATTTAATTTAGGTCACGGTATACACCCTGATGTTAACCCAGATCATGCTGGCCACTTTATTGAGTCGGTACATCGTTTAAGTAAGCCTTATCACTTATAAGTAGTGTTGGTATTAAATCTAAAGGTTATTGGTGTTTTATATGCGAATAACTAATCAAAAGGAGCTTAAAGCTCCTTTTTTTATACCTGAGATATTGATGTAATTGATATTTTTCTATATTTAGTAAGTATTCGGTAATCTATATATTACTTGTAGATTAAGGTATGCTTGAAGCAGAAACAGACATTGAATGGACACTAGTATGACTAACAACAAAAAATTATTATCCACATTACTGATCACTTTATCACTTAGCGCCTGCGGTAGTAGTTCGACCGATAACGAAACCGATAAAGGAGCAAAAGAAGTAATGACTCAAGAGCAAGAAAGTTCTCCAGAGCAAGCAGCAACTAAACTCGTTGCTACGCCAAAATTAAAAGGCGAAAAAATGGAAGATGTAAAACAAAACCTAAAAGACGATTTAAGCGGCTGGCAACGTGGACGTGTACAGTTTTTAAACTTAGAAGGTGGCTTTTACGGCATTATTACTGACTCAGGTCAGAAGATATTACCGATGAATATGGCGAAAGAATTTGCCCAAAACGGTGCTATTGTGCGTATTAAAGGTAAAGTTAAAAATGTGATGACCATTCAACAGTGGGGTACACCTTTTACTATATCTGAAATCGAACTTATCAGCCCTGGTAACAAAGTGAATGACGCCGATATGTAGCACAAGGCGGTTTATAACAATAAACTAACGACAAGTTAATGGCTGAGTTAGCAGTGTTAACGTTTTACCACTGTTGCTCACCTGAACTTGATATATGTTGCGGTATTCTTTCTCAGTAATATTCGGCACGTCTAACTCACTCAGTAATGCCGATAATTGTGGTGTGGTGTTACTGTGACCCACAACTAAAACATTTTCTTTTTGATTTAGTAATTGCTGTGCAAACTGCGTTAGTTTTGCGGGAGAATACTGTTTTATTGCTAGCTTTTGTTGTTTAGCAAAAGGGGCGGCTGTCGCCATGGTACGTTGGTAGGCTGTGCTGTAAACGCGTTTTATTTTCGTATGTTCGAGAATACTAGCAATTTGCTTGGCTCTTCGTTTTCCACAAGGCGTTAATTTAGGATCTTCTTTTACGGCTTGCTTTTCAGCATGGCGAACTAAATAAATGCTAAAACTATCTTCTGCGAATGTTGGTACAACAACAAAAAACAGGGCTGCCAGTAAACAATATTTCATTTTATTTCCATGCTGATTTTTAAAATACACAATGTAAAAAGGGCAAAGTTATTAATAACTTTGCCCTTTTTTATTTGTTTAAAATAATCGATTTAATCCGTTTAATGCCGCTACCCTGAAAGCTTCAGCCATTGTTGGATAGTTGAATGTTGTTTCAACAAAGTATTCAATGGTATTGCCACCATTAGTTTGTTGCATTATCGCTTGGCCGATATGAATAATTTCAGCCGCATTTTCACCAAAACAATGAATGCCTAAAATTTCTTTGGTTTCACGGTGAAAAAGAATTTTTAATGAACCAACTAAATTATTCGATATTTGTGCTCGGGCTAAATGTTTAAATTGCGCACGACCAACTTCATACGGAATTTTAGCTTCTGTTAATTCTTGTTCAGTTTTACCAACAGAGCTGATTTCTGGAATGGTATAAATACCGGTAGGAATATCATCAGTCAGCTTGGCTTTACTTTCACCGTCAAGCATGGCACTTGCACAAATTCTACCTTGGTCGAATGCAGCACTAGCCAAACTTGGGTAACCAATAACATCACCTACGGCAAAAATGCCTTCAACGTCTGTTTGATATGAGTCGCTTACTTTTAATTGTCCACGTCCATCAGCTTTTAAACCCGCATTTTCGAGTTTTAAGTCGGCCGTGTTACCGGTACGTCCATTGGCAAATAATAAGCAATCTGCGCGCATTTTCTTGCCAGACTCTAAATGTACAATAACGCAGTCTTCGTTGGTTTCTACGCGTTCAATCTGCTCACCGTGGCGAATAACAACGCCGTTGTTCCATAGGTGATAACTTAACGAGTCTGACATTTCATCATCTAAAAATGATAACAAACGATCACGGGTATTGATCAAATCTACCTTGACCCCTAAACCGCGAAAAATACAGGCGTATTCACTACCAATAACACCTGCACCGTAGATAATAATTTGGCGTGGAGAATGTTCTAATGACAATATGCTGTCGGAGTCATAAACCCTAGGGTGAGAAAAGTCGACATCGTCAGGTTGATATGGGCGTGAGCCAGTTGCAATAACAACTTGTTTCGCTGTTATGGTGTCAATTGTGCCATCTGCGCGTAAAACTTGAATGGTATTAGCATCAACAAATGAGGCTTCGCCGATATAGTGCTCAACTTGGTTGCGATTATAAAAGCCGCTGCGCAAATTTACTTGCTTGCGAATAACTGCAGATGCGTGACCTAAAATATCTTGAAAGGTTAATTCTTTGGCATTTTGCCCAGCATTAAACAGAGGATTTGAGTTATATTCGATTAACCGACTAACGGATTGGCGTAAGGCTTTTGATGGAATAGTGCCCCAATGAGTACAGCCACCGCCAACATGATGATAGCGTTCAATAATAGCAACTCGCTTATCTTGCTTGGCTAAGTTCATTGCTGCGCCTTCACCACCAGGCCCTGTGCCTATTATAATGGCATCAAAATCGTAGCTTTTTTTAGCACTTTTTGCTTTCTTAGTTTCGGCTTTTGCTTGTTTACTCAACGGTTAACCCTTTAATTCCTGCTTCAATGGTAAAAATTTTAGCAGGAATTAAATGTAACGTAACTGTTTTTATGCGAGTTTTTCTACCATATTTTGCCAGCTACGTTGTTGTTCAGCTAATCGACGCTTAATTTCTTGATATTGCGCCATTACATCTGAGTTCTCAACATCAGCAATTAATTGGTCACGCTTAGTGGCAATTAACGCTTTGCGAACCGCATAGAACTCATTGATTTTATGGATAAGTTCATCGTATTCATGCTGTAATCTTTCTAATAATTGCTCGGCGTCAGGATGAGCTGCTAGTTTTTGCTGACTACGTAATAAGATCATAGATAAGCGCGCTTTTTCTATTTTAACTTCAGGTGTTACACGTAACTTCGAGGTCAGCTTTAAATGTTCGCAACCTTTAATTAACCATTTTGTCGGGTCAAAATGCCACCAACGAATACCATTACGGTAGTCGTTTTCAAAAATATGGTGATAGTTATGGTAGCCTTCGCCAAAAGTGAAGAAAGCTAAAACACCGTTGTCGCGTGCCGTATTTTTATCTGTGTAGGTTTGCTTGCCCCAGATATGTGCCAATGAATTAATAAAGAACGTGGTGTGATGACTTAGTACCAAGCGTAAAAATCCAAGTAACAGCAGGCTGTTGATCATATCGCCGTGCCATAAACCGAATAAAATAGGTACGCCAAAGTTCATTAATATGGTCAGTAATAAATAATGTTTATGCTGCCAAACAACAATAGCGTCTTTTTGTAAATCGCGAACGTTGTTGTAGTCATTATATTTAGCAGGTTGATGATCTCTTAGCATCCAACCTATGTGTGAGTGCCAAAAACCCATTTTTGCCGAATAAGGGTCAACATGATTTTTATCAACATGCTTGTGGTGAATACGATGGTCTGAAGACCAATGCAAAGCACTATTTTGTAAGGCGAATGCACCACCTAGAGCGTAAACGAGCCTTAAAGACCAATGCGCTTGATAAGTTCTATGAGACCAAAGACGGTGATAACCCGCCGTAATTGACATACCACAGTATATGAAGCAGATAATAGCTGCGGTGATTTCAGTCGCATCAAAGCCATGAGTAAATGCACGGTAAGGCACTGCGATTGCAGCGAATAAAAAGGTAATGCTAAATACAAATACATTTAACCAAATAATAGGTGGTTTTTTCATTAATTATCCATCTAGGGCTTAAGCACCAAAAAACATTTCGGTGTACACATGTACGCTATTCTATCTTTACTCAATGTTGAGTCAAGTGCTGATGATGAATTATTCGTGAAATTAACCATTATTATTTTGAGCATTACAATGCGATTAGTATCAATTAACTAGTATTGTTAACGATTTTCAGTATCATATCAGCCTAGTTTTATCATGAAATAAAAAACAGGTATATTGGCGATGAGTGGTATTAGAGCACTTCAAAAAGAGAAAACGCGTCGTCAATTAATTGATGCAGCTTTAGGGCAACTGAGCAGTGAGCGTAGCTTTTCTAGTTTAAGTTTACGTGAAGTAGCCAAAGAAGCGGGCTTAGCGCCAACCTCTTTTTATCGTCACTTTTCTGATATGGACGAGTTAGGTTTAACTTTAGTTGATGAAGCGGGTTTAACTTTACGCCAATTAATGCGACAAGCCCGACAACGTATTGAAAAAGGTGGTTCAGTTATTCAAATTTCTGTCCGCACTTTCATGGAGTTTATTGAAAGTAACGGCAATATTTTCCGTTTATTATTACGTGAACGTTCAGGTACTTCACCGGCATTTCGTGCCGCGGTTAATCGTGAAATTCGCTATTTTACTTTAGAGTTGTGTGATTACTTACAACAAGCGAATAAACTAGATGCTGAAATCGCTTATTTGCAAGCCAATGCAGCTGTGACCATTGTGTTTAGTGCCGGATCAGATGCCTTAGATTGTGATAAAAAAGATCTGGTGGCGTTAGCACAACGAACAATTAAACAATTAAGATTTATTGCCCGTGGTGCTTTCGAGTTTAGTGTTCGCAATGAAAACCGTATTGAATTACGCCGCGGCAGAACTAAAGGCGTGACAAAATAACACCTGTTTCTACATGATGGGTATATGGAAATTGATCAAATAAAGCGAAGTGCTCAATTTTATGAGTTTTAACTAATTCAACTAAGTTATCACGTAATGTTTCTGGGTTGCATGATATATATATAATGCGCTCAAAACGAGAAACTAGCTCTACACTGTCAGGATCAAGGCCAGCTCGTGGTGGATCAACCAAAACGGTTTGATAGTTATAGCTGGTCAAATCAAAACCTTCTAAACGACGAAACACTCGTTCGCCATTCATGGCCTGACTAAAGTCTTCACTTGCCATTCTCACAATATCAACATTGTCTAATTTATTCGCTGCTATGTTTATTTGCGCAGACTTAACGGATGTTTTTGATATTTCTGTACCTAGTACGCGATCAAAGTTTTGTGCTAAGGCAATACTGAAATTACCGTTACCACAATAAAGTTCTATTAAGTCACCGCCGGTGTTGTTAGTGGCTTGTTGCGCCCACAGTAACATAGCTTCATTTACCTTAGCATTGGGTTGCGTAAAGCTATTCTCAACTTGTTGATAATGAAACTGCTCACCGTTTACAGATAATGTTTCCATGACAAAATCTTTGTCGAGCACAACTTTTTGTTTACGCGCTCGGCCAATAATATCAACGGGCGCTATGGCAGATAAACGTAACTTTAATTGTTGTGCTTGTTCAATCCACTGCTCGTCTAATTGTTTGTGATAAAGCAAACTAATTAATACTTCGCCACTGAGAGTTGATAGGAAATCAACTTGGAATAACCGTTGGCGCAAAATGTCTTTATTTTTTATGTCGGCCAACAATGCGGTCATAAATTGGTTGATCAACGTACTGGCAACAGGAAAATCTTCTACTTTGTATTTTTCTTTCGTCTCACTATTAAACATGATGTAGTAAAGGTCATCACCATCATGCCAAACACGGAACTCAGCACGTTGACGGTAGTTTAAGGTTGGAGAAGGAAATATTTCAAATGTTGGTAAGTCAAATTGAGCAAAAGTGCTTGAAATACTTTGCTCTTTTTCGTCAAGCTGTTGTTGATAATTATCGGGATGAATATGACTAAACATTGAAATACCTTGTTGAAAGTGGCCATCGCTAATTGATGAGGCGAAGATTCTAGCGAGTGACCAATTTTTGTCTACTAAATAATGGCTGTATTCTAGAAGAATTCGCTTTTTAAGCATAGCCTTTAGTCAAACAAAAGGTGTTAATTCTACAAACAGGATAATTTGAGGTTTAAAAAAATGAGGGAATGTAAAAAGGTTAAAGCCAAAGTAGCTTTAACCTGTAATTTACACCAAGGTTTTACGGTTAAACATAATACTTAATTCTAAGCAGGCTTAATATTTACCTACAAGGTTGATAAACCAGCCTTTGTACTCATAATCAGTGAGTTTTAAGTCATCACTAAAATCAGTGAAGTTATAACCAACACCCACTTTAAAGTGCTGACCTATATGACGATCTATACCTACAAGCCAACCATTACGCGTTGAATTATCTTCAACAACTTTTAAGCTACGAAACTCTAGCAATGCATCCCACTGCTTAACGATATGGTAGCGAGTTTGTAGAGCAGAAAAATTAACGGTGCTTTTAAAGAATTCGCCGATACCACGGCCAGAACGTAACTCACCCGTTCTTCGACCTAACTTCGCGGCAAACTCCCACACAGGGTTGTAGCGATAGGTACCTTCTAAGGTATAAATTTGTGATTTTTGATCGGTACCAAAGTTAGTTTGTGCTAAACCGCGTAAATCGTACAAGTAGGTATATTTCCCTAACAAGTTCCAACGGTTGTTATCAAAAGGACGATAAGCAAAACCTACACTCGCTTCAGTAAATGTGGCATTTGCATCAGGGCTAATTTCGTCTTCAGTATCTGAATAGTTATATTTAGCGGCGATACGCCATGAATCATTCACTAAGTAGTTTAAACGGTTGGTGGTTAGCCACTGCGTGCGTTCTTCAGCGCCTTGGTCTTCACGATACTCTAACTTAGTTTGCCATTGCATATCTTTATCACGAAAGCCTAGCGAAAGG
The DNA here is from genome assembly GCF_003061515.1 of Colwellia sp. Arc7-D. Taxonomy (NCBI): domain Bacteria; kingdom Pseudomonadati; phylum Pseudomonadota; class Gammaproteobacteria; order Alteromonadales; family Colwelliaceae; genus Colwellia; species Colwellia sp. Arc7-D. Next base: position 521,542 of record NZ_CP028924.1, read on the forward strand.
GTCGCAGCATCGCGCTCTACATTGCCGGCAATTAATGTCAGTTCACCGTGTTGCAATGAGCCGCCCAAATTCCAGCCTTGACTGAGCAGGTAATTAACACCAAAAACATGCACAAAACCCGATTCATTTCTTTCGTTAATGGTTTGCGTTTCGTTAAATACGTTTAGGCTATCAGTCACTCTTGAACGGTGACCAAATGTAAGACCATTAGTATCGTTAGAGGCAAGTAACGGGCTGGTTGTATCGGTTGACCAACTGTAGCGACTATAAAGGTTGTGATCGCTATTTACCTGGTAATCAATATCAAGTGCTGCGGTATCACCACGATGACCCGTTGCATATTCGGCACCTATACTAGAGCGACTTTCAAGTATGTACTTACCACCTAAGGTTATTAAATCGTTGTTTTCATAACCGTCATCAGCTTCTAGTGTGCCTTGGGCAATTCCGTAAAGTTCAAAACTTGGTGTTAAACGTTGACGGTAACCAAGTGCCGCCAGTAAACCGGTTTGAGATTGACTATTTTGTTGCTCTTTTATCTGTTTAATTTCGGCGCTGATGTTACCGCTGTTATCAAGGTTTTGCTGAATAAAGAAACTGATTTCTTCGCGTTCATTATTACCCGACTCTTGCTTGGTTATGCTGGTGCTGTAATGGCCTGTTTGGCTATATTGTCCGCTAACTTCAATGCCTTGCTCGGTAATATCTTGGGTTAAATCACGTCGGGCAATTGAAAATCCAGCACCGGTATTTTTGTGCCATGCCGCTGCGGTTAGTTCTTGCTCCGTGTATCCTAAGGCTTTTAGGTTTGCTCTGGCTTCAAAACTTAACGCATCACCAGATTTATCACCACCGGATAGCTCTTCGTCAATAATATTCATTTGCTGAAAGGTTAAACCACCATTATCAGAATAGAATATCGGCGCTTGGCTATTGCGGGTATTACTGTGTTCTACTTTAATGTAGCTACCTTTGCCTGCTTGTAATGTTAAGTCGGCACCCGCAAGTTGATAATCGTTACCTGCCCGGTTCTCGTCAACGTAGCTTAAACCTACGGCAATATGGTCGTTAAACCAATGTTTGGCACGTCCACCTGCCGTTAAGTGATCAGCACTAAAACCTTTAGGTAAATATTCGTAATCAACTAATAACAGTAATTGATTACCGTCGAGTGGTTGGTCACGAATAATGCTATTTTGGCTATTACGTGAAAAACTCAATAATGGACGCGATAAAATAATACGCCCTTGTATTTCATCAACTTGGTAATCAGCGTCGCGGGTTAAATCGATACGGTCAACGGTGATACCAGTATCTGGGTTTCTAACTTCTATCACTAACTTGTCAGAACCCGCTAATATATCGGTATGTTTTAAGTAATAAATACTACCACCTGTGCCTAAAAACTCACTGTGGCCTAACGCGGTTTGCGCTTCTGATATAAAGGCTTTTAATTGGCTTTTTTCTTGCCCATAAACATTTGATTCAGTTGATTTCCAGTTCAGCGCTGCACCGTATAAACTACGATTGTATTGGCTGTATTCTGTATCGGTCATGCCGGTGTTGTAATTACCCCATAGTGCCAATGACTTGTCCCAATCAACACGTACATAAAAACGTCCTTGAGTGTCTACGTCACGAGTGGTGGTTGAGTCATCACCATAAACAGGATAATACTTGTCAGGGTCTAAACGTCTAAAAATATCTACAGGGTCTTTATCTAAAAAGCCATTGAACAATTGAGATAATTCACGCTCTTGAGTATCAGCATGTGCTGTTATTAGATATTTTCCTTTCACTTTACCTTTTAAATAAAACGCAAGGCGACCTTCAATAAGTAAGTCGTCATCGTATCGATCGTCACTGGAGAGGGGTTCTATATTTCCGGTGACTTTGTTTTCACTGATGTTGATATCGGCAAGGGCGGCTAAAAACATATATTTGCCGGTAACATCGACTTTCAGTGGCTTAGTTATTGTGCCTTTTTCACCACTGAGGGTGAGATCAAATACATAGTTACCAATAGGTAGTAAATGTTCACTGGCAAATTTACGCTCTAAATCTATCGGGTAATTTTTGCCATTAATTTCAATGTTGTAACCTTCAGGTATATCTTGACCAAAAATACGTACACGGCTACCTGTAATAGGAATATTTTGCTTTATGAGTTCATTAGTGCCAAAGCTGCCCGTGTTTGCTGAGTTGGTTGCCGTGGTGATATTAGTAGACGACACTTGCGCCGTGTCTTGGCTACTAAATTGGCTCTGTGTTGAACTAGGTGCTTGAAGCGATTGTGAGTTATTACTTTGACTAAGGTAAGTACCACTGTCGTATGCCTCAGGTGATACTAGCTGTATTAACTTACTCTGGGTTTCGTCCATATTACCTTGGGCATCAAAGGCACGTAAAACATAACGTAAGTTATCACCAGCGATCAAATTGCTTAGCGTTGACGGCTCAACTTGCCATGAAATTTCGCCATGGCTATCAAGCTCGATTAATTCACTACTAAAGAGCGGTGTAATTAAATCAACATCATTACCTTTGTACACCACTAACTCTAGACGCTTTATAAAAGCAGGGTAGTTGGTAAAATAATTAAATCTAGCATCGTATTTGTTAACGCCATCAAACTTTATTGCTTGCGGTGCACTGATGCTTAACCGTGGTGAGGTAATAGCTGGGTCTTCTGTTGCCCAAAAAATACCACCAAGCGGCATTCTAACTAAAAAATCGCCTCGCACTTCTGTTTTAGCTTGTTTTTCAGCAGAGCCTTTTTCACTGTTTTGCTGACTAAGTGCTAATTCAACACGGCGATCATTTGGTCCGTTGTTGATGCTTGAAGATTGTTCACCTTTACTGATAATTTCAACACTAAAGCCTTTCGAGGTTTTACAAGCCGCAGGAGGGCATAGCGGTTTTTGCTGCTTGGCTTCAATGGCAGTTTCAATCGATGCTTCAACTGCCGTTTCAGTCGTGTCAGGCTTTACGGTATTAGCAAAAGCGTGAGTTGCTGTGCCGGTTAATAACAAAGCAACCGTGAGTGCTAATGAATGATGTTGGATAAAGTTTCTCATTATTTATCCTCCGTCATTGAATTTTCTGTTTTTAGTTTTTGTATTTTGATGGTCAATTTTTCCCATACTTCTGCAGGCATGCGTGTTTTTAATTGTTCGAATACGGCTTTAGCTCGGCGTAAACCTAAGCCAAGGTTATAGTCAGCAGACGCAGTGCCATCGGCAAAGCCTGTTATAGCTAAGTGGCCACTTTCGGCACTCGCTAATTGCATAGCTATGCTATCGAGCAAGGGTTGATATTTCGCTTTTACCGTACTTTTGTCAGAGTCGAACAGTATTTTCCCTAGCTGAGTTTGCGTTGCAATATTAACGATTGGTGCAAAATGTTCATTTACTTCTTCCACGAGTTCAACACTAAAAGCAGGGCGAAGATCTTCGCGAATTAATGGCAATAACCACTGATAGGTGTTGTTAGCTCGCTGATAAGCCAAGGCTTGTGTATGCGCCTGAGCTATAATTTGTATTGTACCGCCTTGATATTGATTTATGGCATCAGACATTTGCGTTAACCATGCTTTATGTTCTGTATTAATTTCAGCGCTGTCTTCGTTAAATAACAACTCACCTAATTTGACTAACGCATGTTGTTCACCACCACCCAACTGTTGCTTAGCTAGCTGTATAGCAAAGTCGAAACGTGTTGGTAAACCTTGTGTAATGCGTTTAACTCTTGGGTTTTCACTGACGAAAACTGTTTCTGGCGGCAAGGTCGCTTTATCAACTTTCATGTAGAAATTTCGCCCACGTGCTAAATTAGCTACGTCGACCGCTTCTAGATGAAAACGCCCGTGTAAGTCGGTTTCAATATACAAACCTTCTACGGTAGCAACTCGAACACCGGGTATACCAATCTCTTGAATGCCAATGTTTTGAATAACAAGGTCAACTTGATAGTTACCATTCGCTAACATGGTTATGTGGCGATTAATGCGTAAGTTTTGTGAGCTAAGCCCGTCAGCCATTTCGCCAATTGGATTTACTCTACTTTCGCCTTGGCTACTCATTGTGATATGTGTGCCTTCTGCGGTAGTTAGCACTAAATCATTGGTAAAGACTAAATCACTAAGTTGCTGACGAATAATTATTTGATGGTTAGTGGCTTTATCAGCTTCGCTACTGCGACCAGTTAAATCACCTAAATCAATACCATGATTTAGCGGCGCACTAGCATCGGTTAATTGGCGCTGACCATCGGCATCAATAATGAAAGTACTGTTGGCAACATAATGACCTTCGGCGATACCACCTTGAATAAATAGCGCAGAGGCATTAGCGCTGTCTTGCCAATTATCACTGTCTCTGTCGTCAAATACTTTGCCAAGAATTGTCACTTCTTCAAAGTCTGGATCTGCGCCAACGATAACCGTTGCGGTAGCTTCATTACCAATAGGCGCACTGCCGAGGTATGGTGAAACGCGGTTAATATGTTTACCACGGGCAACACCTGCACCGACACGTAAAATATAAACAAAATCAACGCTCGACTCTGCCGGTACGTCAATACCTGAAACCGTGAGCGGTTGCTTACTGGTTATTTTCATATCGCCGTCTGCATCGTTGGTATATGCCGAATTTTCTACATAAGTGAAACCCGCTGGCAGGTAATCAATCAGGGTGAGGTTTTCAACATCAACTTCGCTGATATTTTCAATTTGAATGTTATAGCGTACCAATCCACCAATGAGTGTTTGCTTAGTGTTAGCACTCTTTGTTAAACGGATCATACTTGGGTTTACGCCAATTTTATCAACGGGGATATGGTTGTTGATCACATCAGGATCACCTTGCGCGAGAGTAAAAGCCATGTAATAAGTGGTGTCATCGCCGATTGCAGGTGCCGTAGCTAGGTTAGATAAAGCCAATGGATTTTGCTGACCCGTAGGATCTAACGCGCCTACTCTTGGCAATATTAAGTTTGAATGGCTTGGTTGATATTCTTCTTCAGGTGCAGTGACAACTAATGTAAAGGTGTCGTTGTGCTGACAAGCAGGGTCAGCACCTAAAAATAATAAAAAGAAGTAATAACCGTCATCACCGGTAATTTGATCCTGCTGGTTTGGTAATAAACAAACATCAGGTAGCAATGTTCCAGCTTCATTAATAATACTCACTAATGAGTTAGTAATAGGGATTCGGGAAATTGAGTCGTAAACCACACCGCTTGGGTCAACCGGTACTGGAATATTAACGGATTCATTCGCCGGAATTGAGGTTACTGTACTGAAAAAAGTTGTACCGTTTGGCGTAATAAAGTCAACGGTATAGTCACCTTGTGGCAAATTCTCAATTTGGAAGAAGCCGTTTTCATCGGTTAATACGGTTGCCACTATATTACCATTGGTGTCAGTGACTTGTATGGTCCAGCTAATGAGTAATGGTTCACCTTCGCTAATGACATCATTTCGATCAGTGTCAATCCAAACAATACCTTGTAAACTGCCAGCAGGTAGTTCAAATGGTGTTGGATCTTCGGTACCACCGCTTGAGTTACCTGGCGCACTAGGGTTGTCACCACCGGTACTCGGGTTATTACTCGCGTTGGTTCCACTATCAGATAAATCATTGACTTCCATACCACCCGACGAGGTGCCTATAGCTTGTGCTTGGTTGGTTATTATACCTTTTGCTTCTTCAGCACCAGGGTTTAACTCAAGAGTAAAGCTGATATTAAGGCTTTGCCCAGGCATTAATCGACCACTGGTACCATCAAATAAATTAATGGGGAAATTAGCATTTAGGTTTGGCGTTTCTTCGGCTGTTGTTGCAGTAATCTCTGCCGGTTCACTCACACTCACATAAGCACTGCCAAACCTTGCGCTTAGATCATCAACAAGCTGGATATTAGTTAGTGGTACGTCACCATTGTTTTGTATAACTAAAGCAAATGGCACATCAAAGTTACCCACACTACCATTAACAGTAGGCACTATTTCACCGCTTACTGTTTTAGCAACACCGATTGCTGGCGCTTCAGTAAAAGTAACTGGAGTTGGATCGTTATCGGTGCCATCGCCATTATCACCGGCAGTATTACTACCGTTATCTGAGCTATCATTTACATCTGCACCACTTGGACTTTGACCAGAAGCAACAGCCGTATTGTTGTAAGGACCAAGGTTTGCACCTGGTGTTACGGTTAGTTGAAGTAATAAGGTATCTTTTGCCGACACAGCAAGGCTTTGGTTAGCGGCAAAAATGTTGGTATTGGTTTCGCCATCAAAATCAGTATTTACCGTTAAGGCATTTGCGCTCAATGCGTTAACCACAAAAGTAGCTGGAGCAGGGAAGGTGGCGCGTAAGTCTTCAACAATTTGTACATTACTGAGTGAAATATCCCCGATATTTTCAACCACTAATTGATAGCTTAAGTTGTAACTACCGTCACTATTGTTCACAGGCTCAGCCACTAATAAGTTCGCAATACCAATGGCAGGTGCTTCGGTAAAGGTAATTGGCGTTGTATCATCAAGACCCCCTTCACCGTTATTACCTTCAGGGTCGATACCGTTGTCTGATGTATCGCTAATATTGCTGCCACTTGGACTGTTGCCTGATGCTTGTGCACTATTATCATAAGGACCTAAGTTATCAGCAGGTGTGAGTTCAAGTACGAGGGTAATAATGTCACTTACGCCTAAGGCTAAGTTTTGGTTAGCCGCTAACAAGTTAATATCGCTATTACCGTTAAAGCTAGTGTTCACCAATAAAGACGCGCTGCTTAATGAGGTAATGGTATAGATATTCTGATTTTGGAATGTCGCCATCAAATCATCAACTACCTGTACATTGGCTAGTGCAATATCACCGGTATTTTTCAGATTTAAGGTGTAAGTAAGTGCATACGTACCATCACCATTATTGGTGACATTCGTCATGACTTTCGCAACGCCGATGGCTGGCGCTTCTGTAAAAGTAACGGGTGTTACATCATCATTGGTACCTGCACCATTATCGCCTGAAGTATTGCTACCATTATCTGAGTTATCAGAAACATCATCACCACTTGGACTTTGAGCAGAGGCAACAGCCGTATTGTTGTAAGGACCAAGGTTTGCACCTGGTGTTACGGTTAGTTGTAGTAATAAGGTATCTTTTGCGGCTACGGCAAGGCTTTGGTTAGCGGCAAAAATGTTGGTATCGGTTTCGCCGTCGAAATCAGCATTAACCGTTAAGGTATTTGCGCTCAATGCGTTAACCACAAAAGTGGCTGGTGCAGGGAAGGTGGCGCGTAAGTCTTCATCAATTTGTACGTTACTGAGTGAAATATCCCCGATATTTTCAACCACTAACTGATAACTTAAGTTGTAGCTACCATCGCTGTTGTTCACTGGCTCAGCCACTAATAACTTAGCGATACCAATCGCTGGCGCTTCGGTAAAGGTAATTGGCGTTGTATCATCAAGACCCCCTTCACCGTTATTACCTTCAGGGTCGATACCGTTATCAGATGTGTCGCTAATATTGCTGCCACTTGGACTGTTGCCTGATGCTTGTGCACTATTATCATAAGGACCTAAGTTATCAGCAGGTGTGAGCTCAAGTACGAGGGTAATAACGTCACTTGCGCCTAAGGCTAAGTTTTGGTTAGCCGCTAATAAGTTAATATCGCTATTACCGTTAAAGTTAGCGTTCACCAATAAAGATGCACTGCTTAATGAGGTAATAGTGTAGATATTTTGATTTTGGAATGTCGCCATCAAATCATCAACAACCTGTACATTGGCTAGCGCAATATCACCGGTATTTTTCAGATTAAAGGTGTAAGTAAGTGCATACGTACCATCACCATTATTGGTGACATTCGTCATGGCTTTCGCAACGCCGATGGCCGGTGCTTCTGTGAAGGTAACGGGTGTTACATCATCATTGGTACCTGCACCGTTATCGCCTGATGCATTACTGCCATTATCTGAGTTATCAGAAACATCATCACCACTTGGACTTTGACCAGAAGCAACAGCCGTATTGTTGTAAGGACCAAGGTTTGCACCTGGTGTTACGGTTAATTGAAGTAATAGGGTATCTTTTGCCGACACAGCAAGGCTTTGGTTAGCGGCAAAAATGTTGGAATTGGTTTCACCATCAAAATCAGCATTTACCGTTAAGGTATTTGCGCTCAATGCGTTAACCACAAAATTGGCTGGTGCAGGGAAGGTGGCGCGTAAGTCTTCAACAATTTGTACATTACTGAGTGAAATATCACCAATATTTTCAACCACTAATTGATAGCTTAAATTGTAACTACCGTCACTATTATTAACAGGCTCAGCCACTAATAACTTGGCAATCCCAATCGCTGGGGCTTCGGTAAAGGTAATTGGCGTTGTATCATCAAGCCCCCCTTCACCGTTATTACCTTCAGGGTCAATACCGTTGTCTGATACGTCGCTGAAATTATCACCACTTGGGCTGGTCGACGATAGAGAAACACTGTTGTAATAAGGACCAAGATCACTAGCCGGCGTTATGATGACGCTAAGGTTTATCGTTGCTGATGCGCTAGATTCGAGAGTTTGATTGAGGTCTAATAACTGAGTGTCAGCATCACCATCAAAATTTGAATTTACGGTTAATTGGGTACTGCTCAAACTCAAGACACTAAAAGTGTTGGCATCGGCAAATATATTGGCTAAATCTTCCGTTATTTGCAGATCTTTTAATATAATATCGCCCGTGTTTTTGGTGTTAAATTGATAACTAACTTGATAACGTCCATCGCTTAAATTAATAACACCTGTCATGGCTTTGGCAATGCTGATGGCAGGAGCTTCCGTAAAGGTGATAATTGTTGCGTCGTCATTACCCGCATCACCATTATTGGTGGTTGGGTTGCTACCGTTATCAGAGTTATCGGTTACATCATCACCACTTGGGCTTTTGCCTGAAGCGACTGCTGTATTGCTGTAAGGGCCTAAATTATTGCCCGGTGTTATGGTCACGGGGACTAAAATAGTGGCAGAGGTATTTATCGCTAAGCTTTGACTTAAATCAAGCAAGTTATTATCGCTATCGCCATTAAAATCAGTATTAATATCTAGATCAGCACTGCTGATTGTACCAACAGTGAAACCAGCACCATTAAATGTGCTTGATAGTGGCTCTACAATTTGTACATCGCTCAATACAACATCACCAATATTTCTTACGACAATGCTGTAAATAAGGCTGTAAGTGCCATCTTCATTGTTAGTGACTGGACCGCTAATTTCTTTCGCGATACCAATCGCTGGTGCTTCCGTAAAAGTGACAGGTGTTGGGGTGGCTAAATTACCATCGCCATTATCGCCAATGGCATCAGTACCATCGTCAGAATCATCACTAATTACCGCTCCGCTTGGGCTAGTACCATTAACTTTTGCGGTATTATTATATGGACCTAAGTTAGCTCCCGGGGTAATGATTACCGTAAGATCGAGTGTTGCAGAAGATGAGGCCAAAGCACCTGAGGTGAGTGTTTGATTCGCCGCTAGTAAATTTTTATCACTATAACCATCAAAACTCGCATTTACGGTGAAATTATTGCTGACAACATTATCAACTTGAACCGTTGCAGGTGAAGGATAAGTTACGGTAAAGTCTTCAAGAATTTGTACGTCATTTAATTCAATATCACCATTATTTTGTACTAGCATCGCATAGGTTAACGTATAACTACCGTCATTGTTGTTAACGACCGTTGAACTAATTCTTTTCGCAATGCCTATTGCCGGTGATTCATCAAAATTTACCGTGGTGGCGTCATCAAGGCCGCCAGCTCCGTTGTTACTTTCTGGATCACTACCGGCATCAGAAATATCGTTAACCGTTGCACCGCTTGGACTATTACCACTACCCGTAGCACTGTTGCTGTAAGTAGGAGTACCTCCTGGTGTTACTGTAACGGTAACCGAAATAGTATCTTGTGAGCCAACACTTAAACTTTGATTCGCAGCAAGTAAGTTTTTATCGGTATCACCATTGAATGCGTTATTAATGTTGAGAGAGCCAACCGTACTTTTTGAATCAACAACATAAGTAGCGCCACTGAAGGTTGTATTTAAATCATCAACAACTTGTACACTGGTTAAGTTAATTGCGCCGGTATTTTTTACGACTAAGGCGTAAGTTAATGTGTATGTACCATCACCATTGTTGGTTGGGCCTGCGCTAATACTTTTTGCAACACCAATCGCTGGGTTCTCAACAAAACTGACCGGTGTGCTATCTGAAAGGCCACCGCTGCCGTTGTTGGTTTCAGGATTTGTACCGTTATCAGATGTATCGCTAACCGTTGCACCACTTGGGCTTGTTGCCCCTGCGGTTGCGGTATTGTTGTATGCACCTAGATTAGTGCCTGGAGTTACGGTGACGGTTAAGGTTATCGTTTCGCTCGCACCGACCACTAAATTTTGGCTTGCGGCTAATAAGTTTTTATCAGTACCACCATTAAATGCACTGTTAATGGTGAGTGTACCGCCGGTGCTTTTCGCATCAACGACAAAGGTTGCACCACTAAAGGTTGTGGTTAAATCATCAACGACTTGTACATTGGTTAAACTGATATCACCGGTATTTTTAACCACCATAGAATAGGTCAGGGTATGTGTGCCATCGCCATTATTAGTTGGGCCTGCGCTAACGGTTTTAGCTATACCAATAGCCGGAGCTTCAGCAAAAGTTACCGGTGTTACATCGTCGTTGGCGGTATTACCGTTGTTGGTTTCAGGATTTGTACCGTTATCAGATGTATCGTTAACCGTTGCACCACTTGGGCTTGTTGCCCCTGCGGTTGCGGTATTGTTGTATGCACCTAGATTAGTGCCTGGAGTTACGGTGACGGTTAAGGTTATCGTTTCGCTCGCACCGACCACTAAACTTTGGCTCGCGGCTAATAAGTTTTTATCAGTACCACCATTAAATGCACTGTTAATGGTGAGTGTACCGCCGGTGCTTTTCGCATCAACGACAAAGGTTGCACCACTAAAGGTTGTGGTTAAATCATCAACGACTTGTACATTGGTTAAACTGATATCACCGGTATTTTTAACCACCATAGAATAGGTCAAGGTATGTGTGCCATCGCCATTATTAGTTGGTCCTGCGCTAACTGTTTTAGCGACACCAATAGCCGGTGCTTCAGCAAAAGTTACCGGTGTTACATCGTCGTTGGCGGTATTACCGTTGTTGGTTTCAGGGTCTGTACCGTTATCAGATGTATCGTTAACCGTTGCACCACTTGGGCTTGTTGCCCCTGCGGTTGCGGTATTGTTGTATGCACCTAGATTAGTGCCTGGAGTTACGGTGACGGTTAAGGTTATCGTTTCGCTCGCACCGACCACTAAACTTTGGCTTGCGGCTAATAAGTTTTTATCAGTACCACCATTAAATGCACTGTTAATGGTGAGTGTACCGCCGGTGCTTTTCGCATCAACGACAAAGGTTGCACCACTAAAGGTTGTGGTTAAATCATCAACGACTTGTACATTGGTTAAACTGATATCACCGGTATTTTTAACCACCATAGAATAGGTCAAGGTATGTGTGCCATCGCCATTATTAGTTGGTCCTGCGCTAACTGTTTTAGCGACACCAATAGCCGGTGCTTCAGCAAAAGTTACCGGTGTTACATCGTCGTTGGCGGTATTACCGTTGTTGGTTTCAGGGTCTGTACCGTTATCAGATGTATCGTTAACCGTTGCACCACTTGGGCTTGTTGCCCCTGCGGTTGCGGTATTGTTGTATGCACCTAGATTAGTGCCTGGAGTTACGGTGACGGTTAAGGTTATCGTTTCGCTCGCACCGACCACTAAACTTTGGCTTGCGGCTAATAAGTTCTTATCAGTACCGCCATTAAATGCACTGTTAATGGTGAGTGTACCGCCAGTGCTTTTCGCATCAACGACAAAAGTGGCACCACTGAAGGTTGTGGTTAAGTCATCAACGACTTGCACATTGGTTAAACTGATATCACCGGTATTTTTAACCACCATAGAATAGGTCAGGGTATGTGTACCATCGCCATTGTTTGTTGGTCCTGCGCTTACGGTTTTAGCGACACCAATAGCAGGAGCTTCAGCAAAAGTTACCGGTGTTGCATCGTCATCGGCGGTATTGCCGTTGTTGGTTTCAGGGTCTGTACCGTTATCTGACGTGTCGTTAGCTGCACCATTAGGGCTACTGGCTGAAGTGGTAGCACTATTGTTATAAGTAAGGGTTGAGCCAGGTGTTACTGTGACTTCTAAACCAATTGATCCACTGGCTCCTACCACTAAACTTTGACTTGGCGCTAGTAAATTCGTATCTCCGACACCATTGAAACTAGAATTTACCGTGAAGTCTGAACTTGTGGGGGTGCTAATACTAAAACTATCAGCACTGGCAAAGGTACTATTTAAATTATCAACTATTTGTAGATTAGTTAGATTAACATCACCAGTATTTTGAATATTAAACTGATAGTTGAAAGTATATGTGCCATCTGCATTATTTTGAACTGGCCCATTTACTGACTTCGCTAATCCTAAATTAGGATCAACCGCAAAGGTTACAGGCGTTGTGCTAGTGTCATTACTAGGGCCATCGTTCGCTGGATCAGGGTCATTACCATTTACAGAAGTATCGCTGGTGGTATTTGTATCATCACGGGCACTTTCTGCCGCTGCCGTAACACTATTGTTGTAGGTGCCAAGATCGCTACCAGGACTAACAGTAACAGTAATATCTAAGGTTTTAGTTACACCAATTGCCAGTGTTGAAGGTGTAGTATTATCGATTAATGTTTTGTTGGTAATACCGTCAAATGTACCATCAACCGTAAAGTCAGTACTGGTAATTGAGGTAACATCTATATCGCCTGATGCGATAGGGCTAAAAGTAGCCGCAAGATCATCAGTAAGTTGAATATTTGTTAATGAAACGTCGCCACTATTTTCAACATAAAATCTATAAACAAGATCAAAAGTACCGTCAGCAGGATCAAAAGTGTTACTGATTAGCTCTTTTGCTACGCCAATAACCGGTGTTGATGTAGTCGTTACAACACTTGTTGCGGTTTGTGTGCGGTAATTATTTAATGGTGCGCTGTTAGAGGTAACAGGGTTATTACCTGTGCCGGTGTTAATATCGGCAAAGTTACGTACGTTTTCAGCTGCGGCACCTGTTTGTTGTCCGGCATAGTCTACATCGGTATTGGCTGTTAAAGTTGAACCCGGTTTGACCGTAGATTGTAAGTTTGTATTAAAGGTAATGGTGAGTGTTGCCGCAGGGCTCATGGCAAAAGTGCGATTAATACTGAGTAAATTACTGTCGGCACCGCTTACAGTAAAATCTGAAGACGTTATAGTTGTTGTAAGGTCGGTGTTATCAACCACACTGCCAGTATTTGAAACATTCAATGAGGTAATGTTTTCAACGCCATCAGGTAATTGAATTTGCCAGTTAGTGTTGTCACCATCTTGCACTTGAAATGCTTGTGCTAAACCATCATTTTTAAGTACTAATGTCCAAGCAAATGTTGGTGTTTCATCAGTTCGATTATCAACTGAGCTAGGGGTTGTTGCACTAGTAAGTGATAGTGTTGGCTCAACTAATTTAGCTAACACGGTGCTAGAAACTGAGTTTTGTACTGTGCTCAATAATACTTCAAATTGGTTTGATAATATGACATTTTGTTGGTTTGATAATTGGTTGCTAACCAAAACAGAAAACTCAATAACAATATATTCAGTGTCGCCATCAGCGTCGCTGTTTGTTACGTTACCAATATCAAAATCTACAGAGTTTCCTGATGCTCCTAAAGTAGGCGTAATCGCACAGTCTGGGCTTACATTAGGATCCGTAGATGTTGCTACTCCACCAGCACAGAGGCCACTACCATAACTAGAGCTTAAACCACCATTACTTACCAACGAGATAAAGGCCTTCGCATTTACATATTCAAGCCCTGTAGGTAAATTATCTCTGACGATAAAGTTATTGGCTCTACCTTCTGGTACGGTTACTACCAATCGATATTTAATTTCTTCGCCAATTGAAAGTAAGCGTTCTGAGCCGCTTGCACCTGTGCCTGCTTCGCTAGTATGGATAATATTAGTGCTAACTATAGATTTTTCTGAGGTGGTTAATTCAACCGTAACGGTTGCTGAATCAGTTGTTTGATAGCTTTTTTCAGTGCCCGGACTCGAGCCTGATAAAGTACTACCCGACCCTGCTAAACTGGTCCAATCCAAGGTCGCATTGTTAGTAATATCTTGACCAGGCGAAGCGGCTGATGAAACATTCGCGTCGTAGGTAAATACACAACTTTCACTGACCGCTAGTTTATCAACAGTGAGTTTAATGCCGGTCGTATTTGGATTTGAGACGTCAAAAGTGGAAATACCTGCACAGGCTCCAAATGCCGCACTGCCATTTTTATAAACTAACTCGTTGGGTAAAATATCAACTAATTCAATATCAAAAGCACTCGAGTCAGAACTCGGTGGAGCGGTAATTGTTAATGTGTAAGTTATAGAGTCACCGGCATCACCACCTGTGTTACCCGCATTTTTGCCTAGCGTTAATGTTGGGTCGACACGTTTTAGGTTTATAGCACTTGATGTATAACTACCTGTGCTGTCAATGTACCGACCTTGGTTTGAAAAATTAACACTGTCACTATCTACTTTCACCGCATTAATTTCGAGCACGATATATTCTACATCAGCGTCATCATCGCTATTGGTTACTGTGCCTAAATTAAAATTAGGATCAGTACCAGCACTAAAAGAGGCATTGGTCGCTGTAATATCACAGTCAGGACTGGAACTAGCATTTGCTAATGTGTATGTACATGTACCTGCACCTGGATCAGTGACCTCACTAGAGTTTAAACTCCCGCCGACAAAACCAATTTTCGCGCTACCATCATTTTGATAAATCAGTTCTGGTGGTAATATATCCCTTAGGTTAACTGTGCTATGAACCCCTTCAGGTATCGCGGTAACAATACGAAAGCGCGCTATTTCACCAATGGCTAATTCAGTGCGGCTATCGCTAACGGTACTATCCGTTTCTGATGTGGAAACTAATGTTTTTTCAACACTAGGGCTTATACTCGTTGCTGAAATTGTACTTTCGCGCACTGGAAAAGCCGCTTGCATTGAGCCTGCGGCAAAGGTCATTTGCGCGGTATTATTTATATCTGTGTTAGCTCCAATGCTGCCATCAATATTACATGAAAAAGTTAGTGTCGCCGTTTCTGCTGCGCCAAGAGTATTATTAAGAGTAAGGCCCGTCGCAAGTGTACCTGATGAGCCACCACTAACGCCCGCCAATACAGGAATAGTACAAGAAGATGAATTAAGTGTGCTTTCAAAGACATCGGTAACGGTTACATCAAAAGCGTCAGCCCCACCGATATTCTCTAAAGTTATTTTATAATCAATTTGATCGCCAGCATCTAAATCGCTTGTATCACTGGTAATTTCTTTTGTTATTGTAACATCAGGAGCTCTTACCGTTATTTGTGTAACTGTGTTGTTAGTTGCGTTATCAACGGCGCTATTATTAGTTGAAGCGTTTAATAGGTTAGCGAGGCTTAAACCATCAGCGTAAGGTTCATCACTAGCGAGCGCATAAACATCAATAACAATATTTTTTGAATTCGCTGTGCTTGTATTAATGTTGCCAAAGTTGATGTTGATACTATTTGAGCCACCATCTCGCGTAACAGTGAAGTCACCATCGTATTCAGAAGCAGCGGCATACTCTATAAAGTTACCGGCTGCAGCTGACCCTGGATAAGCGGTAGTACTTGTTCGTGTAGCTGCTGGAAAGTCGATTGCTGTAAATACAGGAAGTGGTAATACATCAGTCATTACAACGTTGTTTGCATCACCTGAAGGTATTTCAATTGCTAGCTGAAAATGTACAACATCACCTGGCTTAACCGTGCTTGAACTGATCGTAGTTTTGCTGATGGTAATATCTTCAATGGTAACCGAGGCACTTGAGTCTTCAAAACAACCTTGAGCACCACTCGCATCACTTAAACCGTAAGTTGCGGTTACGTCATTGTTAATAGTGTCACGCGTAAGTATTGGTTCATTATTGTTATAAGTTTGGTCAATTGTTGCAGTATAAGTTACTGTGCCGTTTTCCGCGGGGCCAATGCTGCCACCAGCAGAAATAATAGCAGCTAGTATATCTGCATTTTCAAAAGTTGATGAGGTGCCAGAGTCTGTGTAAGCAACATTTAATGTCGTCGTGGCACTATTAGTACCATTATGTACTATAGATAACTGAATTTGGTTAGTAGCAACTTCGCTGTAACTAATACCATCTTGTAAAATATCAGTAACAGTAAAGTTGTTGATACCATCAATATATTCAGAGGTTTGATAGGCATATGTATAGGTAATAGTAGAGCCAGGCGTACCTGTACCTGTGGCGCTTTTTCTTAATACTAAATGTTTTGCAGAGTTAATTGCAGAATCGCTATCACAGGTCATCGAGTTTAATGTATCAGTAATATAAACGTCGAAATCGGCGCGAATATCCTGTGATTGATTACTTGTACCAGTACCTGATGCACAACTTATAATGATATCTACATCATTACCAATACCAGTACTAGATGCTAAGGTCGCCTCATCTGGCGATATACTACAGCTTGTGCCACCAACAATGTTAAAAGGTCCTTGATATTTAACGTTGCCTGGTAAGGTAATAGTGGGAAATGTTATTGGAGAAACAGTGGCTGTTGAAGCTATATCAGCAATAGCAACAATAGGATAAGTCCATTGTGGCCCTGGTGGATTTTCACTTTCTGGTTGTGTGTCTGAAACTGAATATTTAATGACTGTTGGTGTGAAGTCATTATTATCAGCAGTGCCGACAATAGTATCATCACCCTTAGTACCTGTAGCACTATCACCAAATTGAAAACCTGGTACCACACCTATGGCATCAGTTTGAAGTACATTAGGCTCGGCATTTAAGTCTAGATTTAGGCAAACTTCTACCGTCAAAGGTTGCTGGTTATTTGAAACTGAGCCAACAGGGATAGTAAGCGCTACTAAACTCCCACCTTCAGTGCCAGTAAAAGGCAAACCAGATATAGGATCGTTTAAGGTACCTGTTGCTGTATAAGTTTGATTAGACACCAATTCTAAATCAAGACCACTAAAAGTCGCTGATTGATAAGTTAAATCTGGTGCCAACTGCAGCAAATAATATGGCCCATATCCAATGTCAGGAGAGCTGTTGGTAAAGTTTGCGTTAAAGCAAAAAGGTTCGCCGATAAACGATTCAACTGGAGAAGAATTGGTAACAGTTGGAATAGAGGCTGCAAATACGGAGGAACTACACATTAGAAATAAGAAAGCTATTTTGAAAACTAACTGAAAAACTTTATTTGGCATTGAATTCTCTTTGGGCTAATTATTATTTTTTAGTCAAGAAAATCCATCTTTTTAACAATATATTACATTTCGTTTACACTTTATTTGAAGATAAAGCTTTTGTCACCATTTTTTACAGTTAATAAAGAACTAAATCAGAGGTTAACAATATAAACACGTAAATTATAAGAATAACGGATAGCAACACTTTGTAGAGAAAATGAAGGGTGGTATTAACTATTGAGGTGATTTTGAAGTTATATGTGGGAGTGTCGTTATTGAACTAGTTAATGGTGTTTTAAATTAGATATAAAAATGCCGTTTACTAGGTAAACGGCATTAAAAATCATTAAGCACATTCTAAAGTACGTTAATGCGATGTTTCTTCAACAACTTGTTCAGGACGCTCTTTAGCTTCACGAACTTTTAAAGTTCTTTGCTGGAATTCACTGTCATTCAATGAAGATACAGCTTTGTCAGCATCAGCAGATGAAATTTCTACAAAACCAAAGCCACGTCTTTTACCCGTATGCTTATCTTTCATTAATCTAACAGATTGAACTTGACCATACTCAGAGAATAGCTCTCTAACGGCTGCTTCGTTTGCTCTATACGGTAAGTTGCCAACATAGAGTGTACTAATACTCGTGTCGACATCTTCTACACTTGTTTGAGCTTTGCCAATTAACGGAGCGATAAATGCACAAACAAAAGCGATAACTGCAGCGCTCATGCTTGAAAGTTCGATAACATTACCGTTCGTTAAAAAGTATATAGCTACAGAAAATACTAACGCCACTATTAACGTTAATGGTTGAGGAGACTTCATAATGGATACCTAATTATTATTTTATAAGAAACTTAAATTGCAATTCTATGTTACCCACCTTTTGGTAATGTGCAAGAATAAGTGTGATTTTTATGCAATTTATTCAAGTCAGTACCTTTTGAGATGTCGAATACGAAACGGATGGGTTATATGAGCACTTGATAAAGTTGATAACTATATAGTCCATTGTTTTACAAAATCTGACGTTCATCATGATTATCACTTAATGACACATTTTTTAGCACAATAAGCATATCAAGTTTGAAACTATACTTGTGTTTTGATTAAGTCAGTTTCGTATCCTGTGACTTTCATTTATACCCTATATATAGGGTATAAAGTTATTCAATATTACCTATTAATGAAAATGCAATAATATGAAGTCTAATTATAGTGATAGTAAGTTATAAACCAGATACCAATTGCTATTAAATTTAGTGCAGTTAAGTAACTATGTATATGTCATGAACGCTATTTAAACTGCTATAGCTCAACAAAAGCGCTGTCTGTGCAAATAAAAAGCAAACAAACATCTTTTCGCAATTTAATTGCATTTAGGTGTTGACGTGAGGTCAAAAATCTCTAAAATGCGCTCCAGTTCCAAGGGGTCACCCCAAGGAACTGTTTTAATAAGTTATCTAACGCAGTTCAGGCTGAATTAGTTAACTTAACGTTTTAAAGAAAGGTTTTGAAAGTTTTAAAAACTTTTAAAATAAATTCAAATAAAACGTTGACATTAAAACTGAGTTGCGTAGAATGCGCATCTCGCTTCAGGCAAGGCCTGCAGCAACGAAGCAAAGCGAATGAGATTTTGTTTCGGTTAGTTTTTTACTTCGAGTATCAACTAACGTTCTTTAACAATTAGTTATCATGCAATTTGTGTGGACACTCACATTAACGTTGATTTTACATAGTTACCCTCGGGTAACAAAAAAACAGCTTAATATGATGTCACACAAAAAATAAGTATCATTTAGACTTTCGAGTTTAAATATACGTTTTATGTAGTTACTTTCTTCTTTAGTCGGATAGAAAGTAACACGACAGAATTCATTGAGCAGATGTCTTTTCTTAGGTAACTTCGGTTAGTTAAGGTGAGCATCACAAACGATTTTTAATTGAAGAGTTTGATCATGGCTCAGATTGAACGCTGGCGGCAGGCTTAACACATGCAAGTCGAGCGGAAACGAGAATAGCTTGCTATTCGGCGTCGAGCGGCGGACGGGTGAGTAATGCTTGGGAATATGCCTTTGAGTGGGGGACAACAGTTGGAAACGACTGCTAATACCGCATAACGTCTACGGACCAAAGGGGGGACGCTTCGGCACCTCTCGCTCATTGATTAGCCCAAGTGAGATTAGCTAGTTGGTAAGGTAATGGCTTACCAAGGCGACGATCTCTAGCTGGTTTGAGAGGATGATCAGCCACACTGGGACTGAGACACGGCCCAGACTCCTACGGGAGGCAGCAGTGGGGAATATTGCACAATGGGCGAAAGCCTGATGCAGCCATGCCGCGTGTGTGAAGAAGGCCTTCGGGTTGTAAAGCACTTTCAGCGAGGAGGAAAGGTTAGTAGTTAATAACTGCTAGCTGTGACGTTACTCGCAGAAGAAGCACCGGCTAACTTCGTGCCAGCAGCCGCGGTAATACGAGGGGTGCAAGCGTTAATCGGAATTACTGGGCGTAAAGCGTGCGTAGGTGGTTTGTTAAGCAAGATGTGAAAGCCCTGGGCTCAACCTGGGAACTGCATTTTGAACTGGCAAGCTAGAGTTTTGTAGAGGGTAGTGGAATTTCCAGTGTAGCGGTGAAATGCGTAGAGATTGGAAGGAACATCAGTGGCGAAGGCGGCTACCTGGACAAAGACTGACACTGAGGCACGAAAGCGTGGGGAGCAAACAGGATTAGATACCCTGGTAGTCCACGCCGTAAACGATGTCAACTAGCCGTCTGTAGACTTGATCTGTGGGTGGCGTAGCTAACGCGCTAAGTTGACCGCCTGGGGAGTACGGCCGCAAGGTTAAAACTCAAATGAATTGACGGGGGCCCGCACAAGCGGTGGAGCATGTGGTTTAATTCGATGCAACGCGAAGAACCTTACCATCCCTTGACATCCAGAGAAGAGACTAGAGATAGACTTGTGCCTTCGGGAACTCTGTGACAGGTGCTGCATGGCTGTCGTCAGCTCGTGTTGTGAAATGTTGGGTTAAGTCCCGCAACGAGCGCAACCCCTATCCTTATTTGCCAGCGCGTAGTGGCGGGAACTCTAAGGAGACTGCCGGTGATAAACCGGAGGAAGGTGGGGACGACGTCAAGTCATCATGGCCCTTACGGGATGGGCTACACACGTGCTACAATGGCAAGTACAGAGGGCAGCAATACCGCGAGGTGGAGCGAATCCCACAAAGCTTGTCGTAGTCCGGATTGGAGTCTGCAACTCGACTCCATGAAGTCGGAATCGCTAGTAATCGTAGATCAGAATGCTACGGTGAATACGTTCCCGGGCCTTGTACACACCGCCCGTCACACCATGGGAGTGGGTTGCAAAAGAAGTGGCTAGTTTAACCCTTCGGGGAGGACGGTCACCACTTTGTGATTCATGACTGGGGTGAAGTCGTAACAAGGTAACCCTAGGGGAACCTGGGTTGGATCACCTCCTTATCTTGAAGTAAAACAGCTTAATGAGAACCTTGGTTCTACGAGTGTTCACACAAATTACATGATAACAAATTAGAAGAAGTCCAAACATGCTAGCTTCGGACGTAAATTCTTGAAAGAGAAATAGGTCTGTAGCTCAGCTGGTTAGAGCGCACCCCTGATAAGGGTGAGGTCGGCAGTTCAAGTCTGCCCAGACCTACCAATTTTGTCCTCTATCGGCGTTGGTTCATCACTCGTGTAGGAAATCTACACGTCGCGATAAACCGCCTTGATATAGAACAAAACATTACGTTTTGGCTAAAGTATGTTTCCCATTGCGGGGCTATAGCTCAGCTGGGAGAGCGCCTGCCTTGCACGCAGGAGGTCAGCAGTTCGATCCTGCTTAGCTCCACCACTTCTTCACTAAGAATAGAAAGACCAAACTTAAGTTATGCTTTGTTTAAGCTACTTTAAGTTTGGTTTTTAACCAAGTCACCACCGAATGCGTGTGAATGACAAGTTCTTTAACAATCTGGAAAGCTGATATAAATACCGGTATTTATATGGTGAACACGGTGTCGCGCTGTTGTTCATAAATTATAAATACCAAGCTGTTATTAATGGGAATATCGCCTGTTAATGATGGTGATTACGGTTCCTCCTCGGAAACGTAATCAACCCGGTAGTAAATCGTAAGATTTATTACCACTCTTATTCAAGACACACTTTGTGTGCGTGAAAATGTCAGACTTTACAATTGAGCAGGTTTTGTCACCTGCTTGTACCAAATAGGAAACTACTTGGGGTTGTATGGTTAAGTGACTAAGCGTATGTGGTGGATGCCTTGGCAGTTAGAGGCGATGAAGGACGTGTTAATCTGCGAAAAGCTTTGGTGAGGTGATAAAAACCGTTATAGCCAAAGATGTCCGAATGGGGAAACCCACCCAAGGTAACTTGGGTATCATTAAGTGAATACATAGCTTAATGAGGCGAACCGGGAGAACTGAAACATCTAAGTACCCCGAGGAAAAGAAATCAACCGAGATTTCGTTAGTAGCGGCGAGCGAACGCGAATTAGCCCTTAAGTGGTTTGTAAGTTAGTGGAATCTACTGGAAAGTAGAGCGATACAGGGTGATAGCCCCGTACACGAAAATAAACTTATCATGAAATCGAGTAGGTCGGCACACGTGAAACGTTGACTGAACATGGGGGGACCATCCTCCAAGGCTAAATACTCCTAACTGACCGATAGTGAACCAGTACCGTGAGGGAAAGGCGAAAAGAACCCCTGTGAGGGGAGTGAAATAGAACCTGAAACCGCATACGTACAAGCAGTGAGAGCCGGATTTAGTCCGGTGATTGCGTACCTTTTGTATAATGGGTCAGCGACTTATATTCTGTAGCAAGGTTAACCGAATAGGGGAGCCGTAGCGAAAGCGAGTGTTAACTGCGCGTTTAGTTGCAGGGTATAGACCCGAAACCCGGCGATCTACCCATGGGCAGGTTGAAGGTTGAGTAACATCAACTGGAGGACCGAACACACGTATGTTGAAAAATGCGGTGATGACTTGTGGGTCGGAGTGAAAGGCTAATCAAGCCGGGAGATAGCTGGTTCTCCCCGAAATCTATTTAGGTAGAGCCTCGCACGAACACCATTGGGGGTAGAGCACTGTTAAGGCTAGGGGGTCATCCCGACTTACCAACCCTTTGCAAACTCCGAATACCAATGAGTGATATGCGGGAGACACACTACGGGTGCTAACGTCCGTTGTGAAGAGGGAAACAACCCAGACCGCCAGCTAAGGTCCCAAAGTACTAGTTAAGTGGGAAACGATGTGGAAAGGCATAGACAGCTAGGAGGTTGGCTTAGAAGCAGCCATCCTTTAAAGAAAGCGTAATAGCTCACTAGTCGAGTCGGTCTGCGCGGAAGATGTAACGGGGCTAAACTAGTCACCGAAGCTGCGGATTTGTTCTTAGGAACAAGTGGTAGGGGAGCGTTCTGTAAGCCGTTGAAGGTGAGTTGTAAAGCTTGCTGGAGGTATCAGAAGTGCGAATGCTGACATGAGTAACGATAAGGGGAGTGAAAAACTCCCCGCCGAAAGACCAAGGTTTCCTGTCCCATGTTAATCAGGGCAGGGTAAGTCGGCCCCTAAGGCGAGGCGGAAACGCGTAGTCGATGGGAAACAGATTAATATTTCTGTACTTCTATATATTGCGAAGGAGGGACGGAGTAGGCTAGGTGAGCACGGCGTTGGTAGTCCGTGTGAAAGTATGTAGGCGGTTGTCTTAGGTAAATCCGGGACTTCATTCAACGCTGAGATACGAGACGAGACTCTACGGAGTTGAAGTCATTGATGCCATGCTTCCAGGAAAAGCTTCTAAGCTTCAGATATATAGGAACCGTACCCCAAACCGACACAGGTGGTTAGGTAGAGAATACTAAGGCGCTTGAGAGAACTCGGGTGAAGGAACTAGGCAAAATAGTACCGTAACTTCGGGAGAAGGTACGCTCTCTCGTGTGAATCCCTTGCGGAGTAAGCACAGGAGAGTCGAAGTAACCAGGTGGCTGGAACTGTTTATTAAAAACACAGCACTGTGCAAAATCGAAAGATGACGTATACGGTGTGACGCCTGCCCGGTGCCGGAAGGTTAATTGATTGGGTTATCTTCGGAGAAGCTCATGATCGAAGCCCCGGTAAACGGCGGCCGTAACTATAACGGTCCTAAGGTAGCGAAATTCCTTGTCGGGTAAGTTCCGACCTGCACGAATGGCGTAATCATGGCCACACTGTCTCCACCCGAGACTCAGTGAAATTGAAATTGCGGTTAAGATGCCGTATACCCGCGGCTAGACGGAAAGACCCCGTGAACCTTTACTATAGCTTGACAGTGAACATTGCTCCTACATGTGTAGGATAGGTGGGAGGCTTTGAAACCGTGTCGCCAGATGCGGTGGAGCCAACCTTGAAATACCACCCTTGTATGCGTGATGTTCTAACCTAGGGCCCTTATCGGGCTTGGGGACACTGTCTGGTGGGTAGTTTGACTGGGGCGGTCTCCTCCTAAAGAGTAACGGAGGAGCACGAAGGTTGGCTAAGTACGGTCGGACATCGTACGGTTAGTGCAATGGCATAAGCCAGCTTAACTGCGAGACAGACACGTCGAGCAGGTACGAAAGTAGGTCATAGTGATCCGGTGGTTCTGTATGGAAGGGCCATCGCTCAACGGATAAAAGGTACTCCGGGGATAACAGGCTGATACCGCCCAAGAGTTCATATCGACGGCGGTGTTTGGCACCTCGATGTCGGCTCATCACATCCTGGGGCTGAAGTCGGTCCCAAGGGTATGGCTGTTCGCCATTTAAAGTGGTACGCGAGCTGGGTTTAGAACGTCGTGAGACAGTTCGGTCCCTATCTGCCGTGGGCGTTTGAGAATTGAAGAGGGCTGCTCCTAGTACGAGAGGACCGGAGTGGACGAACCGCTGGTGTTCGGGTTGTTATGCCAATAGCATTGCCCGGTAGCTACGTTCGGAACTGATAACCGCTGAAAGCATCTAAGCGGGAAGCAGGCTTTGAGATGAGTTCTCACTGGAGCTTTAAGCTCCCTAAAGGGTCGTTGGAGACTACAACGTTGATAGGTTGGGTGTGGAAGTGCTGCGAGGCATTGAGCTAACCAATACTAATTACCCGTGAGGCTTAACCATACAACACCCAAGTGGTTTTGTTGTATGAAGTTTGACAAAAAGTGTAGGAATACACGCATCACGCATGACAATTGTGTGAATAAGAGACAGAAAATCAATGTATTTATTACTTAGAGCCAAGGCTTTAAGTGCAGCTTTCAAGATTGTACCCTTTTTGTCTAGCGACAATAGCGACATGGCCCCACCTGATCCCATTCCGAACTCAGAAGTGAAACGTGTTAGCGCCGATGGTAGTGTGGGAGTTCCCATGTGAGAGTAGGACATTGCTAGGCTTCTATTTAGAAGAGCCCGATTCGAAAGAGTCGGGCTTTTTGCTGTCTGGAATTTATAAACTAAAACTCGTGCATTAAACGTGTTAGTGCCGTTGGTAAAAGGCTTGTGTCGGTTCTTCTCTTCTCTTCTCTTTAGAGAAACCTGTTACTGATGTAACGAGTTTTGTGCTTTCTGTCGTTTAGAAAATACAAACAGTGATGACAGATAACGCGTTCATAGCGATATAACCCAGATAAATTCAATTATTTACTACTCTAATGAGTAGTTAAATACGACTAGTATCTGTATAGAAAACGTTACTATTATTCCTATATTCTTTTTTTGTATAAAAAAGCCATTTCTATTCTTTTTATTTGGTAGCAAATCAGTCTATTCTTGCATCATTAATCAGTAATGGGCGTATAGTCGAATGTTGCCGGAACAGCAAAAATTAAACCAAACAATGCTAGATACCAATCAATTGGCATCTTTCAAGCAAAGCATCAATGATCTTTCTCCGCTACAGTTAGCGTGGGCTAGTGGTTATTTAGCCGCTAAAGCTGAAAATCCTAATACCGCAGTCGCTCCCGCAGTAGTGTCGAGTGCTGTGGCGTCAACATTAACCATTTTGTACGGCTCACAAACGGGTAATGCTAAAGGTGTTGCTAAGAGCTTAGCTGCACTAGCGGCTGCTGAAGGTTTAAGTGTTGAATTAAAAAGCATGGGCGAGATTAAGCCTAAGGCAATTAAAAATATTACGCACTTACTTATTGTTGCAAGTACTAATGGTGAAGGTGAAGCGCCTGATGATGCAATTGCATTGCATGAGTTTTTAGCATCTAAAAAAGCGCCAAAACTGGATCATTTGCAATACAGTGTTCTTGCATTAGGTGATACCAGTTATGAATTTTTCTGTCAAACGGGTAAAGATTTTGATCTTAATCTTGAAAAGCTAGGCGCAAAAAGACTTGCCCCGCGTGTTGATTGTGATGTTGATTACGATGCAGATGCTAAAACATGGTCGACGACAGTAGTAAAACAAGCTAAAGAACTTTTAGCTAGTGAAGTTGCAACTAACAATGTTGTAACACTAACGAATGCAACTATTGCTGAAGATCTATATACCAAACAAAGCCCTTACACTGCAGAATTATTACTAAGTCAAAAAATTACTGGCCGAGACTCAGCTAAAGATGTTCGCCATGTTGAAATTGATTTGGGTGAGTCTGGCTTAACTTATCAAGCCGGTGATGCATTAGGTGTTTGGTTTGAAAACTCAGCCTCGCTTGTTGATGAGCTTATTACAGAGCTCGCTATAGATGATCAAGAACAAGTGACTGTAGCAAATGAAAGCGTAACTATAGCTGAGGCATTAAAAACTAAGTTTGAGATTACACAAACCTCAATTCAATTTATCGAATTCTGGGCTAATAAATCACAAGCGAAAACCTTGTTAGATCTACTTGATGATAAAGCGGCTCTACGCGAATACGCGGCTAACCATCAGGTGGTTGATGTTGTTAAGTCTGCTTCATTACCAAATGAAACTAAGGTAAACGCTCAAGAATTTATTGATGCTTTAAGAAAAATCACGCCAAGACTATATTCAATTGCATCATCGCAAAGTGAAGTTGAAGAAGAAGTTCACTTAACTGTTGGCCTTGTGCAATACGAAGCAGGTGACGCTTTCCGTCAAGGTGGTGCTTCAGGATTTTTGACTAATGGTATTGATGAAGGTGGTGCAGTTAAGGTGTTTGTTGAACACAATGACAACTTTAGACTGCCCGCTAACAATGATACTCCAGTAATTATGATTGGTCCTGGTACCGGTGTAGCACCTTTTAGAGCCTTTATGCAGGAGCGAGAAGCGACTGAAGCTAGTGGTGATAACTGGTTGTTCTTTGGTGATCAAACATTTACTCAAGATTTTCTATATCAAGTTGAGTGGCAAGGCTATTTAAAATCAGGTTTGTTGACTAAAATTGATCTTGCATTTTCTCGTGATCAAGCAGAAAAGATTTACGTTCAAGATAGATTATTAGAAAACGCTGACGAAATATTCGCGTGGCTAGAACGTGGAGCACACATTTACGTTTGTGGTGATATGAGTCGAATGGCTAAAGATGTTGAAGCGGCGTTGCTATCTATTATTGCAACTAAAGGTCAATTATCACAAGAACAGGCAGCTGAATACTTAAAAGATTTACGTAACGCCAAGCGTTACCAGAAGGATGTTTACTAATGACTGACTTGACCAATAAAGATCAGGAAAATGGCCCTTTAATTGTTGAAGGCAAACATGCCGATAATGAAAGATTAAAAGGGGAAAGTAACTATTTGCGCGGCACCATTACTGAAGATTTAAAAGACAACGTTACCGGCGGTTTTACTGCTGATAATTTTCAGTTAATCAGAACACATGGTATGTATCAGCAAGATGACCGTGACATACGTAATGAACGTGCTAAGCAAAAGCTTGAGCCATTACATAATGTCATGTTACGTGCTCGTATGCCCGGCGGTATTATTACACCAACGCAATGGTTAGCTATTGATAAGTTTTCACGTGAAAAAACAAGTTATGGCAGTATTCGTTTAACTACACGTCAAACCTTTCAATTTCACGGCGTATTAAAGCCTAATATTAAGTTAATGCATCAAACGCTTAACGAATATGGTATCGATTCAATTGCTACCGCAGGTGATGTTAATCGTAATGTACTTTGTACTACGAATCCTGTTGAGTCTGAGTTACACCAAGAGGCTTATGAGTGGGCTAAAAAAATTAGTGAACACTTGTTACCTAAAACCCGTGCATATGCTGAAATTTGGCTTGATGGCGAAGTAATAGAAGAAGGCAAAGATGGTAAAGAAGTTGAGCCTATTTTAGGTCCTAATTATTTACCACGTAAATTTAAAACTACGGTGGTTATTCCTCCGCAAAATGATGTTGACGTACACGCTAACGATTTGAACTTTATTGCTATTGCTAAAGACGGCAAGCTGATCGGTTTTAATGTCTTAGTTGGTGGTGGTTTAGCCATGACTCATGGCGACAAATCTACTTACCCTCGCAAGGCCGATGATTTTGGTTTTGTTGAGTTATCTAAAACTTTAGATGTTGCTGCAGCAGTAGTTACCACTCAACGTGATTGGGGTAACCGAGTTAATCGCAAGAATGCCAAAACTAAGTACACCTTAGATCGTGTAGGTGTTGATACTTTTAAAGCAGAAGTTGAAAAACGAGCAGGTATTACTTTTGCAGAAAGTCGCCCTTACGAGTTTACTGGGCGTGGCGACCGTATCGGTTGGACTGAGGGTTATGAAGGCACACATCATTTAGCGCTATTTATTGAAAATGGTCGTTTACTTGATAAGCCAAACTTACCGTTGAAAACAGGTATGGCAGAAATCGCGAAAATCCATAAAGGCGATTTTCGAATGACAGCTAACCAGAATTTAATTATTGCTGGTGTGGCTAGTGAAGACAAAGCAGAAATTGAGCGCTTAGCACGTGCACACGGTTTAATGGCTGATGATGTATCTGTTCAGCGTAAGAACTCAATGGCCTGTGTAGCGTTTCCTACATGCCCACTTGCAATGGCTGAAGCGGAAAGATATTTACCTGGCTTGGTTACTGACGTAGAAGCCATTTTAGCTAAGCATAATGTGGCTAATGAAAGTATTATTTTACGTGTTACAGGTTGTCCTAATGGCTGTGGTCGCGCCATGTTGGCTGAAATAGGCTTAGTAGGTAAAGGTCCAAGTAAATACAACATGCACTTAGGTGGCAACATTATTGGTACTCGCGTACCTAAAATGTATAAAGAAAACCTAAATGAAGAAGATATTCTTCAAGAAATCGATAGTTTAGTGGCTCGTTGGGCTACTGAGCGCAATGAAGCTGAAGCTTTTGGCGATTTCGTTATACGTGTTGGTATTATTGATGAAGTTATTGTCAGCAAAAGAGATTTTCATGACTAATATTATTAAAGCGAGTATACCTCCTGTGATTAGTAATAAATTTCCAGCGTCATTACCTGAACCTTGGTTGAAGCAGTGGAACGAGTTGTTAGAGAAGCAGTCTGCAACGCAGCGCGTAGAATGGGCGATGGAAAACTTACCATCGCAATTCGTATTATCGTCAAGTTTCGGTATTCAATCTGCGGTGATGCTGCATATGTTGACGAAAATTGACCCCAATATTCCAGTATTGATTACTGACACGGGTCATTTATTTCCTGAAACATATCAGTTTATTGAAAAATTAACCGATCGCTTAAACTTAAACTTACAAGTATTTAGTGCTAAAGAAAGTGCAGCATGGCAACAAGCTAAATATGGTGAAGAGTGGTCAAAAGATGAAGCGTCGTTAAAAGCATATAATCGCCGCAACAAGGTTGAACCATTAGAACGTGGTTTGAGTGAGTTACAAGCGGGTACATGGTTTTCAGGTGTAAGAAGACAGCAATCAAGTCATCGCGAAGGTTTGTCAGTAGTCAGTATTTTACGTGGCAGATTTAAAGTGCACCCGATTATTGATTGGTCAAATAAAGATGTTCATCAATATTTAACGGCAAACAATTTACCTTACCACCCGTTATGGGAAGAAGGTTATGTTTCGGTTGGAGATGTTCATAGTACAAAACCATTGACCGCTGGCATGGATGAAAGTGATACCCGCTTTTCAGGTATGCAAAGAGAATGTGGTTTACATACCGATGGTGATGGAATTTAATCGATAGAACTAAAAGAATGTGCTTGTCGCATTCTTTTTTTGTTCTAGATTGAAATAATTAACTGGTTAACATTAACCCGTTAATTGTAGCTTAATTAGTAATAGAAAAATTCTCTGAAAGTTTTGTTTTTAATATCGACAAATAGCTTTCATCTGCATTGTCATTGATTAAGTGTGCGAGTTCAGTACCAATAGGTGTGAACTTATAAAACGTAAGTATACAATCGGCTTTTTTAGCAACAAAACTCACTGATTTGCCATTATAGTTAAACTGAATCTTCTCCCCTTTAGCGAGCGAGTGACTTTCTGTTTCTTGTTCGAACATCAGATGATTATCCGCCAAAGTTAAAATATCAGCGTAGCTCAGCCCTGCTTGATTAAGATCGAGTTGTTGTTGTCGTTGTTTATTGAAAAAATTAAATAATGTAGGGACTTGATAAGCACCGCTGATCACGCGAATATTTTTTCTACGTGTATCAGACATCGCTAAACTACATGCTTTTGCTAATAGCTTAGCTTCAGTAATGCCCATGCTTCGAAAGGTTTGTAAGGTTTTTAGTGAAAAAGAACCAGGCTTAGATACTTCACCCGCTAAAATTTTCGCCCATAAATCTTGCATGTTTTTATTGCTAATACCTTCTGCAAGAATAACAAACGAGCTGAACCAGTCTTGATCTGCTCTATCGGTCATATTTTCATCAGAGCAATATTGAATCGCACGTAACACGATGGCTTCCATATTTTGCTGCTTGCGTAATTCGTCGATTTTTTTACGTCTAAAAGCCCTGTCTTCTATAGGAGCTTGTTTAATTTCAGGTAAAAATGCAGCATTAAGTGAAAACTTTTTAGCCAATAGCAAAATTTGTTTTTGTGACGAGGCATTTGCGGTTGTGCTATTACTACTTCTAGGCGCATTAGAGTCTTCATCATTTTCAATGATAACTGGACTGCTTTGCTCCCCAGAGTGCTTAATTATTTTATTTTTATCAATAGAATTCGACACCCAATGTATCCTTTAAAACTATAAAACCCTTAGCGAACCAAGATAACATCACCAAAAAATTAATTATAGCGTAAATATAAGTTTTGCTTATGACATTATATTCCCAAGATTACTTTACAAACACTAAAATATTATCTTTAATTTATAAGTGCTTAAGTTTTATTAAGTGCAAATTGTTACAGAAAGGAATGATTTAGTATCAATATAGTCAGTAAATGATAATATTATTAAAACGAATTGTTGAATAATCTTAAACCGAATTTTATTATATACTTATTACACGTTGGCAATTTATAATGAGACCGATGTTCAAAAATTCAGCTAGTTGTTATTTACTAGTGCATTGAGGATGATATGCAAGTTTCCGAAAATACCAACGACGATTTTTTGTTTATCGATGATAGCGATGAAGATGAAATATTTGATTCAGCTATTAGAGATACATGGAAAGTATTAATTGTCGATGATGATCCTGAGATCCATTCAGTAACTCAGCTTGCCTTATCGGACCTGGTTGTTTTAGGTCGACACTTAGAATATATACACGCTTACTCAGGCCAAGATGCATGTAGTTTAATCGAAGAACATGACGATATTGTTTTGGTTTTACTTGATGTTGTTATGGAGAGCGATGACGCTGGCCTTACTGTGGTTAAGCACATACGTGAAAAATTAAAACGTGATGACATTCGAATAGTTCTACGCACCGGCCAGCCAGGTTATGCGCCAGAAGAAAGTGTTATTAAAGATTACGATATAAATGATTACAAAACCAAAACAGAGTTAACCCGCCGCAAGTTAGTTACCACAGTTTATGCCGCTATTCGTTCATACCAGCAAATTGACTCCGTTACTAAAAATAGACAAGGTTTAGAAAAAATTATTGGCGCTGCTGCTAGCTTACTTGAGCAGCATACAGTACACGACTATGCTAGCGGCGTTTTAGCCGAGTTTAAAATGCTAGTGGATAGTAACAACAGTGTCTTTTGTGCTCGTGGGCAAAGTATCGTCAATGGTGCTGATGATTTAAGTTTGTATATTTTAGGACAGTCAGGCTTATCCGAAACTGCAGTGAATCAAAAATTATCCAGTTTAGATAATAGAGATACTGACAGCCAAATTACCCGTTGCTTTCAACAAAAGCAGCATTTTTTTGATGCAGATTCAGCCTCATTTTACTTTTCAAGTGGTGGCTTTAGAGCTGTAATTCATCTAGAACTAAGTAAAGCATTAACCACAATAGAAATTCAACTTATCGAAGTTTTTCTAACCAATATCGCCACCGGTTATGAAAATGTTCATTTATTTCAAAAACTGCGCAATGCTGCCTATAAAGATTGGTTAACAGATTTACCTAATCGTTTAGACTTTTTAAATTTACTCGATGACTTTTGTCAAAGTGATAACAACGAATTAGCTACCGCGCTTATTGATCTTAATCACTTCAGTGATATCAACGACGGATTAGGCCAAGATATTGGCAATCAGTTATTGATGGCTGTTTCTTCTCGTATTCGATCGTTGAGTGAACAAAATCATATAGCAAGAATTGGCGCTGATGTTTTTGGCATTATTGGTCCTAAAGAATGGGTGAACCCAGAAACGATGACGGCACTCTTTAATGAACCCTTTGCTGTTGGAGAACAAAACCTACTAATTAGTGCATGTTTCGGGTTTTGTTCAAAAAGCTCTGCGGGTTCTCGTGGCGTAAAAGTACTTAACCAAATTAATATAGCGCTCAATTTAGCTAAAAAATCTTTGCATGAACCTTATGTTTATTATCATCAAGAAATGGAAGATAAAACGCTTTGGCGTTTAGGAATGATCAGACAATTACGTACTGATTTTGCTGATAACCGCTTAGAGCTTTATTATCAACCACAACTAAGTTTATCGACTGGCAAGGTTATTGGCGCCGAAGCGTTATTACGTTGGAAAACCGCCGAAGGTAAATTTATTTCACCAGCTGTATTTATTCCACTAGCAGAGTATTCAGGTTTAATTATTGAAATTGGTAATTGGGTGGTTGATCAAGCGTGCCAGCAGTTAAATAAGCTAGCAGCGAGTAAATTTAACGATGTCAGTATTTCGGTTAACGTGTCTATACCACAATTTAAACGCGACAATTTTGTTGATACGGTGATTGAAATAGCCAAGTCTAATAAAGTTGATACCAGTAAATTAGAGTTAGAAATTACTGAAAATATATTAATGGACGAGCCTCAGATTATTATTGATGCGCTAGTCAGATTAAAAGCGGAAGGTATCAGTATTGCTCTTGATGACTTTGGTACAGGTTTCTCGTCTTTAAGTTATTTACAAAAACTCCCTTTAGACCGATTAAAAGTCGACCGAGCTTTTGTTAGCGATATTGCAGCACCGGGAGGTTCAATAATAGCAGACACTATTATCAACCTTGGTAAGCAAATGGGTTTGAAAGTTATTGCTGAAGGCATAGAAACCACTGGACAAGAAGCAGAGCTTAAAACTTTAGGCTGTGATGAAGTTCAAGGTTTCTATTACGCAAAACCTATGCCTGCTGATGAGTTTTTTAGCTTTCTAGAGAAAATTAACCGATAGCATTATGTTATTCATTATCGGTATTATGCCCTTAATCATTTAATTAAAGCACTTGTTGAACAAGTGCTTTTTCTTTTTTGCGAAACTCCACATTTAGCTTTGGAGATAACGGCATAAATACAGTCAGCAACAAAGAACAACACGCAAAGCCTGCTCCAATATAAAATACCCATGAAGAGTTCACTATCCAAACCATTCCAAGTAATGCCGGAATAACTACAGCTGCGATATGATTGATGGAAAAACTAACTCCTGCACTTGAGGCTATATCTTCTGGCAAAGCAATTTTTTGAAAGTAGGTTTTTATGGCAATTGCCAGCGCGAAAAATAAGTGGTCAATAACATACAATACGGCTGCAATATTGGCGTTTTCAACTAAACCATAAAGAATAAATAAAATGGTAAGCCCAATATACTCAAATCTTAACACATGGCGTTCGCTGACTCGGCCAATAAATTTGCCAATTTTTGCAGCAAATAACCAATTAAAAACATAGTTAATCATAAACAATGCACTAACATCTGCAACACTATAATTAAATTTTTCTACCATCAAAAAGCCAGCAAATACGACAAAAATTTGCCTGCGTGCACCACTAAAAAAGGTTAATGCATAGAATAGTAAATAGCGTTTTCGTAAAATTAATCGACGAGATTGTTCTACGGGTGGTACAAAAGATGGAAATGATATAACCAAAGCGATAGTGAAAACTAAGGCAATACCGCCAAACAGTAAATAAGTGGCTTGATAGCTCCATTCAAATTGCTCCATTAATACCCAAATACTGCCAAAAGCAAGTAAAGAGGCAATAGATTTCACTGATAAGGCTCGACCTAAAAAGTGCGCAGTTTTATCTTTACTGATCCATTGTAAAGTGAGTGATTGATTAACGGTTTCAAAATAATGAAAGCCAACGGACATAATGACCGTAGTGAGGTATAAGCCAACAACCGATGGAAAAAAACCTGTTGCTGCAACCCCTAAGCTGGTTAAACCCAGTGAAAGTAAGGCTAGCTTTTGCTCTTTTATAAATAGCAAAACATAAATAGCGGTAAAGGCAAGGAACCCTGGGATCTCTCTTAAACTTTGTAATATACCTATTTCTATACCAGTAAAGTTTGCCTGTTCAATAACAAAGTTGTTTAACATTGCCATCCAAACTGAAAAGACTAAAGGCATAATAAATGCCATAGCGAGTAATAAGTTTTCCGGAGTACGTAATTTTTCGCTGATTAGCATTTTAATTTCAGTTTTATGGCATTGACATGGGCAAGTTATTGTAAGTTAATTACAAGAAAAAACCATAAAGAATGTAGTAAAACAAAAGGTGATAATCCTGATTTTTCGGGTTATTACTTAGTTGTTACTTTAATAAAACCATTACAGAGGCATTAATGAATATTAATAAAATAGCAGAGCTCAATTATGAATGGGTTGAACGTATGGGGTGGCACAATAAAACTACTTTAGAAGCATTAGCTTTGGTCGCCTCTGAAGTTGGTGAGGCAATTAATGAATGTCGTGGTGAAAAACCAAGTGATGACTTTGCTGAAGAGCTAGCTGATATTGTGCTCAGAGTATTAGATATTGCTCACTGGCAAGGTATTGATATGGAGAAAGTGCTGTTGGATAAAATGCATAAAAATGAACTAAGAGGCACGCGAGGGCGCATTAAATAAGGCGTTTGAAAAAATTAATACACTTAATTAAAACGCTTGTTTAAAAAAGTTTGCTTTCCCTTTCCTTTCAAGGCAAACTCATGGGCACTTTATTTCTTTTACTTGTTAATTAAATTTAATGTGTAAGCTAAATATTCACACGCTCGGTAGTAGTCTATGATTACATATTACCAGTCAATCGACCCACAAAAAGTCAGGAGAGTAGGCATGTTATTTCAAGGCAAAAGCCTTTCTGCCAAGTTGTTAGATGATGGCATTGTCGAATTTAAATTCGATGCACAAGGCTCAGTTAACAAGTTTGATCAGGCAACCTTTAAAGAATATATCGCCATTATTGATGCGATAAATAATTGCAGTGAAGCTAAAGGAGTATTAATTACTTCAGGTAAGTCTTCATTTATCGTTGGTGCTGATATCACCGAGTTTTTAGAAACATTTAAAAAGCCGGAAGACGAATTATTACCTTGGGTAAAACAAGCCTCCGATATTTTTGACTCATTTGAAGATATTAATCTTCCTACCGTCGTTGCCATCAATGGCTTTGCGTTAGGTGGTGGTTGTGAGATGACCTTAGCGTGTGATTATCGTATTGCTGATACCACATGTTCAATCGGCTTACCTGAAGTTAACTTAGGTTTAATCCCTGGTTTTGGTGGTACTGTACGTTTACCACGTGTAATTGGCGCTGATAATGCCATTGAATGGATGTCGACAGGCCGAGCTTTTAAAGCTGAACAAGCAATGGCTGTAGGATTACTTGATGCAGTTGTAGCACCAGAACACTTGCGTGAAGCAGCAATAAAAATGCTTAATCAAGCTATTGCAGGCAAATTAGATTGGCGTGCTAAGCGTCAGCCTAAACTAGAGCCATTAAAGCTTTCACCAACAGAAACGATTATGACCTTTAATACGTGTAAAGGCATGATTGCAGCGAAAGCGGGTAAACATTACCCAGCACCTATGATGATGGTGAAAACCATTGAAGCTGCCGCAGGTTTAGATCGTGCTGGCGCAATGGCATTAGAAAATGCCGGTTTTGCAAAATTAGCGAAAACCGACGTAGCTACTGCACAAATTGGCCTATTTATGGCCGATCAGGTAGTGAAAGGAAAAGCGAAAAAAGCCGGTAAACAAGCCACTAAAGCTGTAAATAAAGCGGCTGTGTTGGGTGCAGGAATTATGGGTGGTGGTATTGCTTACCAGTCAGCCTATAAAGGCACGCCAATTATCATGAAAGATATTAACGACCAAGCGCTTGATTTAGGCTTATCAACTGCTGCAGGTATTTTAACTAAGCAAGTTGAACGTGGTCGCATGACGGTTAAGAAAATGGCTGGTGTACTTAATAGTATTACCCCGTCATTAAGTTACGACAGCGTTAAAGATGTTGATATTGTTGTTGAAGCTGTTGTAGAAAATCCAAAAGTTAAAGCAATGGTTTTAGCTGAAGTTGAAAGTCATGTTAGCGAAGACACCATCGTGACTTCAAATACCTCTACTATTTCAATTGATTTATTAGCAGAAGGCCTTAAACGTAAAGATAAATTTTGTGGCATGCATTTCTTCAACCCGGTAAACAAAATGCCATTAGTTGAAGTTATTCGTGGTAAAGAAACTTCAGATGAAACCGTTGCTGCTGTTGTAGCCTACGCTGCGAAAATGGGTAAATCACCTATCGTAGTTAACGATTGTCCTGGTTTTTATATCAACCGTGTTTTATTCCCATACTTTGCCGGCTTTAGCCAATTAGTACTTGAAGGTGCTGATTTTGTTGCTGTTGATAAAGTAATGGAAAAGCAATTCGGTTGGCCAATGGGCCCTGCATATTTACTTGATGTTGTTGGTATTGATACTGCAGATCATTGTACCGGTGTTATGTCTGCTGGTTTCCCAACGCGTATGTCTAAAATTGATAATGACCCAGTAAGCGCTTTATATAATAAAGATCGCTTAGGTCAGAAAAATGGTAAAGGCTTTTACGATTACGGTAAAGATAAGCGCGGTCGTCCAACGAAAGTTGCGGCACAAGTGGCTTATGATTTATTTGCTGGCGTTGAGAAAAAAGATTTTAGCCAAGACGAAACTATCGCTCGTTTGATGATCCCTATGGTGAATGAAGTTGTGCGCTGTTTAGAAGAAGGTGTGGTTGATACCGCAGCTGAAGCTGACATGGGCTTGATATACGGCTTAGGTTTTCCTCCATTTAGAGGTGGTCCAATTCGTTATTTAGAAACATTAGGTTTAGATAACTTTATTGCAATGGCTGATAAATACGCGCACTTAGGCGAAATTTATCAAGTAACTGACGGTATGCGCGCAATGGCGAAATCTGGTCAGTCATATTTTACAACCGATGTTAAAACAGCTTAAGCGAAGGAGAAAATCATGAAAGAAGTCGTAATTGTCGATTGCATCCGTACCCCAATGGGGCGCTCAAAAGCTGGTGTTTTTCGTAATGTTCGTGCTGAAACTTTATCAGCACACTTAATGCAACAATTGTTAGTAAGAAACCCTAATTTAGACCCTGCATTAATTGAAGATATTATTTGGGGTAACGTTAAGCAAACTAAAGAGCAAGGTTTTAACATTGCTCGTAATGCTCAACTATTAACCGATATTCCAAAGTCTACTGGTGCTGTTACTGTTAACCGTTTATGTGGTTCTTCAATGCAAGCACTACATGACGCCACGACTAACATCATGGCCGGTCAAGGTGATGTGTTTTTAGTTGGTGGTGTTGAACACATGGGTCACGTACCTATGATGTACGATGTAGATTTTGATCCTGCATTAAGTAAGCATATTTCACGTGCTGCCGGTAATATGGGCTTAACAGCTGAGTTACTAGGTATGCAACACGGTATTACGCGTGCTGAACAAGACGCTTTTGGCGCTCGTTCTCATCAACGTGCTCACAAAGCTATGCTTGAAGGCCGTTGGGCAAACGAAATTGTACCAACATTAGGTCATGATGCTATGGGCGCGTTAACGCTTATCGAGCATGATGAAGTTATTCGTCCTGAAACCACGATTGAAAGCTTAGCGGGTTTACGTCCGGTATTTGATCCGGTAAATGGTACAGTAACAGCCGGTACTTCTTCTGCACTTTCTGATGGCGCTTCGGCGATGTTAGTGATGTCAGCTGAACGTGCAAAAGCAATGGGCTTAACACCTCGTGTTAAAATCCGTGGTATGGCTATCGCAGGTTGTGATCCATCTACTATGGGCTTTGGTCCAGTACCAGCAACGAAGAAAGCATTAAAGCGTGCAGGTTTAACTCTAGCTGATATTGAATTGGCTGAATTTAACGAAGCATTTGCTGCACAAGCGTTGTCATGTGTACGTTCATTAGGTCTAGAAGACAAAATGGATGACATGATTAACCTTAACGGTGGCGCTATTGCTCTTGGTCACCCATTAGGTTGTTCAGGTACGCGTATTTCAGGTACGTTAATTAACTTAATGGAAGCGCAAGACGCTAACATTGGTTTAGCCACTATGTGTATTGGTTTAGGCCAAGGTATCGCTACAGTATTTGAAAGAGTGTAATTTCACTTACTCACTTTTGATGAAGAAATTTAGCTAACTTTTACTCGTTGAATTATGTAAAGCCCAACTTTTGTTGGGCTTTTCTGTTTTTTAGTTTTAATAAACTTAGTTCAACTTGAAGATACTATTATTTAAAAGCTGCGCCTTACGAAGATAAAAAATTAATACGGGTGACCTGACAAGTTATAAATTATTTACCTACGTACAACCTTAAAAAATAGCTGAAATGCAAAAAAGCCAACTACTGGAGAATAGTTGGCTTTTTAATTTAAATAACGCTATCAAGTTATTCATTGGTTAAGTACGTTGCTTAGTTGAAACACGTCCTAATTCATAACAACTAAGCTCCGCACTTGTATCAACATTAGTCTAAGTAGTAGTGCGCCCACTTTGACCAAGAAGATATACAAATGATAATCATTATCATTTGTATCGTCAAGTGTTTATTTCAAATTATCTTAACTTTTGATAATCAGGCCATCCATAATAGCGGTTGAAGGTGCGCCAAAAGAATATACTGACAAAATTCTATCGATAAAGTGGGCTATAGATAAATATAGGGAGAGACTTTATTTCAACAGGCACTTTTTAATTTTTCAGACGTTTTCTATGCTGTAAAGCACAACATCTAAATCACCCAGTTGTGAGTCAGAATGAGTATAGGATTTTATATATTTCATACCCATTTTTTTCATTACAGCGATAGAGCCGGCATTATCCTGCATGGCAACCGCACTAAATACTTTATTTTCAGGTTGTTTAGCTAGTGCTTGGTGAATATGAATTGCTGCCTCGGAGGCATAACCTTTGCCCCAAGTGGATTGTAAAAATCGCCAGCCTAATTCAATGTCGTGCCAAATTGGGGTGTCGGAAAAAAACTCCATAGGACGTACTAAAATCCAGCCAATATCTTCTTGCGTTGTCATAACGCTAACTTTCCATAATCCCCAACCTTTATCGACATTTTTATAGGTATTAAGACGTGGGATGAATAGATCTTTAATATCTTCGCGTGTCGTCAAAACGCCGCCATTGATGTAGCGCATAACGTCTGGATTTTGATCGAGTTGAAACAGAAACTCGCTGTCAGTTTCATCAATAAGCTGATAGCTAAGGCGGGAAGAATTTTCAATATTCATAGGTGCACCATTTTTCTTTTAATTGTTTGACGATAGTCATAGCTGACGTATTTAATCGGAACTCGGAGTAAATACGCATGATGTTTATTTAAAAACAATAGCTTATGACGTTAACAAAGTAATGTTCAAACTTAAATCATTAATATGGTTTATCAAGGTGATCTTGTGTTTTTTATCGACGTTATAGTGCGGTTAAATAAACAAGCGGGATCTTGAATAAGGTCTGTTGCGCTTCGGTTCAGTTGTTTACAGTAACTTTCTGTTAACTTTAGTGATTTGGTAGACATCAATAATTTCCTCCCCTATGATTGCTGGCAAATAATAACAGTCTAATTTATATGGTAAATTATGAATTCTAAAAAAATAACCTTAAGCTCGGCGGTACTGATAGCTCTATTTGGTCTTACTAGCTGTGCTGAATATTCAGCAACAGCCTCGACAGTTGAAAAAGCAGCAACTGCTAGTAATGAAAGCACAATGATAACTTACCCTGAAACGAAAAAAGGTACAGTAGTTGATGACTACTTTGGTACTAAAGTGCCCGATGCCTATCGTTGGTTAGAAGATGATATGAGCGCCGAAACAGCTGAATGGGTCACGGCACAAAATAAAACCACTCATGACTATTTAGCACAAATTCCTTACCGCGATAAAATTAAATCACGCCTTGCCGCTTTGCTTGATTACGAGAAAGTGGGCATGCCTTTTATTGAGGGCGACTACAGTTATTTCTATAAAAATGATGGCTTACAGAATCAATATGTTTTGTATCGTCAAAAGGGTGATGCTCCAGCAAAAGTATTTTTAGATCCTAATACTTTTAGTGAAGACGGTACCGTTTCGCTATCGAGCATTGAATTTAGTAAAGATGGTTCATTAGCAGTTTATTTAATTTCTGAAGGCGGTAGCGATTGGCGTAAAGCACGCATTATTGATACCGAAACTCAAGAAGTACTCGAGTCAGAGCTGGTTGATATTAAATTCAGCGGTTTATCATGGGTCGGTAACAAAGGTTTTTATTACTCTAGCTACGACAAGCCTAAAGGCAGTGAGTTATCAGCAAAAACTGATCAACATAAATTATATTATCATGAGTTAGGCACTGCTCAATCGACTGATGCATTGGTATTTGGTGGTATTGAGGCTGAAAAACATCGTTATGTTAGTGGTGAAGTGACTGATGATGGCAAATACTTATTAGTGTCAGCAGCGGTTTCTACTTCAGGTAGTAAATTATTTATTAAAGACTTAACCAAAGCTGATTCAGGATTGGTTACTGTTGTGGGCAACACCGACTCTGATACTTACTTAGTGAGCAGCAAAGGTGATAGCTTACTGTTTATTACTAACATGGATGCGCCAAATAAACGCGTTGTTAAAGTTAATGCTAAGCAACCACTTGTTGATAACTGGGTAGATGTTATCCCTGAGACTGAAAATGTATTAGATGTTTCAACGGGTGGCGGTTATTTATTTGCTAAATATATGAAAGATGCCACATCTTTTATCCAGCAATATGATCTGAGTGGCAAAAAAGTGCGTGATATCGCTTTACCTGAAGTTGGTACTGCTGGCGGCTTTAGCGGTAAAGAATTACAAAATAAGCTTTATTACTCTTTTAGTAATCAGAAAACACCGTCAACAGTTTTCAGTTTAGATGTCACAACAGGTGAGTCTACTGTACATATGAAGTCGAAAGTTAAATTTGATAGCGATAACTTCGAATCAAATCAAGTTTTCTATACCTCTAAAGATGGCACTAAAGTTCCTATGATCATTACTCATAATAAAGGTTTAGTGTTAGATGGTACTAATCCAACTATTCTTTATGGTTACGGTGGCTTCAATATTAGTTTACAACCACAATTTAGCTCAACGCGTGCTGCATGGTTAGAATTAGGTGGCGTTTATGCTGTTGCTAATTTACGTGGTGGTGGTGAATACGGCAAAAAATGGCACGACGCTGGTACTCAGTTGAAAAAACAAAATGTTTTTAATGACTTTATTGCCGCTGCAGAATACTTAATTGCAGAAAAAGTTACCTCATCTGATAAGCTGGCGGTAATGGGCGGCTCTAATGGTGGTTTATTAGTAGGAGCGGTGATGACACAACGTCCTGAACTATTTAAGGTAGCATTACCAGCCGTTGGTGTACTTGATATGCTTCGTTACCATACCTTTA
Source organism: Colwellia sp. Arc7-D (assembly GCF_003061515.1). Taxonomy (NCBI): domain Bacteria; kingdom Pseudomonadati; phylum Pseudomonadota; class Gammaproteobacteria; order Alteromonadales; family Colwelliaceae; genus Colwellia; species Colwellia sp. Arc7-D. The sequence continues at coordinate 563,269 of NZ_CP028924.1, forward strand.
CGTCAGGCGCTGGTTGGGCTTATGACTATGGTAAATCAGATGACAATGCTGAAATGTTTAACTATTTATTAGACTACTCGCCTGTACATAATGTTAAAGCGGGTACGCATTACCCAGCAACGATGGTAACAACAGGTGATCATGATGATCGCGTGGTACCTGCACATTCATTTAAATTTGCTGCTGAGTTACAAGCGAAACAAGCTGGCGCTAACCCAACCTTAATTCGTATTGAAACGGATGCGGGTCATGGTGCTGGTACGCCAATCAGTAAAACCATTGATCAATATGCTGATATTTACGGTTTTACACTATTCAATATGGGCGTGAAAGGTATTTAAACTTTTCTCGAGTAGGTAAATAACAAAAGCCCAGCAACTGCTGGGCTTTTTTACGATGCAAATGCTAAGGTTTAAGTCGGTTCCGCAATAAATTTCTCAGTGTTCTAAAAATAGCTAAGTTACTGTGTCTTTGATGCTGCAATACATCAACATTGGCATGCCAGCCCATATCACCATGCTCTAACGTTAACTTAACTAGTTCTCCTCGCTCTATTGATTCATCTGCCACGTGATTAGGTAATAAGCACCATCCGTGTCCTTTTAAGGCGAGTTCAAGTAATAGAAAGTAATTATCGGCATACCAAATATCGGGACTGATCTTTAATTGAAAGCTACTTGTTTGGGTATTGCGCGAGCGAATGAGTAATTGACGGTGTAGTCGCAAACCATCGATGTTTTTACACTTCAGCTTTGCTAGGCTGTGATTTTTTGCAACATACACATCAAACTTTACAGTGCCAAGGCATTCAAAATCTAAATAATTCGGCATCGCAAGTTCGCTAAAAATAATACCTGTTAATGCTTGCTCGGTTTTTAGCATGTCAATGATATCGAGACTTGAGGCACTTAAAAATTCTAAAGTTACATGAGGATATTGACGTTGTAATTGGTCAATAGCGGTTATGATTTTTTTAAACGGTATGCCTTCATCAAGTGCTATTGTTATTTCGCTCGGTGTATCGTCCGATAATGCCAGTGCAGAATTTCTTAACCTTTGATGCTGATTTAGCAGTGCTTGTACCTGTGGTAATAAATTTTTACCGGCCTCTGTCAATAAAGGATAGCGGCCAGAGCGTTCAAAAAGCGTGGCATTGCAGTCTATTTCTAAATTAATGATGTGCTGGCTAATCACTGATTGCGCTTTATTTAAATGTCGAGCCGCCGCCGAAAATGATCCGGTCTCTACCGTTGTAGCAAAGGCTTGAAGTTGTTCAACACTAAACATATCGTTTTTCCAGATACAACCTAACTTACATGTATCTTTATTTTGGATGAAAATAGCGGCATCGTCACTATAAATAGAATTATTTTATGAAAACAATTGAGAGAGTTTTTCAGGCTATCATTTTTGAAGTTACCACATTGGCCATAACAGTACCTGCAACCGTGTTAATTGCTGGTTTTGAGCCTGATAAAATGTTGGTTGTTGGTATTGCGTTATCTGTTTTTGCTATGTTTTGGAATTACATCTACAACATAGTATTTGACCGACTAGCTGGCGGAAATCGGATTGAAAGGAGTTTAGTCACTCGAATCTGTCATGCCTGTGGTTTTGAGTTTGGTCTGTTGATATTTACTTTGCCAACATTAGCTTGGTATTTAAATATAACCTGGTTAGCCGCTATTATTTTAGAAGCTGGATTTATAACGTTTATACTCATTTATACTTTCATGTTTAATTGGCTTTACGATAGATATCAACCTTATAAAAAGTGGTTTAGCAAAGCGCAGGTCATTTAGAATTTTGACTTTATGCCCTAAATTTTTGATGAAATTAAGGCATATTAAAATATCTAGAAAGTAAAAAGCCCAGTGATAACTGGGCTTTAAATTAAGACTCTTAGTCGCTAATAGTTAACTTCAGTGAAATTTATTTGATTTCAGTTTTGGTTATTTAGCAAAAGTATCTTGTAGTGGTGGCACGACTTGCTTTTTACGACTCATGACACCAGGTAACCAAGCTTTATTGTCAACTAAGCTAATATCGTAAGCTTTTTCAATAATGCTAGTATCGTCACTAACCACTAATAGCTCAGAGCCTTCTTGCATAATGTCAGTAAGTAACAACATTACGGTATGACGCTTACCTTCTTCTTTAACCGCTTGTAAATCAGCGTGTAAATCAGCTTTCATCTCGTCAAATAATGCTAGGTCAATAACTTCTAACTGGCCAATACCAACAATATTATCACTCATATTGAAATCTTTAAAATCACGTAACACTAGATCACGTACTGGTGTACCTTGAACAGAAGACTTAACCGTGAACATTTCCATGCCCATACCTTTGTAATCTTCGATGCCGGCAATTTCTGCTAAAGCTTCAACACATTTAATATCAGCAGTGGTGCAAGTTGGCGATTTAAAAATTACAGTGTCAGACAAAATGGCGCACATCATGGCACCAGCAATGTTTTTAGGAATTTCAACATCGTGAAAGTCGTACATCATTTTAATGATAGTATTTGTACAACCCACAGGGCGAACCCAAATTTCCAACGGGGTTGAAGTAGTAATATCACCTAATTTATGGTGATCGATAATGCCTAATACCGTTGAGTCATCAATATCGTCAGGACCTTGAATACGGTCTGAGTGATCAACAACGTAAATTCCGTCTGTATCAGCATAGCTCAATTTAAGCTCAGGTTTTTCTAAGCCAAATTTTTCTAAAATAAACGCAGTTTCAGGTGAAAGTTCACCTAAACGTGCTGGTCTCACATCTTCACCAATAGTGGTTTTTAAATATGAAAGTGCGATGGCTGAACAAATTGAATCTGAATCTGGTACTTTGTGACCTACGGCGTAAGCTGGCATAAATTGCTATCTCCAAGCACCGATAATTTAATAACGGTGCGTCTAAAGTGAGTATTGTCTAGAATATGGCGCATATTCTAGCAAAAATTCTTAGTGATAGCCTAGTGACTATTTGCACTCTTTTTGTCCAACTTTAGTCGTTAAACCAGATCGTTCAGCCTAGTAGTTAAACCTAGTAGTTAAGCTTAGTGGTTTTGCCCCAGAACACTTTATAAGAAAATATTGTGTATCCAATAATCATTGGCAGCACTACTGCAGCACCTACAAAGATAAACCATAGTGATTCTCTTGAGCTTGCCGCTTCAAATATGGTTACTTGAAAGGGCACTATGTAAGGATAAAAACTATAGCCTAAACCACAAAAGCAGAGAATAAATAACATAATAGCAGCTGAAAATGGTAACCAGCAGCCAAAGTCATTCTCCATAGGTACTTTGTCTAGATATCGGTGGATAGTAATAAAAGTAAAACCAAGTAAGAAAGTTAATGGAAGAATCAGTATGGCTTGAACGCCACCAAACCATTTATCCATAATTTGCTGATCAATTAATAAATTGGTTATACATACAGCGACAATACCAAACGCCATTAATACATTGGTATATTTCGCCCATTTTGCCGCTTTACGTTGTAATTCACCTTCGGTTTTCATTACCAACCATGCTGCGCCAATAAAACAATAACCAGCTGTTACGCAAATAGCGGACAAGACAGAAAAACCGAGTGATAACCATGTATCTTCAAAGGAGGTGATATAACGCCCCAACATGTAACCTTGCGATAATGTCGCTAATAAAGAGCCAAATTTAAACGCAAAATCCCACTTCTTTTTGTCGTTACTTGGCGCTTTTGTTCGAAAATCAAATGAAACTCCGCGTAAAATAAGCCCGGCTAACATCAGGGCTGTTGGTAAGTACAATGCTTGAAAGATAATTGAGTGTGCTTTAGGGAAGGCTATCAACAATAAGCCAATAGCCATTACCAGCCATGTTTCGTTAGCATCCCAAAATGGTCCAATGGAATAGATCATAGTGTCGCGCTGCTGCTGGTTATCCAAAGGTAGTAAAACACCCACGCCCAAATCGTAACCATCAAGTATCGCGTAAATTAAAAACGAAAGGCCCATTAAGCCAACGAATACAATAGGCAGCCAATCAACTGATGAAGATATCATTATTTCGCTCCTTCTTCAGTTAAGGGAATTTGAGGTTCAATCGACGAGTTTGATTCGTTTAGTGATGCATTTGACTGTTCTAAAATTATCGCTCTATTTGCCATGACAAATAAAGTGCGTATGTAGGCAATAAGCAAGAAACCATAAATGACTAAATACAGCGTTAATGACATAACTATATTTTCTGGCGGTGTAGTGGTCACGGCGTCTTTGGTGCGTAATATTCCCGTTACTAAGTAAGGTTGTCGGCCAATTTCCGTTACATACCAACCAGCCAGTGTGGCTAACCAGCCAGAAAATGTCATAGCAACACCCACTTTTAATAACCAAGTTGGGTAGCGTTTTTTGATAACATATTGATAAGTTGCGAGCCAAGAAAATAGTAGCATTAATACACCAACGCCTATCATTATTCTAAAGCTGAAAAATACCGGCGCAACTGGAGGGTGTTTATCTACAAAGTCATTTAAGCCTTGTATTTCTCCTGCTGAATCATGGGTTAATATAATACTGGCCATATTAGGCACTTTTACTTCAAAGTTGTTTTCTCGTTTTTGTTCATCAGGTAATGCAAACAGTAATAACGGAACATTGGCTTCGGTGTTCCATACCCCCTCCATGGCGGCAATTTTAGCAGGTTGATTTTTAAAGGTATTTAACCCGTGTAAATCACCGACAAAAATTTGTATAGGAATTAAAACAGCCGCCAAAATGACTGAAAAATTTAACGCTTGTTTTACTGACTTTTTATTGTCGCCTTTGATTAATCTGTATGCAGAAATACCTGAAATTAAAAATGCCGTCGTTAACCCTGAGGCTATTAGCATGTGCATGAATCGATAGGGCATAGAAGGGTTAAAAATAACCTCAAGCCAACTAGTAACATGTGCTACTCCATCAATCATCTCAAAACCTGCTGGCGTATGCATCCAAGAATTAAGAGACAAAATCCAAAATGCTGATAATGTGGTGCCAAATGAAACCAGTATGGTCGCAATGGTGTGAACACGGTTAGACACTCGATCCATACCAAATAGCATAATTGAAAGAAATGAGGCTTCTAAAAAGAAAGCGGTCATTACTTCATACCCGAGTAACGGTCCCGCAATATTACCTACGGTTTCCATGTAACCCGGCCAATTAGTACCAAACTGGAATGACATCGTAATGCCACTGACCACGCCTATACCAAAAGTTAACGCAAATATTCTGACCCAAAATCGGTATACACGTAACCAACTATCGTCTTGGGTTTGATTAAAGCGCACTTTGAAAAACAGCAATACCCAGCACAAGGCGATATTGATAGTAGGAAATAAAATATGAAAACTAATATTGGCAGCAAATTGGATGCGGGAAAGCATGAAACTTGTGTCATTAGCAATAGCTGATGCATCTAACACGTGATGTACTCCACTGGGTTAAGTTATTGTAAGTTATGTTCTAAAAACTATTTAGGTCGTTTATGTTGACCTAAATATCAAAAATATAATGTAAGGTTATCGCAGTAATAATTTGTCTTTAACATCTAAGATTTTACTTATGCCTTCACCCATTTTAAGTAAGGTGGATAACTTTTCAGACGACATTCCTTGCATTTCGTTGGTCCATAAAGTGACCATTTCCATGAGGTCATGCATTTGTTTTACACGCATTTGCGTGTACTCGTCTGACTCATTACTTGGCTGCTCCATTAGGGCGTCGCGCAATGTAGATAATGTTGGGTCTAGTTCACGCTTTCTGCGCTCTACAACTAACGTACGAGCAATTTCCCAGATGTCACTTGGCGCTGAAAAATACTCTTTTCGATCGCCGGGGATATGATGTAATTTTATTAAATTCCACGACTTAAGTTCTTTTAAGCCCATGCTGACATTCGAACGAGATATTTGTAGCGCTTCACTAATTTGATCAGCATTAAGCGGTGCTTCAGTGAGCACAATAACCGCGTACATTTGCCCTAATGTTCTGTTTAATCCCCATCGAGAGCCCATTTCACCAAAGTGTAAAACTAATGATTGTGTCATTGCTGTTATTTTCATTTTCTGTACTTTCTGAATTTTCAGTAATTTGTGAAAATTGTAATCTCTTTTTGATTTAAGTCAAGTTTTTAGCCTTGATAAAATGATTTTTAGTCAGTTATTTTAATTTGCATGACAAATTCATTACCTCTGTAAAACATGAGTGAACATTGAAAAATAGGTGTTTATTTGTCGGGTTAGGGGTTAAGGGTCAAAGGGCGAGGTGTACTAAGTTGAAGGTAAATACTGAAATTAAGCAAAAAAAAAGCTTTATGGTGATCCAATAAAAAATGACTACCTAGGTAGCCATTTTATTATTAATGTATATAGCAGCAGCTTACTTAAGCGTTAACTAAAATTAGTACTGAGCTCTTCAATTGCTTCGGCATTTTTATTTACTTCAATACTTTTACTAGATACTGCCGCTGCTAATTGAGTATTGCGTTGAGATATACTGTCAATATTATGAATACCTTGAGTAATTTGTTCAGCTACCGTTCTCTGATGCTCAGATGCGGTAGCAATTTGGGCGGTCATGTCATTAACATTTTGAATGTTGTCTATAATATCTTGCATGGCGTTTTTAATGGTTTTTGATTCAGTTGAACATTCATCGGCATTGGTTTTATTCGACATCATTACTTGATTCCAAGTTTTTAACGTACGTTGCAACTCAGTCACTGATAATTGTATTTGTTCTGTCGCACTTTGGGTTCTACTTGCTAGTGTTCTCACTTCATCAGCAACAACGGCGAACCCTCTGCCTTGCTCACCTGCTCTTGCTGCTTCAATTGCTGCGTTTAATGCTAGCAAGTTTGTTTGATCTGCAATCCCTTGAATTTCAGTCATAACAGTCGATATTTTATCAACATCAGTCACTAATTCTGTCGCATTATTCGCCGCATTTTCAACGTCATTTGCGAGCTGGTCGATTTTATTTTCACTACTTTCAATAGTGGCAATATTTTGTAGGCAATCAATTTTTACTTGGGCAACTTTATCATTGGCCAAATTGGTACTTTCACTTACTTCGTTTATGGTTACACTCATTTGAGTAATATCGGCAGAAAACTGGCTTATATATTCATTTTCTTCTTTAATACCACTAAGCATTTCATTTGACGTATGAGCAAGCTCTTCTGCGAGTTTGGCTAACCTTCTGCCTGAGTCGTTACTTCGACCTAAGACCGTCTTTATTCTAGCTTTGTATAATTCGGCAGGGTAATTAATGATATTAAGTATACCTTTACCTAGATATACATGGCGCGAAGGGCTATCAAATATTGATTTTGTTTTACTTAAATGACTCGGTATTTTTATCAATTCTTCGGAAAAAATAACGGTGATTAACGCGACACAAACTAACAATATTATTGCAGAGGTCGCCGTGCCAGTGAGTACCCAAGTGATCGCAATTGCTGCGATCACACAAATAAGTGCAGCAAGGCGCTTGAGTGGAATGTTAGCGTGCAAATCTAAAATTGATTTATTATTGTTTAAGGTGTTGTAAAGTAATTGAGCTTCTTTTTTTTGTTGAACGGTAGGAAAAGCACGAACTGATTGATAGCCGGTAATTTCTCCTTTATCAAATAATGGTGTTACATAGGCATCTACCCAATAATAATCACCATTTTTGCAACGATTTTTAACCATGCCACGCCATGAGTCTCCTCGTTTTAATTTTTCCCATAAATCTTTAAAAGCTGCTTTTGGCATATCAGGATGACGAACTACATTATGATGTTGACCAATTAACTCTTCTAAGCTGTAACCTGCCACCTCACAAAACTCAGGATTAGCATAGGTAATGGTGCCGTTTAAATCAGTGGTAGAAACTAGTTGTTCTTGTTCGGTGAAGGTACGTTCAACATTGGTGATATGACTCATTATTCCATCGTCCTTGTGAAAGTTTTACTCATAAAATTTAAATACTACTATAAATAACAATAGCCTCTTTTTTATAATTAACAAAGGGAAAATGGGGTTTTGTATTGTAACAGTTTGTTTTGTTGAACTTATGGTAAGGCTATAATAATTATAAATAAAAGCACCTGGTAAATTCAGGTGCTTTTAGGTTTACTAGACGTTAAAATCGTTGAGATAGGTTAGACTTTTACTTGTAATAAGCTAAGCAAGCTTCTACTTCATTTTTTGAACCCATGATAACTTCTACTCGCTGGTGAATGTCTGTTGGCTCCATATCCATAATGCGACCTTTGCTAGTCATAGCTAAACCACCTGCTTGTTCTATTAAAAAGCTCATTGGATTTGCTTCATACATTAAACGTAATTTGTAAGGTTTTTCTGGGTTTTTATTATCAGCAGGGTAAGTAAATAAACCACCTCGGGTTAATACGCGATGAATATCGCCAACCATGGCGGCTATCCAACGCATGTTAAAGTTTTTTCCGCGTGGACCGGTATCACCAGCAAGTAAATCCTTAATGTAGTTTTGCATAGGGGCTTGCCAGAAACGCTGGTTAGACATGTTAATTGCAAACTCTTGCGTGTCTTGAGGCACTTTTACATTTCGCTCAACGAGTGAAAAGCCACCATGAGTTCGGTCTAATACATAAAAGTGCGTACCTTTACCTGTGGTCATCACTAACATTGTGGCGGGCCCATAAAGCACATAACCAGCACAAACTTGATGATTACCTGATTGTTTAAACATATCAGGATCGCTAGCTTCCATATCAGCAGGCGCTTTATGAATTGAAAAAATAGTTCCAATTAATGAGTTAATATCAATATTTGAACTGCCATCAAGTGGGTCGAATGATACGATAAACTTGCCATGCTTTTCACCCGCAACAGAAGTATCTTCTTCTTCCGATGATATAGCTTTAACAAATCCTGACTCTAATAAAATATCTTTAAATAAATCATTAGCAACAACATCAAGTTTTTTTTGTACCTCGCCTTGAATATTTTCATCTACCGTAGATCCCATTACATCACCTAAGTGAGCTTGACTGACAAGAAACGAAATTTCTTTTGTCGCAGTTAAAATGGTTTCTATTAATGAAATTAAATCTGCGGGTACATTATCTTCACGTAAGGCGGGAGCTAGTCGTTGCATAGGGTTACCTAATTACTTTAGAGTCATACTCTTATGGTAGAGCATATTGTATTTAATTTTCGACGTTTTGGTGTATTATCAAAGCATCGAAAGTGCTATTTAATCTCCACTTACCATTAAAAATAACCAATAGTTAACTAAGTGGATGTAAGCCAATTATAACAATAATAAGACGTTATTTAGTACTTCTTATCATTTTAATTTTAGCTCAAAGGTTAGGTTATCTAACTTACTCTATTTTATTTAAAACAAGGATATAAAATGAAGTTTTTCATTAAGCTGTTAGTGTTATTTTTATATTGCGGTTTGTTAGCGCAAGCACAGGCAGAAACCGAAGAAAATTACGCTGATTTTGTTAAAGACAAGCAAGTTCAACAAGGATATTTTTCTTTTTATCTTGATGAGCAAACAGGCAAAGTATTTTTAGAGATTGAGCGTTTTGAACAAGAATTTTTATTTCAAAGTGGTTTGCCACACGGTATTGGTTCCAATGATATTGGCTTAGATCGTGGTCAACTAGGTGACACTAGGCTAGTTCGATTTGAGCGAGTAGGCAATAAAGTATTTTTACGTCAGCTCAATACCTATTTTCGTGCTACTACCGATAACAAACTTGAACAACAAGCCATAGATGAAGCATTTGCCAGCTCCATTATTTGGGGTTTTAACGTCAGTTATACCAGTGCAGATAACAACAAAACCTTAATCGATTACACTCCGTTCTTGCTATCTGATATACATAACTTGTCAGAACAGTTACAGCGCACTAAGCAAGGGAGCTTTTCAGTTGATACCACCCGCAGCGGAGTTTATAAAAAACGTACGAAAGCCTTTCCAAATAATACCGAATTAGAAGCAACCATTACCTTTAAAGGCTCTAAAGCTGGCGAGTACTTAAGATCAGTTACCCCAGATGCATCAGCTGTTACGGTGAACTTACATCATTCGTTAATTAAGCTACCTGACAATAATTATAAAACGCGCATATTTCATCCTTACAGTGGCTTTTGGCAAGATTCATATGCTGATTATGCCAGCGCAATTGATGAACCATTAATAAAGCGAGTTATTCCACGTCATCGTTTAAACAAGAAAGATCCATCAGCTAAGGTAAGTGAAGCTGTTGAACCCATTATTTATTATTTGGATGCTGGCGTTCCTGAGCCTGTAAAAAGTGCACTGCTCGATGGCGCACGCTGGTGGGATCAAGCCTTTTCCGCTATTGGTTATAAAAATGCGTTTCAAGTGAAGATGCTGCCAAGCGATGCTGATCCAATGGATGTTCGATACAATGTCATTCAGTGGGTACACCGAGCAACGCGTGGCTGGTCTTATGGTTCATCGGTTATTGATCCTCGTACGGGTGAAATTATCAAAGGTCATGTAACGCTAGGCTCTTTGCGCGTTCGTCAAGATTATTTAATTGCTTTAGGTTTAACTTCACCGTTTAAAAGTGCTGATACCGATACCAGTGCGATGAAAGACATGGCTTTAGCGCGTATTCGTCAATTATCTGCACATGAGGTTGGGCATACCTTAGGTATAGCGCATAACTTCGCTGCGAGTGTAAATAATCGAGCATCTGTAATGGACTATCCACATCCTTTAATTACCCTTGATAATGGCGTAGTTAACTTAGCTAATGCTTATGCTAAAGATATTGGTGAGTGGGATAAATATGTTGTTGCTTATGGTTATGCAGACATAGAGGAATCTCAAGAGGCGACATTTTTAGCCGAATTAATTACCAAAACGCAACAGGCGGGGCTGCAATATGTTTCAGATCCTGATGCAAGGCCACAATCAGGTGCTCATGCCACTGGGCACTTGTGGGACAACGGTAAAGATCCTGCGGAAGAATTAACACGGGTACTTGAAGTTAGGGCGCATGCACTAGCAAACTTTGGGTTAAACAGTATTGAGATGAACACGCCAATGTCTGAGCTCGAACAAGTATTGGTGCCTATTTATAATTTTCATCGCTTTCAAGTACAAGCAGCAGCGAAACTCATTGCTGGAGTCGATTACGGCTATCAACTACGTAGTGAACAATTTACTAATCAACAAAAAATGGTTTCAGGCAAAGCACAGCGTGCTGCCCTTGATGCGCTAATCACTACTATTTCAACAAAAACATTAACATTGCCAGCTAAAATAACCGCATTAATTCCACCTAAGGCATACGGTTATAGTCGAAATAGAGAAAGCTTTATTAGCCAAACAGGTTTAACGTTTGACCCTATTAGTGCTGCGCAAGCAAGTGCAAAACATACGCTTTCGCTTCTGCTTAACGCTGAACGATTAGCGCGCTTACAGCAGCAAGCCATGATTGATGAAGATATTCCATCGGTCGCTTTTTTATTAAATAAATTAGTCATGAACTCGGTACAGTCAACACCCAAAAAATCAACAGAGATTCTAGTACAACAACGTGTAAATCAGCAGTTTATTGAACATCTGTTAGCCCTTTGGCATAGCACAGCTGTAGTACCTGAAGTGCGAGCTGAAGTTTATCTTACGCTGACAAATTTAGCGCAATGGCTATCCGATAAACGTAGCATACGAAAATATAAAGGGTATCAAGCTCACTTTTTGTTATTAGCACAGCAAATAAATTACAGCCTAGCGCATGATAAGTCGTTTACTCCAGCGTCAAAAGTAGCACTACCACCAGGTTCACCGATTGGTAGTTATTAAAAATATTTATATCGGTTAGTTGTTTATACAAGGCATTTTCAGTGAATAATTGGAAATGCCTTGTCATAAAATACGCTATCAAGGAAAAAACATGACAGACAATCAAGCATTTAAGGTTGCGCTTCTGGGTATACCATTTGATGATAATTCTTCTTTTGAACGTGGCCCAGCACTCGCACCAAGTAAAATTCGGGAAGTGCTTAATAATGGTTCGCTTAATGGCTCTACAGAGTTAGGTATAAACTTACGCGAGTCAAAGCTTTGGCTAGACGCTGGTAACGTTGAAATCACTTCATCTGATAATTTTATTGAAAATATTGAACAACGCTGCGATGAATTATTGGCACAAAACACACGGTTAGTAACTTTAGGTGGCGATCATAGTATTAGCTACCCGATACTAAAAAGTTATCGCAAGTACTTTGATAAACTGTCGATACTGCATATTGATGCCCATTCAGATTTGTACGACTCATTCAAAGGTAATCGTTATTCTAATGCTTGCCCTTTTGCGCGCGTGATGGAAGATGGTTTATGTGATCGTTTAGTCCAAGTGGGTATTCGAACGTTAAACTTGCACCAAACGGAACAAATAAAAAAGTTTAATGTAGAGTCTTTAGAAATGAGAAACTGGCCATTATCTCAACCGTTAAAGTTCGATCATCCGGTGTATTTATCACTAGATATTGACGGTATTGATCCCGCTTTTGCACCAGGTGTATCACATAGAGAACCCGGCGGTTTAACCACACGGGAAGTGATTAACTTGATCCATCAAATTAATATGCCGCTAGTCGGCGCTGATATTGTTGAATATAACCCTAATAAAGACATCGATAATATGACCAGCCAATTGGCCGCAAAGTTAGTGAAAGAAGTGGCCGGTAAAATGCTATCAATAAGTTAGCTTAGCCATGTAGCTTGCCATGTAGTTTGGTGAATCAGGACAAAAAAAACGGCACTGAATAGGAAGGTATTCAGTGCCGTTGTGCAAATAGCAAATACTGTAAAGTGAACTGCGCACAAAAAAGAGTGTTTAGATGAGGTTAAGCTCGCGTTATAAACGCTGTGTTTCTAATTTTGGTTTATTTATATTTAATAATTCAGTGTTACTGATATCTTCATCTAGTTTATCAATCGGTGTTATTGGTTTTTTTGAGCGAGTAAGTACCACTAAGTTTCCGGCTAAGATAAATAGCAAACCCACCATGGTATAGGTTGTCCAAGCAAAACCTTCGACTATGGTTGAAATGATCACGGCAACGGCGGGGAACATAATTGATGCATAAGATGCTTTATGCGCACCAATACGATTCAACAATGTTAAGTAGCTAGCAAAGGCGATTACGGAGCCAAAAACGGCTAAGTAGAGTAATGAGATAACATACGAAAATGTATAGTCAAAGCTGAAACTTTTACCTTGTAATATAAATACTACTGCCATAGCGCTTGCACCGTAAGCCATACCCCAGGCCATTGCCGGTAAAAGTGGTAATTTTTGCTTTTGATTCCTCATGGATATCATATTGCCTGTAGATGCAACCACAGTACCTGTTAAACAAAGCCCTAAGCCTAATAAAGTTTCAGCTCCTAATTGTGTATCACTTATTTGAGGCCAAAAAAGTGTCACAATACCGAATAAGCCGAGAATACCCCAACATAGACTTGCTGAGTTATTTTGGTGCCATACCAAATGCGAGCATTGAAAACATTAAAAAACATGATCATCGAAAAAGCGATACAGGTTAATGCTGAATTAATATGCTGTTGGGCTGAGTAGAGAAAATAGTAATTAAAACTGAATAACGTCAAACCAAAAATAAAAAATTGCAGATGATGACGTAATGAAAACTGCAATCTTAAACCTGCAACTTTACAGTAAGTAAATAAAATAACAGCGGCTAATGCAAAGCGATAAACTATTGATGCTTCAGGGGCTACATTACCAAGCTGGTAATTAATAGCGATCCACGTTGATCCCCATATCAGCACGGTGATGATGTATAAAAAGGTGTTGTTCATTGTAATCCCTTAGAATATCTAGCAACGAAAGTTTGCTTAGAAGCTGCTGTTAGCGAGCATAGACATTTTACTTATTTTTTGTTGTAATAACATACACAGAAAAATGAAAATGAAACCTATACAGTTATGCGGCTAATCGACAAATCTTCCTCCGACTTTTTATATCAGCAGGTCATCGACTTTGTTGGGCAACAGGAAAAAAGTGGTGCTATTCGCCCAGGCGATAAATTACCTAGTTTACGAAAACTTAGTCGACAATTTGAGATTAGTGTACCCACCGTTAAGCAGGCATATCTAGAACTTGAGCGACAAGGTACTATTTCTGCACGTCCACAATCTGGTTACTATTTGCAGGCAAAACAAGCAAGAACGCTATTACCTATGCGTGCAAAGTGGGCTGGTGGTGAACCGACAGAAATATCATGTCGTAGTTTAATCGAACAGGTTTATGATGCGGTGCACATGCCTGACTCGGTAGCATTAGGTATTTCAAACCCGGTACATGCGCATCCACCAGATAAAACACTGGCAAGATTAATGCGCTCGGTGCTGAGTAGGGTTTCTGAAAAAGCGGTGAGTTATGGACCAATTAATGGCGACCCTAAATTACGCTTGAATTTAGCCTTTCGTTATCAAGAACATGGTGTTTCGATTAATCATGAAGATGTCATTATCACCAATGGAGCACAAGAAGCGTTATCAATTGCTTTGCAATGTGTCGCTGAACGAGGCGATATTATCGCTGTGGAATCACCTTGCTACTTTGGGCTTATCGAACTTATTGAAAGCCTAGGTATGAAAGCATTAGAAGTGTATACCTGCACTGAAGAGGGCGTTTGTGTTGCTGAATTAGCTAAGGTTATTGAACAACACAGCGTTAAAGCGTGCTTGTTTTCAACGGCGATTAGTAACCCGTTAGGTTCAATGATGACGGACAATCAACGACAAGCAATGGTCAGGTTACTTGAAAATAATAATATTGCGTTAATAGAAGACGAAGTTTACAGCGACTTATATTTTAGTGAGCGCCGACCGGTACCAGCGCAACTATATTCAGAGAAAGGCTTGGTATTAACCTGTTCTTCTTTTTCAAAAACTGCAGCACCAGGTTATCGTGTTGGTTGGTTGCTGCCAGGTAAATTTGAGGAAAAAGCCAAGCGCATAAAGCGAGCACAATCTTGTTCTACTTCGATGTTACAGCAATGGACATTAAGCGATTACTTAATGTCAGGTGAATACGACCGGCATTTGCAAGTGCTAAGAAAAACCTTGCGATATAACTGTGAACGAATGCGAGCATTAATTGCTGAACATTTCCCTGAACAGGTGTGCATTTCGAAACCCAAAGGCGGCAGTGTGTTATGGGTTAGATGCCGATCTCATGTTGATAGCAGTCAGTTTTTTAATCAGGCTATTGAACAAGGAGTCAACTTTGCGCCAGGAGAAATATTTTCCCCTTCTGGCAAATATAAAAACTATATGCGTATTAGTTATGGTGTTCAATGGAGTGATAAAATTGACCATGCAATACAAGTACTTGGGAAATTAGTTTATGAATACCCAGAATCTTAACTATATCAGGAAATATCAAAGTTGAAACAAAGCAGTACAAAAACTTCATTAGCATTAATTTTACCGTTACTTGCCGCCATTATTGCGGTTTCTCCGTTGGCTATCGATATGTACCTTCCGGGTATGCCAGAAATTACTGAGTATTTTTCAACAAAAATGCCACTGGTTCAAAATAGTCTCAGTATTTATTTGTTGGGTTACGCCGTTGGCTTGCTGGTGTTTGGTCCTATGGCTGATAAGTACTCTCGCCGTAGGTTAGTGATGATAGGGCTGCTCGGCTTTATAATGACAACATTGGCATTAACCATTGCACAAAATATCGAACAGTTTATTGCTTTGCGATTTTTACAGGCCTTTATTAGTAGCGCTGCAACAGTTGTGGTTCCTGGTATTATTCGACAACTTTACGGTAAAGATACCGCCAAAGGATTATCTTATGTCAGTATGATCATGATGTTAGCACCCATGATTGCCCCTAGCATTGGAAGTATATTACTGCTCGATAGTTGGCAAATGATCTTTTATGTATTAGCGGGTTATGCTGGTATTGTTCTTGTGTGCAGTTATTGCTATTTACCTGATGTTAAAACGGTGAAGTCTAGCGCTAGCTATAGCGTTATTAAGCGTTATAAAATTGTATTTAGTAACCGTGCCGCACGCTTTGATCTATTAAGTATTATGCTGATCTCATTAGCATTTTTTAGTTATATTACGGCGATTCCCTTCGTGTATTTAACCGTATTTGAAGTGTCTGAATTCGAGTTTAGTTGGCTCTTTGGGCTTAATGTTTTTGGCTTAATGGTTGCTCACTTTATTAATACGCGACTGGTGGGAAGAATGGGCTCTAGAAGAATGCTCCGTTGTGGGGTTGTACTTTCAGTGCTGGCGGGCACGAGTTTATTGCTAGCTAATATTTTTTCTTTATCTTTAATCTTTTATGTTTTGGCAATTTTACCGCTAATGGGCAGTTTATCGATGATTTCTGTTAATGCAGATGCGCTAATTTTACAAGAATTTGCCGAGCATGCCGGAACTGCAACCGCCGTTAATGGTACGTTGCGCTTTGGTATTGGCGCATTAGCCGGTCCTATTTTAGCGGTGTTTTATGATGGCAGTGCACTACCTTTTGCATTATTGATGGTGGTACCTGTTTATTTGGTTTTGATCTGTCAGTTACTACAAAGTAAGCAGCATAAGGTAGCAGCATAGTTAGGAGATTATGGGGAATATAAATGACTGTGGTTGGTTAAATATACCGAAGAGATAAGAATCATAAATATAAGCTGAAGCGACGCTAATAAAAAAATATCTAACAGTTAGATTAATGTTTTTTTGAGCCATTAATATGAGCGATAAACTTATGTTGTGGTATTTTGCTTATTTTTTTCTTCTGCCGCCTTTAGTTCAACTTGTTGTAAACGCCATTTTTTCCGCTCTGCGTAATAATGATCCCAAACACAAGGGTTACATGCACCACCACCACAGCAGTCATCATCGGCAGGTGGAGCAGGTTTTTCTAATAATTTAGTCATAACTTTTTAGCTTCGCCTTAAAATTTAAATGATTATAAATAAAAAAAGCTCTGCATGCAGAGCTTTTTATCAAACAGTCATGATAGGTTTTATTCTAATTCTGAAAGTTTCTTTTCAAGGTAATGAATATTTGCACCACCATTAATAAAACCTTGGTCGCTTAAGATGTCTTGGTGTAAAGCAATGTTAGTTCTAATGCCATCAATTACCAATTCACTTAATGCATTACGCATACGTGCTATTGCTACATCACGGTTATCACCCCAAGTGATCAATTTACCGATCATAGAGTCATAATGAGGAGGCACAGAGTAGTCAGCATAAATATGAGAGTCCCAGCGTACACCTAAACCACCTGGCGAATGAAAACGCGTGATTTTACCCGGCGACGGAATAAAAGAACGAGGATCTTCAGCATTGATTCGACATTCAATTGAATGACCCGAAATCTTAATATCGTCTTG
Source organism: Colwellia sp. Arc7-D (assembly GCF_003061515.1). Taxonomy (NCBI): domain Bacteria; kingdom Pseudomonadati; phylum Pseudomonadota; class Gammaproteobacteria; order Alteromonadales; family Colwelliaceae; genus Colwellia; species Colwellia sp. Arc7-D. Next base: position 580,712 of record NZ_CP028924.1, read on the forward strand.
CGTATAAGAAAGCGGTTGGCCAGCGGCAACACGAAGCTGTTCTTTAATTAAGTCAACACCAGTTACCATTTCAGTGACAGGGTGTTCTACTTGAATACGTGTATTCATTTCTATGAAATAGAATTCACCATTCTCGTATAAAAACTCAAAAGTACCTGCACCACGGTAGTTGATCTTGATACAAGCATTACAACAGCGCTCACCAATTTTAGCTCGCATTTCAGGTGTAATACCTGGTGCTGGCGCTTCTTCAACTACTTTTTGATGGCGACGTTGCATCGAACAATCACGTTCACCTAAATGAATCGCGCCACCTTGGCCATCAGCCATGATTTGAATTTCAACGTGACGTGGATTTTCAAGGAACTTTTCCATGTAAACCATATCATTATTGAAAGTCGAACGAGCTTCATTTTTTGTTAACTGAATCGCCTCAATTAAATCATCTTCATGGCGCACTACACGCATACCACGACCACCACCACCACCAGAGGCTTTGATGATAACAGGGTAACCAATGCGTCTGCCGTGTGCCAAGTTGGCTTCATTATCAGAAGTCAAAGGACCGTCTGAGCCAGGCACACAAGGAACACCCGCGGCTTTCATGGCTTTTATTGCAGAAACTTTATCACCCATTAAACGAATACTTTCCGCTTTAGGGCCAATAAATGCAAAACCAGACTTTTCTACTTGTTCAGCAAAGTCTGCGTTTTCTGCAAGGAAACCATAGCCAGGATGAATAGCCACAGCGTCGGTAACTTCAGCGGCGGTAATAATGGCAGGAATGTTTAAATAACTGTCCAGTGCTGAAGGCTTACCAATACAAATAGTTTCGTCGGCTAATAATACGTGCTTTAGACTTTTATCGGCTGTTGAGTGAACAGCAACCGTTTTAATGCCAAGCTCTTTACAAGCACGCAGTATTCTTAAGGCAATTTCGCCTCGATTGGCGATAACAACTTTATCTAACATGAAATACCCTTAATGGTTGGGCTTATTCAATGATGAATAGCGGTTGATCAAATTCAATAGCGTCTTCATTTGCCGCTAAAATTTGTTTGATAACACCTGATTTATCAGCTTCGATTTGGTTCATCATTTTCATTGCTTCTAGAATACATAAAGTATCGCCAGAGTTAACATGCTGACCCACTTCAACAAATGCTGGTGCATCAGGAGAGCCAGAAGCATAAAAAGTACCTACCATTGGAGAACGAACTACATGTCCACTTATTACAGGAGCTGCAGCTTCAGCAGCTGGAGCAGCTGCGATTGGTGCAGGGGCAGCTGGGGCTGAATGCATCATAGGAGCGGCTTGCATAATTGTAGCGCCACGGCTAATACGTACTGACTCTTCGCCTTCAGAAATCTCTAATTCGTTGATTCCAGACTCTTCAACCAATTCTATTAACTTTTTAATTTTACGAATATCCATTTGAATACCTTTTTTGATCGTTATTAAATTTATGTGTGAAAACCTAACGTGCAAAATCGCACCTTAAGTCATTATTAATTTTTATGTTTGTTCTTTTCTAACCAATCTGTTGCTGCAGCTAAAGCATATTCATAACCTTTAGCTCCTAAACCGCTAATAACACCTACGGCAATATCTGATAAATACGAATGTTGTCTAAAAGACTCACGTGCATGCACATTTGATAAATGAACTTCTATAAAAGGAATACTTACCGATAATAATGCATCTCTGAGTGCTACACTGGTATGGGTGAATGCTGCAGGATTTATAATGATAAAATCTACCTTTTCAAAACTGCTATGAATTTCGTCAAGCAAAATATGCTCTGCATTTGACTGTTTATGCGTCAAATGTACATTAGCTATTTCGGCATTGTTGGCTAGATTTTCCATAATCTCAGCTAGCGATAATGCACCGTATATAGTCGGCTCACGCTTACCTAACATATTTAAGTTAGGACCATTTAGCACTAAAATGTTAAACTTTGTAGTCATCTTCGGTTAAAACACCTTGATTGTTAAGTAATGATAGCATCATGTCATATTTTACTTTGTGATTGAATTAAATTTGGTCTAAAACCAAAATTAAACTCATTTGACGATTATTATAGTGTTTTCGCAGAATATAGCAGCAAAATACTGGTCTAATGACTTGGTAAGGAAAATAAAGCTATGAATATTAGGTAAGTTATAATAAATTTACTAATATAAATATTGTAGGAATATTAATTAATTCATTGATTTAACTAATCGCTGCTCAAGGGAGCCTTTGGTTAAATGTTGTCATGTCCTCTCCTGTTAATTACAAGGAAGAAAATATTAAAACCGTATTTATTCACATTGTTGTCGTTATTTTACTTTTTAGTCCGCGAGTAGATGCAATAAATATTATTTCAAATATAACGGCAGACACCACTTCATTGTCGGTTGCACAGTTGCGCCGTATTTACTCAATGAGGCAAGTTCATTGGCAGAATGGGCTTCCTATTGTGGTATATGTTTTGCCAAGTAAAAATCCACTTCATCAACAGTTTTGTCGAGAGCAATTACGCTTATTTCCTTACCAACTTGATCGTATATGGCACAAGCTGAGCTTTTCGGGTTTCGGCGTTGCGCCAATTGAAGTTGAAAACCAACAAGCGCTTATTGAGGCTATAAGAACGACTAAAGGTGCTATTGGGTATGTTGAAAATTTATCGGAGGTCAAGGATGTTAACATCATTAAACTTGATGATTAGACCAGCAAAGTTATCGAATGCATATCTAGGTGCTCTTTTTAGTTTATGTTTTGTGTTCAATTTAAGTGCTGCTGAAATTAAAAGTGAACCCTTGCAAATTCATGGGTTTGTCGCACAGGGCGTTATTGATGCCAGTCATAGTAATTTTATAAACAATGATGAAAGCTTATCGTTTGAATTAACTGAAATTGGTCTTAATGCCTCTTATCAACTGAATGATGACTTTCGCATTGCAGGCCAAGCAGTTTATCTTAATGGTGGCAATCGATATCACCCTGGCTTGCGTTTAGATTATTTGTTGTTGGAGTGGGATGCATTTCATAATGAGACTTGGCAAGCAAGTTTTTATGTTGGCCGTGTGAAAAATAATCATTGGTTATATTCAAGTACACGCGACATACCTTTTGCTCGACCATCAATCATAAATCCACAAGTGACTTATTTTGATGGCTTTCGAGATGTGGCTGTAGGCGGAGATGGTGCAGCAGTCAAGTTAAGTTATAGCGATGACTACCTTGGTGAAATTGATTTTAATTTTAGCCGCGGTAAGAGTGCTATTTCAGATGATCAGGCAGATGTTATTCAGGGCGAATTTGCTTTAGGGGAAATCGACCACGACCTTGATATGCAAGCCAGTATTTATTGGCGTCCGGCATATTCTCAGTGGCAATTTGGTGTTTCTGCAGTAGATTCAAGTTTTATATATAAGGAAGCGCAAGTTGATAATTTTCACCAAGGTGATTTTAAATTCCAGTTTTATACCGTAAATGCACTTTATGAAGGTGAGTTTTGGCAATTAAGTGCTGAGCTTGTACAAGAAAGACAAGTATCAGACGGCTTTTATTTTACTGATTTTCATCGCGATGAAATAGGTCAGGGGTACTACGTACAAGCACGTTACCAAGTAGAAAAAGATTTATCTGTAATGCTCAGACATGAGCGATTTTATGTTAATAAAGACGATAAAAACGGCAGTGAATTAGCCAAAAATACGGGCGGTGTAATCCCTGCCTATTTTGGCTTTCATAATGACACCATGATTGGTCTTTCGTATGATTTTTCCGATAATTTTCGAATGAATGCCGAGTACCACTGGATGAAAGGAGCAGCACGACTATCTCCTGTAATATTACCAGACCCTATCGCGAACGATAGTAAAAATTGGCAGGTTTGGGCTATTCAATTTATGTATTGGTTTTAATGATGAAAACGAGATTAGTCAGTGTTAGCGTTAAACTTTTTGTGCTCGTTGTTAGTGCATTATTACTCTTGAGTTTATCTATTTCTATATTATCAGTCAGTAGGCTAGATCAAGAGTTCTCTCAATATCAAAGCAATAAATTACGTCAAGGTAATGCACAATTTGAAACACAAAGTAAACTTGTTAGAGAACAAGTGCGTAGTTGGTTAGAGTCATTTACTGACCTTATACAACTTAAAGATCAACTTAATTTTGAGCGTGCAGCTGAAGCGCTAGAGCAACAATTTGATGCATTACAAATTAACCATAATGTAGAAGGTATATGGTTAATGTCAGACGATTTAAATCCTATTTATCAATCTTCCCCCTTAACAGAGCAAGTTATAGCAAGTGCAAAAAATGTGAAAGAAATTTATGCGCCTGTTCATCTACTAAGTTGTGTGCAGCAGTGTCAACAACTCGTGTCGATACCCATTTTGAATGCTCAAGGAGAAATGGCTATCGTGACAATGGCAATTTCTTTGGTTGATGTTATCTATGCTATTAATCAGGCACTTGAAAACCAAGTAGCCATTGTTGCTTTTGATAAGTCTCAAGCGGTAACGTTAGCGCAAGCCGATATTATTACCTCATCGGCAACACATTTAATGTATGCATTATTTAGATTAAATGAACCATCAGACTTATTGTCTACGGTAAAAAAATCTGGCTTACAAGTTGATTATCAAAAAAATAGTTACTTAATCAATATGTTACCGCTGGCTTCTTCGCCTATGCAAGACTTTTATATGGCACAAGTCGATAATGTCAGTTCATTTACAGACAAATATCAAACCTACCGTATGCAGTTTATATTGTCTACGTTAGCCATTTTTATTGTTTTAGCTTTGTTAGTGCACTTTGTCGCAGGACCTTTTACTAAAAGGCTATTAATCCTTTCAGATATACTGCCCCTATTGGCACGTAAAAAGTTTGACCAATTTCGTGCCGTTCAAATACCACAGTCTAAAATATTTCCTGATGAAATTGATGTGCTGATTAATGCCACAACGGATTTAAGTTATGAATTGGAACAATTGAATATTGAAGTCACACAAAAAACTAAAGAATTAGAGAATATTGCCATGTATGACCTGTTAACGGGTTTACCTAATCGTAATATGCTCAACTTTCAATTGCGTAAGCAGTTAAAAAACAAGGCAAATAACAATGTTAGTGTCGGCATTTTATTTCTTGATTTAGACGACTTTAAAAAAGTAAATGATAGTCATGGACATGGTGAAGGTGATAAGTTGTTGGTTGAAGCAGCTAATAGAATAAACCTTAGTGTTGCGAACATTGGGATGTCATGTCGATTTGGTGGTGACGAATTCGTTGTTTTATTGAACGAAAATACGACTAATGAAGCCGCAGAAGAACTTGCTCGAGAGATATTAAAAAGCTTTCAAAAACCGATAAGAGTCAATACAGCTATGTTTTATGTTACTTGCAGTATTGGGATCGCAATGACTGAAGGTACGGATATTCAAGCTAGTGAGCTAGTTAGTCATGCAGACATTGCAATGTACGAAGCTAAAGATCACGGTGGCGATCGTTACTTTGTCTATCATGGTGACATGTTCCAGCGTGTTGCTCATAGAGTGATGATGGAAGGAGAAGTTAAACAAGCGCTAGCGAAAGGGCAGTTTAGTTTAAGTTTACAGCCTCAGCTGGAGTCAAAAACTAACAAAGTGCATGGTTTTGAAGCCTTATTACGTTGGCAGCATCCTGAAAGAGGTATGGTATCGCCAGACGATTTCATTCCTTTATTAGAAAACTCTGAACATATGATCGAGCTAGGCTATTGGGTTATTCGACGTTGCTTTGAGATATATGATGAAATGCGAACCGCTGGGTTAAGCGATGTTATTATTGCCATTAATTTATCAGCAGCACAGTTTGCTGATATTAACCTGCAGCACTATCTGGAAGGTTTACTCGATGAATTTCAATTAAATGCTGAAAACTTTGAGCTTGAGCTAACCGAACATACCTTGGTTAAAGATATAGATAAAGCTATCGCGACTATGGATGCGCTTCGATTAATTGGTTTTAGTTTTGCTATCGACGATTTTGGCACGGGTTATTCATCATTAGCTTACTTAAAGCGTATGCCTGTAGACGTCATTAAAATAGATAAGAGTTTTGTTGTTGGTATGCTAGAAAACCATGCTGACTTTCAAATTATTATGTCAACGATTGCCATGGTGAAGAGTTTAGGTTTGACTGTTATTGCTGAAGGCGTAGAAACTAAAGCTCAGTTGCGTACATTGACTGAAAACGATTGTGATCTCATTCAAGGTTATTATTTTTCAAAACCTATCCCAGAAGTGGGTCTCATTGATTTTATTAATCGAGAAATTATTGATGGTAACTGGAGAGTTAGAGTTAACAGCGATGGTTAATTACGCGAATTGATTACCCGCAAGGATTTAAAATAAAAGCGCCATATGGCGCTTTTATTTTGTGTGCTTGTTTACAGTAATGTTTTACCAGTCAAATTGACACTATCACTGTGCAAAAGTGTTATTAACGTGCGTAGTAAACTCCTTTGCAGCCATAAAGCCAGTTACCCTGCGTTGAGGTAGTTCATTACCTGCTAAGTCAAAGAATAGAATTGACGGTAAACCAAATATATCGAAGGTAGACATCAGCTCGACACTATCTTTTGAGCCTGTATCGGTTAGATCAATTTGTATTAATACTGAGTTTGAAAGTGCTTGTTGAACGTCACTTTCAAAAAAAGTGTATTCTTCAAACTCTTTACAAGCCACACACCAGTCTGCATAAAGATCAACCATAACGGTTTTGCCTTGCTCGTTTGCTTTTGCAATGGCGATATTCATTTCAGTTAAGTTTTTTACATGCTTAAAACCATTAACATCGGCTTGCTGTGACATCGTAATATTGGTTGTAGGGTAAACTAGTTGGTACGCTTTGTTTGCACCAATAAAGAAAATTAAAAAGATTAAAATACTGCGCAGACCAAATCCAAAGGTTTTTTGCGTATCTTGATTGACGGTATAAAAGTAACCCGCAGTAGCTAAAGTCAGAATTATCCATAACACGTTGATAACCATCACAGGTAAAAAACGCTCAAGTAAGAATATCGGCACGGCTAAAAGTAATAGGCCAAAGATATTTTTAATTACGTTCATCCAGTTACCTGCTTTAGGCAACAATTTACCACCCGAACTACCTAATACAAGCAAAGGCAAGCCCATGCCTAAACTCAGTGCATAAAGTGCTGACGCGCCCAGCAATATATCGCCCGATTGTGATATATACAACAGAGCACCCGTTAATGGTGCTGTAGTGCAAGGAGAGGCGACTAAACCTGAAATAGCACCCATCACTAGCACACCAATATAAGAGCCACCTTTTTGATTGCTGCTTAGCTGGTTCAACTTGTTTTGCCAGCTACTTGGTAATGCCAAATTAAATAGACCAAACATAGAAAGTGCTAAAAATATAAACAACAGACTTAGAGCAATAAGTACTATTGGGTGTTGAAACATGGCTTGAAATTGCGCACCAGCAATAGCAACAACAATACCGAGCAGGGTATAGGTAACGGCCATACCTTGCACATAAGCAAAAGATAAAGCGAAAGCTCGTTTAGTTGATAGTTTGTCACCTTGGCCGACAATAATGCCGGTTAAAATAGGATACATTGGGAAAACACAAGGCGTAAATGACAATAGCAAACCACCGATAAAAAATGCCACTAGCGTTAACCAAACACTGTCACTTTTTAGCATGTCGACTAATTGGTGCTGTTCGCTGCTGTCGGTGACCTTATTAGATGAAGTTTGAGTTATTTCTGATTGTGCTGATTCGCCGCTCGGGCTGCCAAGTGCAGATAAAATATTTTCAGCATTGTTTGCCGAAGCAGTGGTTAAATCAACCTTGCTTAAATCAAGTTTTTTCTTTGTTGGCGGATAGCATAAGCCTTTGTCGGCGCAGCCCTGATAGCGAACGGTAATATTTGCATTACTTTTAGCTTCAGTAATATCAATAGTAAAGGCTAACTGGCCAGTAAATATTTGCTGAACACCAAAAAATTCATCTTCATGGTGTTCACCTTCAGGCAAATCTACCGGTACAATTGTAGCGTTTTCTGTGGTGAATTTAAATTGGTGACGATACAAGTAATAACCATCAGCAATATTAAAGCTGACTTGTAGTTTGTTTTTTTGTTGATGAAAATCAAAAACAAAAGCTTTATCAACTTTTAGAAACTCGCCATCATTACTAAAAAGCGATGCTGGCGAACTAAAAATTGACTCTTGAGCGTTTACAAGGGGTGAATTAGCAAATGATAAGCTTGTTAGTATTAACCAAAAAACAGTAACAATTTTTTTCATAACCTTTATTTTAAAACTCATTGATCCAGTTTAAATAATGATGACCACTTTGCTGGATGTTCAAAGTGGTTACTACACGAATGCTGTATTTAAAAATAAAACTATATTATCAGTTTACGCTATTATTTTTCATTGAGTAAGGTGTCAGCATAATTGAGGCAACCTTAATCAAAATACATAAAAAGCTAGCTTGCTTGAAAAAGACCCGTTAATCCCCATATTAGTTTCATTAAAGATTTTTAGGATCGCCCATGTTTCGCATATTATTTGTATTTTTTATTATTATTCCCATTATTGAAATTACTGTTCTGATGCAGGTTGGGGCAGTGTTAGGTGTGTGGCCAACGATTGCCATGGTTATTTTAACTGCATGGTTAGGGGCAAAATATGTTCGTCAACAAGGGATTGCAACCTTAAATTCGGTACAAGAAAAAATGGCTCAAGGGCAAATGCCTTCTGATGAAATTGTTACCGGGTTAGTATTATTAGTTGCCGGTGTGCTGTTAGTTACACCTGGCTTTGTTACTGACTTTCTTGGCTTGAGTTTATTGATACCTGCGGTGCGTCAAGCGATTGCAGGCAGTGTTAAATCACACATAACAACCAACAGCGCTAGCCAGCAAAGTTTTCAGTTTAATAGCGAAGGAAATGTTTATGAACATGAAGACGCTACCGAACAGCAAGATAGTCCGTTTCAAGCGCATATTCAGCCACCTCACAAAGCTAAGACTTTAGACGGCGAATTTGAACGTAAAGATTAAAAAAATAGCAAGGTGGGCTTGTGAAGTTTTAATTAATCCCCATCTTACTTTTACTAATTAATAGCAACTAAATTAAACCCTTTAATTTATTATTAAATTGAACACCTCAGGAGAGAGCAATGAGTATTCGTCCATTACATGATCGTGTGATCATTAAGCGTAAAGAAGTAGAATCAAAATCTGCAGGCGGTATCGTACTAACAGGTAGTGCGGCTGAAAAATCAACACGAGGTGAAGTTATAGCAGTTGGCAAAGGTCGTATGCTAGAAAACGGTGACGTTCGTTCGTTAGATGTTAAAGTTGGCGACCAAATAATCTTCAGTGAAGGTTACGGCATGAAAACTGAAAAAATTGACGGTGAAGAAGTATTAATTTTGTCAGAGTCTGACATTTTAGCCATCGTTGAATAATTAATAATTTTCCACTCATTTTATTGTATGGATTAAATTCGGTACAAAACAGAATATAAGGAACCATGAAAATGGCAGCAAAAGACGTATTATTTGGTAACGACGCCCGCGCAAAAATGCTTAAAGGTGTCAACATACTTGCAGACGCAGTTAAAGTTACATTAGGTCCTAAAGGTCGTAACGTAGTTTTAGACAAATCATTTGGCGGCCCAACAATCACTAAAGATGGTGTATCTGTTGCGAAAGAAATCGAATTAGAAGATAAATTCGAAAACATGGGCGCACAAATGGTTAAAGAAGTTGCTTCTAAAGCCAATGATGAAGCAGGTGACGGTACAACTACTGCAACAGTACTAGCACAAGCGATTGTAAACGAAGGTTTAAAATCAATTGCTGCTGGCATGAACCCAATGGATCTTAAACGTGGAATCGACAAAGCAGTTATTGCTGCAGTTGAAGCACTTAAAGGTTTATCACAAGAATGTAGCGACACCAAAGCCATTGAGCAAGTAGGTACTATCTCTGCTAACTCAGATGAAACTGTGGGTAAAATCATTGCAACAGCAATGGACAAAGTAGGCACTGAAGGTGTTATTACTGTTGAAGAAGGTCAAGCTCTTACAGATGAGCTAGACGTTGTTGAAGGTATGCAGTTCGACCGTGGTTACCTTTCTCCGTACTTCATCAACAACCAAGAAAGCGGTAGTGTTGAATTAGAAAACCCTTTCATCTTATTAGTAGATAAAAAAGTATCTAATATCCGTGAATTATTAACAACACTTGAAGGTGTTGCTAAAGCGGGTAAGCCACTACTCATTATTGCTGAAGATGTTGAAGGCGAAGCACTTGCTACATTAGTGGTTAACAACATGCGTGGTATCGTGAAAGTTGCAGCTGTTAAAGCACCAGGTTTTGGCGACCGTCGTAAAGCTATGTTACAAGACATCGCAACATTAACGAAAGCGACTGTTATTTCTGAAGAAATCGGCATGGAGCTTGAAAAAGCAACTTTAGAAGACCTAGGTCAAGCTAAACGTGTTGTTATTTCTAAAGACAATACAACGATCATTGATGGTATTGGCGAAGAAGCTGAAATTCAAGCACGTGTTGCACAAATTCGCGCTCAAATTGAAGATTCTTCTTCAGATTACGACAAAGAAAAATTACAAGAACGTTTAGCTAAATTAGCTGGCGGTGTTGCGGTTATCAAAATTGGCGCTGCAACAGAAATGGAAATGAAAGAGAAAAAAGCCCGTGTTGAAGATGCACTACATGCAACTCGTGCTGCGGTTGAAGAAGGCGTTGTTGCCGGTGGTGGTGTTGCACTAGTTCGTGCAGCAGACGCGATTAAAGATTTAGAAGGTATCAACGAAGACCAAACACACGGTATTAACGTAGCTATCCGTGCAATGTCTGCTCCTTTACGTCAAATCGCAACTAACTCAGGTGACGAAGCCTCAGTAGTATTAAACCAAGTACGCACAGGCGGCACAGGTAACTACGGTTACAATGCTAGTAATAGCACTTACGGCGATATGTTAGAAATGGGTATTCTTGACCCAACTAAAGTAACGCGTAGTGCATTACAGTTTGCGGCCTCAATTGCTGGCTTAATGCTAACAACAGAAGCCATGATCACTGACGCACCAACTAAAGATGCTGGTGGCATGCCGGATATGGGCGGCATGGGCGGTATGGGTGGAATGGGCGGTATGATGTAAAAATAGAACTTTAATTCTATTTTTGTGTGATTCAAATCATTAAACGAAAGCCCGAATAGCGATATTCGGGCTTTTTTTTAACGAATTAAAATATACTTTCTAGTTAGTGATTTAATTTGTCGATTGTTCAAGCTTCAAGTGTTGGCCAGTTCCATGCATACCAAACAATCGCCACTGAAATTAAAACCTCTATTGCTGTTAGAAATAGGTAAAACACCCAAGTTTCTGTCAAATTAGTTGCAATAAGCATAATTATATAAAGCGTGCTCAGTATTATATTCAACCAACGATTGATTTTAGGCTTAACCACTAAGGTAAAAAATATCATCACACTGGGTATTGCCATCAATAAAGCCACGGCAAAAAACTGAAATTGCGTTTCAGTTGTCGCCTTAACTTCCATCGCTTTTGCTAATATTCCAGGTACATAAATCTGTATATAGTCTCCATAGACATAACAAAACATAACCGCTATCCAAAGCGCCGAAATTTTTAGTTTGACGTTAATTTGAAAGTCTTCAAAAACTGCTTTTGTACTATTTATAGAACTCATTTGTAACTCCATTTATTAATATATTATAGCGCTGCTGAACAGGCCAAAGGTGATAGTTAAAAATATTAGTGAAGGACAATACCAATATTTTTATTAACACTTGCTCAGTGACAAGATAACTAAGGGGGCGTTATTGCAACTTGTCCGTGATTGATTAAATAATAGATTTTATAAGAGCTTATGTCGTCCGAGACTAGAAGCGCGGACACTTTTCTAGGTGTATTTGTAGATAATGAGGTAGAATTAAACGCTTAAATCTTCAAGTGTGTAAAAAGGTATTAAATTTGACAGACCCTGTCGTAATGATTATCAGCATGGTTATGCTAGGACAGATATTACTAAGCGTTCCTATTCTTCTTAGCCGAGCAATGAAGTCTGTAATTTTTTTACCTTTAGCAATATTCTTACTTGCCAATACCACTATTGCACTCGTGCCAGTTGTTAATGCTCAATTTCCTGACTGGAGTCAATTGTATAGTGCGATAGTTTTTCCTACTCTTTTTTTATTGTGTCCCTGTTTATGGTTTTATATTGAAGGGATCACCGCTGAAAAACCTTGGAAGCTAAACAAAAAGCAAGCCCTCCATTTTGTTTTGTTCTGGCCTGCTCTTATTGTTGGTGTAATGATCATGTTTTTACCAAAAGACATGTATACAGATATATTTATTAACGATATTGATGTGGTTGCTCCTTTAGCTATCGTCACCGCTATAGGCTTATTGGTTTTGATGATGCTCTGGCTTGGTCAATGTGTATATATCGCTTTTCGTATTATTTACCGTTTGGTTGATTATCGAAAACAGTTGAAAAATGTGTTCTCTAATCATGACGATAAATCACTTAACTGGATGAACTGGCTACTGTTCATTGCTATTAGTACTTGGTTGTTTTCTTTGGTTACGGTGTTTTCTTCAAACCTATTTGATAATTTCTTATTTAATATAAGAACTGAGAGTTTGCTGTCACTGCTATTGGTATGGAGCTTGGCTCACTTTGGCTTGCAGCAAAAACCAGGATTTACTGGCTATAGTGAAAGTGAAAGCGTCGATATTGCTGTTCGAAATAATGACGACAATGTTGAAATAAGTTCTCCAATGAAGTATCAACGTTCAGCGCTAGATAATGAGCAATCCAATCGTATTGCAGATAAAATTAATAACATTATGAGCAAAGAGACGTTATATTTAGATCCAAATCTGTCACTGCAAAAACTCGCTAACCATTTAGCTATATCTCCTAATTATATCTCACAAACACTGAATGAAACGCTATGCACAAACTTTTTTGATTTCATCAATAAGTGGCGCATTGAAGCAGCGAAGCCGAAAATATTAGCTAATAAAGACTCAGTACTTACCATCGCACTTGAGGTTGGATTTAACGCGAGATCTTCTTTTTATAAAGCCTTTAAACAAGAAATAGGACAAACCCCAAGTGAGTTTCGTAAGCAAAATAGTTCACATTGAAAATAACTGATTAGGGGCACTCGTTAACCTATAGAGCTTAACGAGTACTGCTGATAAGAGTAACTGAATATTCCGGCAATGGAAAAGCTGGCATCAATTTCAATATAAAAACGTTGCTAAATTTTATTATTTTATTGGAATTCCAACGGTTATTTTAAGTGCTTGAAAGTTAGGGGTATATAGTGGGATATCAGTAATACTTCCCATGAAACTATTTTAAAAAAACAAGTCTCTCTTTAATTAACTCTGAACGCTTTTATCAATTATTCCTCGAGCAATAAGTGCCTTTAAAATAGCAGCGCTTTTTTCTCTAAATGCATCGCGAAGTAAACGTACAGCAGGAGTAATCGACTGCCTGCTTGGGCATACAAGCCAAAGTTCTGTTTGTGTCGGCGTAAAATTTGGCATAATACTGACAACATTACCCGCGAGTAAATCGTTTGACATATCTAAGCACGATTTTACAGCAAGGCCTTTACCAGATAAACACCAGCGCCTGACTAGGTCACCATCGTTAGTTGCGTGCCTACCATTCATTTTGACTTTAAATTCGCTGTCTTCACCACTAAATTCCCATACATCTTTTATGATGTCATGGATCTGATAAAACAAGCCTTTATGAGCCACCAAATCGTGTGGGTGACTTGGTGTGCCATGCTGATCTAAATACGCCTGAGTTGCACATAAAACACGTGGAACATTACAAATTTTAAACCCATACATACTGGCATCACTAGGTTTACCGTAGCGCAGTGCTATATCTACCGAGTCGCGGTAGAAATCGATTTTACTATCACTAACATTAGCGCGTAAGCTTAATTTGGTGTGGATTTGCATAAACTCATCAAGCCATGGAGTAACAACATTACGTCCTAAGTCTGACGACATTGCAATGCGTAGCTCACCGTCAATAATATCATCGTCGCTTTTCATTGTTTGCTTTGCTTGATCGAGCATAGCAAGTGCTTGCTGGCATTGAGGAATATAGCGCTCCCCCGCAGCTGACAAACGCAAATGGCGGGTGGTGCGAATAAAAAGATCAAGTCCAAGCGATTTTTCTACTCTTTTAACTGCTGCACTGGCAGTAGCAGTTCGCATATCGAGATTTGAAGCAGCGGCGGTAATACTCTTAAACTCAGCTACTTTTAATATTACCTGTAGGTCTTCTAACAACATTTTTATAAATCCACTTTGGTTAAATCTAATTGAAGCTAATAGCTAAAAATATACTCACTATTAGTATTAAAGCATAAATCAATATCTAGATTATCAATTATTTTTTGATAATGTTTCAATGATTAGGTGGTTTATCTAAATGAGTGTAAAACGTAAACTAACTCCATCAGCTAGAAAGCTATCACTTACACAATTTATTTAGGATACATAATGATGAAAGCCATCGGTTATAAAAAATCTCTTCCTGTTTCAAACCCTGAGTCGCTAATTGATGTGGAGCTACCACAACCAATTGCTACCGGTCGCGATTTACTGATAAAAGTTAAAGCCATTGCCGTTAACCCTGCAGATTACAAAGTACGTTTATTTATGCCACCAGCCGATGGCGAAGTAAAAGTAATTGGTTGGGATGCTGTTGGCGAAGTTGTTGCAACAGGTGATGCTGTAACAAGCTTTAAACCTGGTGATGCCGTTTATTATGCCGGTGATATTACTCGTTCAGGCAGTAACGCAGAATTTCAATTAGTGGATGAACGCATTGTCGGTTTTAAGCCGCAAAGCTTAAACAATGCCGAAGCTGCAGCATTACCACTGACAGCAATAACAGCATACGAATTATTATTTGAGCATTTAAACATTGTAAAACAAGCGCCTGATTCAAAAACAAAATCAGACGAAGTTATTTTGGTTACGGGTGCAGCTGGCGGCGTTGGTTCTATCTTTATTCAATTAGCTAAAGCAATTACTGGCGCAACTGTGATTGCAACAGCATCACGCGAAAGCTCGCAAGCATGGGTTAAAAAACTAGGCGCTGATCATGTGGTTGATCACACCAAACCATTACCAGCACAAATTGAAGCGCTAAACATTGGCTCAGTAACACATGTGGCTAGCCTGCACAGTACTGATACTTACTTTGAAGCATATACCGAAGTACTAACACCATTTGGTAAAATTGCGATGATTGACGATCCAGAGTCATTAGATGTTAGCAAATTAAAAATGAAAAGCTTATCGCTTCATTGGGAATTTATGTTTGCTCGTTCAATGTTTAACGCTAAAGATTTAATAGAACAAAGTAAGTTATTAAATCATGTTGCTGATTTAATTGACCAAGGCTACGTTCAAACGACTATAGGTAAAAATTTAGGTACGATTAATGCGGCTAATTTGCGCATTGCTCACGAAGAGCTAGAAGCGGGTACATCAATCGGTAAAATTGTACTTGAAGGCTTTTAATCACTACTTTGAAAGCCACAATTTTTACATGATAAATAAGATACGTGAACTTGCAGACCCTAAAGGCTTACTCGGTAGCGTTGATAGAGCGGTTTTATTGTTACGTGAAGATAAACAGGCACTTTTTAGTCAAGCGTAATTAGAGAGACTTGATAAGCTACATTTCTCGAACGATATAATTGCCGAGCTTGATTATAAAGTGAGCAAAGAGCGACAGGTAATAGATGAAGCCACTCGCCAATGGCTCAACAAATAAGTAATTAATTGTTATACAGGCTTTGTTTTTAATAAAACGGCTCAACATAGTAAACATCGGCTAAACAAGCCACCTAACGGAGAACCACATGACTCACCCAATTATTAGTGATTTAGAAAAACGTTACACGACTAAGCGCTATACCACCAAGCGTATTCCCCAAGATGATCTAGACATAGTTTTTCAAGCTATGCGCCTTTCTCCTTCATCAATTAACTCACAACCTTGGAAGTTTATTGTTATTGAGTCTGATGAAGCTAAAGAACGTATGCATAATATCTTTGCTAATAAATTTCAGTTTAATCAACCACATATTAAAACAGCTTCGCACGTTATTTTATTTGCTTACAACCCTAAATATACTCGCGAAGATTACGAAAAAGTCATTGATGCAGATATTAAAAATGGTCGTACTCAAGCAGAAAATCGCGAACAATCATTTGGCGCTTTTGCTTTTGTTGATATGAATACAGACGAGCAAGGCAACAATGCAACATGGACTAAAGCGCAAACCTACATTGCTTTAGGTAACACAATGCATGCAGCAGCACGTTTAGGTATTGATTCAACTCCAATGGAAGGCGTAGATGCTGAGCTAATTGGTGACGTTTTTGAAAAAGAATTAGACGGTTACATCTGTGACGTAGCATTAGTGCTTGGCTACCACGATGATTCTGAAGATTATAACGCTAAGCTACCTAAGTCGCGTTTAGCGAAAGAGCAAATAATTCAAGTTTTATAAGCTTGCTATAAAATTTTAAACGCTAACCAGCTTGAGCGTTAGTGTTCGCATTAGCTAAATAAACTAAGCCACTTATATTTTAAGTGGCTTTTTTGTTACCTGATTTTTTAAAGAAAAAGACCAGTGACGAAATTACTGGCCTAAAACGCAATACAAAGGGAGTCATGACCTGCTACTTTGCTAGTTTGAGAAAAATGTTAAAACATGTTGCTTCATCATTTGAAGTGACGTCGATTTTACCCGCATTAGTTTCTACTAATGCTTTAACAATCGCTAGGCCTAATCCAGCACCATCGCTGTGTCGCGTTCTTGACTTATCAGGTCGATAAAAACGGTCAAATAAATAGGGAATATGCTCAGCTGGTATCTTTTCTCCAGGGTTTATTACTGATATACAAGCTTGTCCATTGCTTGTAGTCGTCATGTTCACAGTGACTGATAAGCCTTTGGCGGTATAACGCATGGCATTTGATAACAAGTTAGATATTAATTGGCGAAAATGTAATTTATCGCAATAAAAAGTTAAATTTTCGCCTCGCTTTATAAACGTTATATTTTTTTCTTCAGCTAGCGCATCAAAATACTCAAACAATGCCGCTATTTCGGTATCACTATTTAATATCTGCTGCTCAGGTTTGATCAGGCCATTTTGTGTTTTTGCCAGCCACAACATATCGCTGACCATCTTGGTTAATCTATCTAGCTCTTCTAAGTTAGAGAATAATAACTCCTGATACTCTTCTAGTTTTCGTGGTCTTGATAGTCCAACCTGACTTTGAGTAATAATGTTTGTTAAAGGTGTTCTGAGTTCGTGAGCGATATCGGAGGAGAAATTTGATAAACGTAAAAATTCATTTTGTAATCTATCAAGCATTAAATTAAAAGAGCGCACCATATTAATTAATTCAGTGGGCACTTTGTCTTCATCTAATCTAATTTCAAAGTTATCGCTTTGGATATCCTGCATTTTTCTACTCAGGCCCCGTAAAGGGTTTAGTCCCTGATAAACAGCAAACCAAGCAGCTAGTAAAACCATTAGCCCTGAACAAAGCATAATAATCCATAAACTTTGTTTAAAGTGACTGAGAAATTGCATATGAAAACTCATATCAATAGCAACGGTGATTTTGTAGTTGGCCTGCTGACTACTATAATTGGTGACCAACACCCTATAAATAGACTTGCCAATACTGTGTCTGGTAATATTTTCGCCATTAAAACCAAAGGTTGTAGGCAAGGGGATGTTCAACTGGCTAAAGTCTCGGGGTGAGTTGCTATATATTAATTCACCTGCCTGGCTGTTCACTTGAAAATAAACACCGTGATGACCAGCCACGGCTTTTGATAAAGCGTTAGCTAGTGGCATTTTGGTATTGTGCTGTTGTGATAATGTTGTTTCAATTGAATGGTTAATCACCTTAAGCTCGCCAATATCTTGCTGAATAAAGTGGTGGTCAATAGAGCTATAGATAAGTGTACCGATAACAGAAAGGCTAAATACAGCGGTAATGGCAACAAACAACACAACTCTGAAGGTAATTGACCGAGTCCTGAAATTAATTTTCATTAAATTCAGCCTCTAATTTATAACCCATACCCCGAACAGTATGAATAAGTTTTACTCCAAACTCATCATCAATTTTTCCTCTTAATCGACGGATAGCAACGTCGATGACGTTTGTATCACTATCAAAGTTCATGTCCCAAACTTGAGAAGCAATTAATGAACGAGGTAAAACTTCGCCTTCTCGGCGGAGCAACAATTCAAGAAGGTTGAACTCTTTGTTACTTAATAGAATACGCTTACCTGCGCGCTGAACCTTGCGTTTGGGGATATCTATTTCTAAATCAGCCACTGTTAATATATCGGCAATCTTTTGGGTGCCGCCGCGGCGAATCAGTGTGCGTACTCTGGCTAATACTTCCGAAAAGGCAAACGGTTTTATCAGATAATCATCAGCACCTAGTTCAAGACCTTTTACTCTATCATCGACACTATCTCGCGCAGATAAAAATAATACAGGGGTCTCATTATTAGCTTCACGTAGGGATTGTAGAATTCGCCAACCGGAGACATCGGGTAACATCACATCTAAGATAATAACATCAAATAATTCAGTCATAGCGAAGTGGTGACCATCAAGGCCATTACGAGCTAACGACACCTGAAAGCCTGACTCACTTAAGCCTTGCTTTAAGTAGTCACCAGTTTTAACTTCGTCTTCAACAACTAATAAACGCATATAATTCCTTCAATAAAGTCCTTCATCACGGTTTCGATAACACTATGCAATATCTACTACAACAATAACATGACGCGAAGATTACAACTTTGTAATCTTCGCGTCATGTCAATGTCAGGCAAAACACTTATACTCTAGGTATATTCTAATATCAAAGGATAAGTAATGAGAGTTAAAGAGTCACTACATCCAACACATATGCCAAGAAGACGGTTTGTTCAAGGTTTAATTGCTGGCGGCGTGCTGGCGGCATGCCCTAGTATAATTTATGCTGCTTCATCACTAACCACAGGCAATAGAGGTAATGTAACAGAATTGAGCGGTAAAGTTATTGATTTGGTGATAGGTGAATCACTGGTTAATTTTACTGGTGTTGTGCGTACAGCGACAACAATTAATGGCTCTATACCTGCTCCAACCTTACGCCTTAAAGAAGGCGATGATGTCACTATTAGAGTAACCAATAATTTAAAGGTTCCTAGCTCAATTCACTGGCATGGCATTATTTTACCGTATCAAATGGATGGCGTCCCTGGCATAAGCTTCAAAGGTATAATGCCGGGTGAAACCTTTGTCTATAAATTTAAACTTCAACAAAGTGGCACCTATTGGTATCACTCACACAGTGGTTTCCAAGAAATGACCGGCATGTACGGTGCTTTAATTATCGAGCCTCGTGAGCAAGATATTATTAGTGCCGATAACGAATATGTCATTCAATTATCTGATTGGACTGACGAAAATCCAATGGATGTGTTTCGTAAATTAAAAGTGCAGGGTGATACCTACAATTTTAATCAACCGACTGTGCCTGAGTTTTTTGATGATGTCGCTAGTTCCAGTGTTGCTAATGCATTACAACGTCGAGAAATGTGGAATAAGATGCGAATGAATCCTACCGATCTCGCTGACTTATCCGCATCAACTATGACCTTTCTTATGAATGGCAGTACACCAATGGCAAATTGGCGAGGCCTATTTAAAAACGGTGAAAAGCTAAGACTAAGATTTATTAACGGCTCAAGTAATAGTTTTTTTGATGTGCGCATACCGGAACTTAAACTAACCGTCGTGCAGGCTGATGGACAAAATATTGAACCAGTCACTGTTGATGAATTTCGCTTTGGCCCAGGTGAAACTTACGATGTGATTGTTGAACCAAAAAATGATGCTTATACCATTTTTGCCCAAAGTATGGACCGTTCAGGTTATGCCAAAGGCACATTGTCAGTAGACCCTAGCCTTGATGCGCCTGTGCCAGCACTCGATCCTGTTGAATGGTTAACAATGACGGATATGATGGGGAACATGGCTAGTGGCGGTGAACATGGTTCAATGCCAGGTATGGCAGGCATGTCAGATATGTCGGGAAATGCTATGGATAAAGGCACTATGAAGCAAGGTGGTATGGCGATGGATCATAGCGCAATGTCTATGGATCATAGTATGCATAACATGGGTGGAAACCCATTGGCTGTCCCGAGTAATAAAGTACGTCACGCCAAAACAGAGTATGGCGCCTCGGTAGATATGCGAGTTGATATGCCGCGGACAAACTTAGACGATCCTGGTATTGGCTTACGCAATAATGGCCGTCGTGTTTTAACACTTGCAGACTTACGTTCACTTGACGGCATTGCCGATCACCAAGAGCCAGAAGCTGAAATAGAGTTGCATTTAACGGGTAATATGGAACGTTATAGCTGGTCTTTCGATGGTTTAGAGTTTGGTAAAAGTACGCCTGTGCATATGAAACATAATCAGCGATTACGCGTTATTTTACAAAACGATACCATGATGACACATCCTATGCATTTACATGGTATGTGGAGTGATTTGGAAAATGACCAAGGTGAGGTAATGGTTCGCCGACATACTATACCGGTGCAACCTGCGCAAAGAATTAGCTTTTTAACCACACCACATGATGTAGGTCGTTGGGCTTGGCATTGTCATCTATTGTTCCACATGGATGCCGGTATGTTTAGAGAGGTAGTTGTATCATGAGAAAAACAATCTTAGTTAACGCCTTAAATACGGTATTTCTCGTTGGCTTGTCGCTAGCGAGTCAACACACGCTTGCACAAAGTAATATGGCTGAAATGTCAGGTAATGAAATGCAAGCTCAAGGTGGTGATGCCCCACAAAATGCTAGGGATCCGCATGCTTACTCAGCAGGAACCACTTTAACCCAGGGGCCTTATGCTCTAGAAGGTGGTGAAAGGTTAACATTGGCTGATGAACATCGCTTTTATGCTTTATTAGGCGATCGGTTTGAATATAACGAACAAACTGATGCTGCCGTGTTTGATTTACAAGCGTGGTACGGTACTACTTTTAATCGCTTAGTGATCAAATCTGAAGGTGACATCAGTGACGGTAAGCTTGAGGAAAATCAAACTGATATATTATGGGGACATGCTATTTCTGCGTATTGGGATGCCCAACTAGGTATTCGATCTGATTACGCTAAAGATGGTAAAAATCGCCAATGGTTAGCCGTAGGTCTGCAAGGTTTAGCGCCGTATTGGTTTGAGCTTGATATGACTGCATATTTGGGCGAAAAGGGACATAGCGCATTCACACTTGAAGCAGAATATGAACTACTATTAACCCAAAAATTGATTGTGCAACCGCGCGCTGAAATCACCCTCTATGGCAAAGACGATGAGGAAAATGAACTTGGTAGTGGCTTATCTAGTAGTGCTATTGGTTTGCGACTTCGTTATGAGTTCACTCGCCAGTTTGCGCCTTACGTAGGAGTAGAATGGAAGAATTCTTACGGTCAAACGGCCGATTATGCCAGATTAAGAGGAGAACGCAGTAACCAAACTGAGTTTGTTACTGGTGTTAAATTTTGGTTTTAGCTAAGACACTTTATTTTA
This sequence comes from Colwellia sp. Arc7-D, assembly GCF_003061515.1. Classification (NCBI taxonomy): domain Bacteria; kingdom Pseudomonadati; phylum Pseudomonadota; class Gammaproteobacteria; order Alteromonadales; family Colwelliaceae; genus Colwellia; species Colwellia sp. Arc7-D. The sequence goes on from NZ_CP028924.1 coordinate 602,485, forward strand.
TGATAAAGGTGAATTAAATGACGCTAGTCATCAAATAACGATGATTAATAAATCGATTTTTTGAAAATATTGCTTTGAGATCGAGACATAAACCCAATTAAACTTTATAAATTTAGGAGTAAACCATGAAAACGTTAACAAAATTAGCTTTAGTATTAATACCAACAATGGCCTTATCACTTTCAGCAACAGCACATGATCCTTCACTGCATGTAAAAAAAGCAGAAAAGGCGGATTGTAGCAAAATGGATCACAGTAAAATGGACATGAAAAATCCTGTTGCCATTGCCATGATGAAAAAATGTATGAAACAGTCAAAAGCTGAGGATCATAAAATGGAAGAAATGGACCACAGCAAAATGAAAGAAATGGACCACAGCAAAATGAAAGAAATGGACCACAGCAAAATGAAACAAACAGAGTCAAATGCTGCGAAGAAAGATGATCAAGAACACAATCATTAAGTCAACTTACTTAGTAGCTTAGCGTCTATGTCAGTATCCTGACGCTAAGTGACTTTTGAAACCTCAGTTCTTGAAGGGAATAGTATGAAAATCATTAAATTATTATTGGTACTTTTTGTTTTAGCTATCGGCTCAGCCGCTACTGTGATGTATTCAGGTATTGTTAATGTCGCCGCTGATGAGCCGCACAGTGATCTTGTCTATTGGCTGTTAGAAGAAACCAGAGAAAACTCTATTCGCAATGCGGCAAAAAATATCAAAGTTCCTGATTTAAGTGACCCAGAGTTATTACTAACCGGCGGCACTGATTATGAATTTATGTGTTCCAGTTGCCACCTAAAACCCGGTCAAAGTGAGAGTGATATGAGTCTAGGCTTATATCCTGCGCCGCCTAACTTGGCCATATCGAGTAAAACACATGTCGGTCATGAACATGGTGACGATGATGACGCTGCTCGGAGAAATTTTTGGATAATTAAGCATGGTATTAAAGCGTCTGGTATGCCTGCGTGGGGTAAAACCCATGACGATCAGCGCATATGGGCAATGGTAGCTTTTATCAATCAGCTATACACTTTAACACCAGAACAATATCAAATACTGACAGCGATTGATTAGATTTAACTAACAAATAAATAATAATAAATAATAACAGGAAGAATAATGATAAAAGTTAAGTTACCTACGATGCTTGTGTGTGTAATAAGTGTGTTTTTTACTAGTGTTAGTATTGCGCATGAGGCCAAGCCTAATTCATTAGAGCAATCGCCAATGTTTATTGGTATTAAATCTGTGCCTGGTCAGGTAGTTACACAATTTCATCAGGCATTGAAAGCACAAGATAAAATAGCCGCGAGAAAATTATTAGCAGATGACGTACTAATTTTTGAAGGTGGAGGAGTTGAGCGCTCAGCCGATGAATATGCCCATCATCATATGTTATCCGATATGAAATACCTAGCCGCCACAAACAGTGAGCTACTTGAGCATAATGTTAAAGTTACGGGTAATAGTGCGGTTTCAATGTCACGTAGTAAAACCACCGGCACATACAAAAACAAAACGCTTAATTACGAAGGCATGGAAACCATAGTGCTAGAAAAGCAACTTGGTGAGTGGAAGATAGTACATATTCACTGGTCAAATTAGCAACATGTAATGCCACTTTAGGGTTTTATTGTTCTGCAAAATATTACAACCTACAAAATAAGAGTCGTAGATATGAAGATTAAAAACATTTTAACAGCGATGATAGTTATCTTGAGCTTCTCAGTGAATGCTCACGGTGATAAAAATCATAACGATAAAAGCAAACAAGCCATTGTTGATATTATCTCAGGTATTAAATTTGGTTGGGAAAACGGTGATGGAACGCCTTTTAGAGAAAATTACTTAGACTTTAAAGGCGCTAGATATATAGAGTCTGGCGGTCAAAATCCAGGTTTAGACAGCTTAGTTAATCACCATGTTGAACCTGAAAAAGATGCCATGGAATACCTCGAATTAAATTTTTCCAATATAGAGGTTACTTTTGAAGGTAAAGATAAAGATTTTGCTTGGGCTATTGCTGATAGCGCAGTAAAAGGAAAAGTAAGAAAATCTGGTAAGGTATTTGATAAAACCGGCTATCAAACTTTCTTATTTCGTAAAGTAGAAGGGGATTGGAAGGTTGTTCATACCCATTCTTCAACACGTGATAAACGTCCTAAAGCAGCTTACAAACATTAACGGTTAATGGGTTGTATCTCAGTATTAATAATGCAGCTATAGCTTATGTTTTAACTGCATTTTTATAAGCCAATTTAATATTTTATTTTGTCATATTAATAAAACTTTAACGCCAAAACAGAAACGCTTTAAGAAGCAAAGTCAGGTTTTAAAATTTTGACGAAGCACACTCAGTTTAACCCCTCGCTGAAGTAATTATGATGGCTTAAATACCCGCATATCATTAAAGGAGCAAGCACTAAGGTGACATTACTTAGTGCTTTAAATAAAAGAAACCACATCAACCGGTTTTATTAACCTTTAAGTTGTTGAAGTTTCAATATAAATACTTATGATTTAAAATGTGCGTAAAATTGGTCTTAAACGTTACCAGCATCCCAACTTTTCATTTTTCGGTAAATCGTTGATGCACTAACGCCTAAGTGTGCTGCAGCAAGTGGAATGTTACCGCTACAGGCTTCTATGGCATGTTCAATCGTATTTTTCTCTACTAGCCACATAGGTATTATGCCTGCGGAACTACCTTGAATAGGCTGTATTTTTTCTGCCGCCATAATATGTTGTGTGGATCTTTTCGCGACTGTTGTTGATTTAGTTATTTCACCATCTGATTGACCGAACGTTGCTGGCAACATATCTGTTGTGATGCTTTCACCGGTATGAATAACCACCATATTCTCTATGACATTTTGTAATTCACGTATATTGCCCGGCCAGTCATATTGTAAAAACAACTTTTGTACTTCTGCTGAAAACTGTTTGAAGTCTTTATTATTTTGGCTACTTTTATCCGCTAGGATGGCATTGGCTAACAATAGTATGTCGTTACCGCGCTCTCTAAGCGCAGGTAGTTGTACTGGAATTACATTCAAACGATAATATAAGTCTTCGCGAAAACGTCCTTCGCCTACTTCTTCGGCTGGATTTCTGTTGGTTGCACATACTACACGTACATCACTTTGCAACACTTCACTACTGCCGACGCGATTAAAGGTACCTGTTTGCAAGAAGCGTAATAGCTTAGCTTGCAGGTTTAAATCCATTTCACATAATTCATCTAAAAATAAGGTGCCACCGTTTGCGACTTCAACTGCACCTTTACGGTCGGCGAGTGCGCCACTAAACGAACCCTTAACATGGCCAAAAAATTCTGATTCAAATAAGTCTTTTGGAATAGCAGCACAGTTAATGGCGATAAGTGGGCCTACTCTGCGACTACTCGATTGATGTAATTGCTGCGCACAAACCTCTTTTCCGGTACCACTTTCGCCCGTCACAAATACACTGGCTTTACTGCGTGATGCGCTATCGAGTAAGCGAAAAACCGTTTGCATCGCCAATGACTCACCAACAAAGTTAATTTTGTCGGCTGGCTCAGGCGATTCTTCAATTTCTTTTGGGTTACTTTCCAGCATCAGCTGCTTTACAGCGTCATTTACTGAGGTCAACATACGTTCGCGGGTGAAAGGTTTTTCGATAAAATCAAAACCGCCTAAGCGCATGGCATCAACAGCAATTTCGATAGAGCTGTTAGAAGTAATAATAATAACCCTAGCTGGCGATGCTTGTTTATTAACGAATTGTAAAACATCTAAACCACTAATATCAGGTAAGCAGACATCTTGAATAATAACGCTGGGCATTTTTTCTTTAATGGCAACCAAAGCGGAATAACCATCAACAAAATGACGGGTTTGATAACCCACACTTTCTAGTTGTGAGCTATATAAAGCGCCACTCGAAACACTGTCTTCTACGATATAAACCAAAGGGCTAGCTTTGTTACCTGCCATTGTGCAACTCCATTAATTTTTAATTATATTTCTCGTTATATTGCAACAAGGTATTTTCCATCAACGACAATATAATATTGTCTGAGGCCGCTAAGGGATTATTCAATATAGTGAGCTGATCATTTATCTGTGTTGCTTTTGCTGATAGTGGCATGGCGCCATATAAGGCAGCTGAATTTTTAATAATATGGGTAATATCAGCAATGGCGTTGCTATCTAGGCCATTAAAAGCCTTCACTAATTTTAAGTGTAGATCAGTCATCTCGTCAATAAACAGCTTGATCAAGCGTAAACAGGTCTCTTCGCCTAAATCGGCAGTCATCTGTTTAATAACGCTTTGATCCATTAAATCTGTCATTTACTTCTCCAGTGGTGATGCAACTGAGTGCACTTTAGACACTATTGCAAAATGCTATGTAATACGCAAATATCTTCAGCGAATTAATCGCTATTAACTTCTACCCCAACGGCGTAAGTTCTCATCAATAGAGACTGGGCGTCCAAGTAAATAACCTTGTGCCGTATCACAACCTAATTGATTTAGGATCTGTAGTTGGGTTTCATCTTCGATACCTTCAGCAACAATATGCATTCCTAAGCGTTGTGCCATGGCAATAATAGCACTACATAAGGTAAAGTCCTCATTACAGGTTGCTATACCGTCGACAAAGCTTTTATCGATTTTTAAACCATTAATTTTAAATTCTCGTAATAAACTTAAAGAGGCAAAACCGGTTCCAAAGTCATCAACCCAAACCTGTATGCCTTCTTGTTGAAAGGCTTGAAAAACTTTAGCAATAACTTGTGGATTTTTAATTAATGCGGTTTCCGTCAATTCAAGTTTGATACAGCGTGTTGGAATGTCTAATTTTTTAACTAAGGTCATTATTTGCTCAAAAATATTGGTTTCTGCAATCTGTACCGCTGACACATTAATAGAAACGGTAATATCTTTAAGGCCATATTGTAGAAAGCGCTTTAAATCTAATAGCACTTGTTTAAATATCCAATCTCCTAGCTCAATAATTTGCCCGTTTTGCTCAGCGTGCGGAATAAATTTATCAGGTGAAATAAAACCAAACTGCGGAGATTGGCATCTTACTAATGCTTCAAAGCCGACTAATTTACTTGTTTGCATAGAGAATAAAGGTTGGTAAACCATAGAAAAATGGCGGTTTTGTAATGCATCTTCAATGATAGTGGTTAAATTATCCATTTTAGATGATGTGCGTACTTGCATATTATTTACGGCTACAGCTTGGCTAGCGTGAGTATTCATTTTGAAGTGTCCGATTATTGTTTAAGTATCACTACTAACGCAATTGATAGGCCACAAAATTAAATTAATTTACAATTAACTTAACTTGTTGTTTATTAAGTAAAATAAAGTCCTGCTTTTTCTGGGAGTATGTTGCCTTTAATGACTATTCGCAAAATGCAAAGCAAAATAGAAAGTGTATGTGCAAAATGCAATTCACCTTGTTCACAGGTGAATGCGCTTGAGAAATAGTTAAACGAATAAAGCAACATCGAGATAAATTTTTCGATGTTGCTTTATAAACTAAGGTCTTTAAGTGAAGAGGTAAGGGTTAATTATTACCTTCGCCAGTAGGTGGGGTTGGATACCATTCATCACCTTCGGTTCTCCCTCCTGCGGCAGGTAAATTAATTTGAAAAGGTGGTGTAAAAGACTGTAATGCATTTTGTCCTGGATTATTAATATCTTCGACCGATTGCGCCTTACGTAAACCTAAGCCTGAGCACAATGCGCCGCCACCTGTCGCTGATGTGTAATCAGTACCGTTGGGGCAACATTGATCGGCTAGACCCAAAAAGCTCCCCGATACTTCATAGTATCCTGCTGGACAAGCACACTGGCCTTTATCGTTCGTACCACAGCCAGCATCACAGATACCAGTCTTTCCACCTAAGCCATTACCATTATTGTTACTTGCTGGGGCACAAGACATTGGAGCTTCACCCGCAGGGACCGGTAAATCAAACGGTGATTCACAAGGCTCTCCCGTGACCACTTTTTGTGACATATAACGCGAGCCAACTGGAGAGCCGGTACCACCGACTAATTCAGGCAATTCACAGGCTTGAATAGTTTCACGAAACAAGTGACCGGGTAAACCATTTGGTGAGCGACCAATGGCATAATTAGGCGCACCTTGAAGGGCTTGGAAATAGCTTACCGCCCCGGTACCGGGCAATCGGCTCACACCAACGTCATCCATTGCTTCGTTACTCACTGGTTTGATACAAGGGTCGCCTTGGCAGTTTAATTCAGTGTAGTAAATGGCTTCTCGACTGGTAAATCTGTCGTCGCGTACACCAATTAACGCACGATAATTTTGCTCTGGCTCCGTTGATGTGCGATCGATATAGAATAGTTGTGGTGCATCATGTTCATCTAAAGTCACCATTTCGCCCAATACCACACCGTTATCGTCAGCGACTATAATGGTATTGTCGAGCTGTTGTACTTTTTGTTTAAATAAGGCGTCACGAACAGCCACTATACCAACAAAGCTACCGATCACTAAAATTGTAACCAGCAAAATCAGCTCAATGGTTAAGACATAACCTTGCTGTAATTTTTTATTTTGCCTCGCCGTAAAGTGACTACCTAACGTAAACTTATTCATATTGCTCCCTCATTTAATCCATTTATGTACGGTTTCGAAGTAATGCAGCCGTTATAGTATCTCTCCAAGTAATGACATTATCTCGCTAATTTGCTGTCCAGCAGGAAAAAATACCAAGACAAAAAACATTGGAAAACACACCATTGCCATTGGCAAGGTTGACTCTAGCGCCTTGCGATTTATTCTACTGGTCAGCTGCTGCTCTTGTTGTAAGCGTAGAAAATCGGCAAGTGACTGTAATCCATCACTAACTGGGCTGCCAACATTAACACCGGCCTTAATGATCACTGCCAATTTATTTAATGAGTCAACTCCGGTTCTGTTTGATAGTTGATCAAATGCTTCGGCTCTGTCTCTACCTGCATCTAACTCATAAGCAATTAACTCTAGTTCGGCAGCCAATGGGTTGTTTTTATGAAGACCAAATTGACCTGCTTTACGAAAAGCATTACTCAGTGACAAACCTGATTTAAGAAAGACAATGAGTAAGTTTGTAAAAAATACTAATGAAAGTTTTATCTGGTTACGTCGAGCGTTACGCTTTAGCAACAAGCTGATATCCAGTAGAAAAAAAGCTAATACAGCTCCACAGCTAACTAGTAGAGAGCTATTAAAAAACTCAAGCAATAAAAAGCTGATAACTGCAACACTGCCCCATTTCACTGCCCAATACCATAACCAATAACGAGCAGATGGTATACCACATTGACGAACTAGTTTATCTGGATATATAAGGTATTGCTTTTTTTTATGGGTAAAAGGTTCTTCAATTAAGCTTTTTTCTTGCTTAAGAACTTGCACTAATAGGTATAGTGATAAACACAGCATTAACAGAAAAATAATATCAATGGTACTAAACATATTCATTGTTCTATCCTCGCAATACGGCGTAACCATAAATAGCCACTAAATTGTAAAAATAACGCCCCGCCTAAATAAGTAGGCCCAGAGGGGTGTTGTAATAAAGCGTCAAACCAACCCGGTTGTTGCCATAATAATATAGGGATCAATATGTAAGGTAATACACCACATAACATAGCAGCATAACGAGTGCCCGATAAGTGAGTGTCTATTTGTATTTGGTGACGTTGGCGATCTCTGATGATCTGATTCACCGAATTTAGCATAAAAGTTAAATCACTCCCCGATTGATACCGGGCGATAACGACTTGCGCAAACAAACGTGTAGCGACACAATTATACTTTGTTGTTAAGCGCACAACGGCTGTTTCTGGGCTACACCCCATATCTAATCTATCCAGCATTTCGGTTAACTCTAATTTAACTTGGCCTTTACTGGATTGTGCCGCCATAAGAATCGCTTGATGTTGAGATTGCCCACTACTTAATGCTGCCTTCATCATATCTAGAGCTTCAGCTAAATCTTTTTCAATCTTTTTTATCTTTCGTTTAGCCGCATCACTAATACTATTAAAACAAAATACTATAGCAGCCATCGCGGCAATACTTGCCACAGGTAGGTGACCAGGAAATACCTCTAATAGCAGCATGAATATAGTTGTTGCAATAAGCGCTATACCAATAACAACTGACCAAACGGGTAAGTTAAGGTTAAGCGTTTTTAACCAACCTGCTAAGGTAGAGGGAACTTTTGCGTTAACTTCTGAGCTTGCTGACTCTTCCTTACGGTGAGATCTTTTACGCCACCAAGTCAACACAATAAAAGACATAACTGATGAGCAAAGGCTTAAGGCAATTAATTCAACATTTAACATAAGTAATCTGCCGTCAATAAAGCATCGAACAAGTCACCGGTGTAGCCTTTAGCCTCTACTTTAGCGGCTAACTCGGTTTGTTGACCTAGGCTGATATGGCGACCACTGATTGTATCTAATGCGCTATCGTTATCATGACGAAAAGTAAATAATTCACGAATTTCGTTTTTATCATCATGGCGAACTAACTCACTGATACTAACAATGCGTCGGCTACCATCACGAAAGCGCATTACTTGTACGATTAACTGTACTGATGCTGCAATCATCTGCCGAATAGCATCTCGCGAAAAACCACGTTCGCCCATTAAGGCTAAGGTTTCCATGCGGCTAATGACATCTTTGGGGCTGTTTGCATGTAAGGTAGTAAGACTACCGTCATGCCCAACATTCATAGCTTGTAGCATGTCTAGTACCTCAATACCTCGTACTTCACCAACAACTATTCTATCGGCTCGCATACGCAGTGCGTTTCTTACTAGGTCACTTAAGGTTACTGCACCAAAACCTTCACTGTTTACGTGACGAGATTCTAATGGGATAACATGAGGATGGTTTAGTTGTAATTCTGCGGTTTCTTCAACTGTAACAATACGTTCACTGACGGGAATGAAACCAGAAATTACATTAAGTAAGGTGGTTTTACCTGCACCTGCGCTGCCTGCAATAACGATGTTGATCCCTGAAGCTACTGAAAGCTCTAAAAAATCTAGCATTGTTTGACTTAAAAAGCCTTTGTCTACTAATTGATCGGCGGTTAGCTTTTCAGAGTGAAAACGTCGAATAGAGACAATGGGACCGGTTTCACACAACGGCGGGATAATGGCATGTAAACGACTGCCATCAGGTAACCTGGCATCCACCATCGGTTGTCGAGCATCTAACTGGCGTCCTTGAGCTCCAATAATACGATCTAAAAATAGACGTAAATGACTTTCATTATCAAACTGTAAGTCAGTGCGAGTCAAACGGCCATTTTTATCTACCCAGATTTCATCTGGACCATTAATTAGAATATCGGTAATACCAGCTTCACTCATCAGACCTGAAATAGGTCCCATGCCGGTTAATTCTTGCATAATTTCTTGGCGTAAAAGGCTTATCTCGTCCAAGCTTAGTGCTGGTTCTAGTTTTGGGCGAATGTCTGTCAATAACTCATCAAGACGGTTTGCTAATCGTTGAGGATCTTTTAATAGATGAATACCTTCTTCTTCCATTCCATCAATAAGACGATTATGCAGAAAACGACGTAGCTCTCGCAAGCGGCTAGTGTCTATTTCAGTTGTGTTTGTTGTGGTAAAATTTAATGTCTTTGACGATAACATGATTTATCTCCCTTCTCTGGTTAGTACCAACTTAATTAAACACTCTTACGCTTGAACGTTGAACACCGGCGACCATTTCTACTTGGCGAAAGCGTTGTTTTGGATCAATATTTTGCTGAGTACCTTGCGCCAGATCGTATGCACTGTGAAAAATCATCGATACACGGTCGCTGGCACTGATGCTAGCTAGGGGATATACATCGGAAGGGCGAACCGCCACAACTAATGATATACCTGCTTGGCTTTGTGCTTGTTTATTTTTAGGCATCAACATATTTTTCAGCCCATTGGCCTCTGCTTTTACTGCTGCAGGATGATTAATGCCGATGAGTTGTACGTCACGCGCTACTGTTCTAACACCGTTACGGCTTTTAACGATAACATCGAAGCGGTCACCGTCGCCTAATTGTCCATAAGGCAAACCTTTTTGTAAGTGGTCTAAGGTATACAGTACTCGTCCTGGTGGGATCGCATGAGATAATGATTTTTTTTCTGGTTGCTTTAAATCACGAGCAAACACGGCACTACCACCAGATTTATTTACCTGTAAGGTTTTCCCCATCAATTGTCGAGGATTTTGAATAGTGCCATCAATGGCATCTTGGTCTATGCGCTGTTGTTTAAGAAATTCGGGTGTAATCACTTGACCGGCAGACATGTCAGCACTGATGGTCCAGGCCATATCAGTACTCAATTTGTCATACTGACGAACGCCGAGTGCTGAGGCTAACATACCTGATACAGTGAAAAGGAGCATGGCGCCAGTTGCGCCACCTGTGAACGTACTTTTCATATATCACCTCATTAGTTAGTTAAAAGTAGACGCTTAAGACGGAAACAACTTTTGTGCGACTCCGTCTATAAGCGATGTCTCATTAGTTTTTCAGGCTACCCACATTACTAGATGAGTTAGCACCAGCACTTGGCGTGCCACTGATAGCAGACGCCGACTCAGAAAAGTCAGTATTAATGAATTCAAATGTCGCACCGTCACCAGCATTTGTATCTACGGCATCAATAAAGCCAGAGCCACTAATTTCAGCAGTACCTTCTGCGTTTTTAATACCATCGTAAGCATAACTTTGGTCGAGTGAGCCAATAGCTTCAGCGACATCTTCCATTTCAGCCGTTACGGCATCACGCATGGTAGTTAAACCGACAACTAAGCCAATAACGATAGTAGTGGATAACAGTAATAACTCTGATGTCATCACAAATCCGCCTTGCTTCTTTTTCATTGCTTGCTTGTTTTTAATAAATTTCATAATTATTACCTCGGGTGATTTTAATTAGTTGTTTAGTACACTCACCAATTAATGTGGTTGAGCTTGTACTAGATAATGCTAGGGCTGTGCCAAATGTAAGTTAAAACTCAGTAAATAATTAAAAACTCATATAAAACAGAGTGATAAAATATTTTTATTGTTTTTTATGTCATTGAGTATGACGAAGATGTTGGGCATAAATAGATTCTGATTTGCATTTTGCAAATCACTTTCAATACAATTGTTTATATTTTCAAAATGAGAGTGATAACGTATTATTTGAGATTAATAAAGTTAAAAGCTAGTGACACGAACAAGGAAGGTGCTTGGATTGGACAATAATAAGTTATCAGTTTTTTTAATGCATTTACCTTGTAATCGTTTCGAACATAACAACCTCATTAAGATAAATCGTACTACCCGCTGGTTTATATACAGTAAGTGTTTGACCAATCAGTTTGTCATGACTTTGGATTGAACCATATATTTTCTTGGGTTTAATGTAAGCTTCAGTCAATAAATCAGCCGTAATAGTTTGGCCTGCGGCTAGCTCGGCTTTCGTTACCCAAGCTGAAACCATAAATAATTGCTCCATTTTTTTCAGAACAATATCTGAAGTGAATAATGGTAAACAAATAAATAATACCATTACGCTACAACTGCTAACTTTTATAAATTTTTTCATATGTTACCTCGTTGAATGTATAGCTAAACTATTTATGCGCTGAGCATGCTTTCTTTGAGCTAATTGTGAATATAGGTAAATAATATTTTAAATTGATTGAGTGTTAATTTTAACGTTTGTGAGTAAGTTACAAAGCTTGTGTCACTTGATATGTTTAAAAGTTATGTTTAAAAGTTATGGGTAAAGCTAGTGCAATGGTTTATCATTGTCTTATGTGAGCTAAGTTCTTAACTAAAAAAGCCCGGAACAATAAATAAACTGGCCAGGGCAAAGGCTCTGGAGAGCACCAGAGAGTTACATTTATTAGCTATATAATATGAACTTAATTAAACACTCTTACGCTTGAACGTTGAACACCGGCGACCATTTCTACTTGGCGAAAACGCTGTTTTGGATCAATATTTTGCTGAGTACCTTGCGCCAGATCGTATGCACTGTGAAAAATCATCGATACACGGTCGCTGGCACTGATGCTAGCTAGGGGATATACATCGGAAGGGCGAACCGCCACAACTAATGATATACCTGCTTGGCTTTGTGCTTGTTTATTTTTAGGCATCAACATATTTTTCAGCCCATTGGCCTCTGCTTTTACTGCTGCAGGATGATTAATGCCGATGAGTTGTACGTCACGCGCTACTGTTCTAACACCGTTACGGCTTTTAACGATAACATCGAAGCGGTCACCGTCGCCTAATTGTCCATAAGGCAAACCTTTTTGTAAGTGGTCTAAGGTATACAGTACTCGTCCTGGTGGGATCGCATGAGATAATGATTTTTTTTCTGGTTGCTTTAAATCACGAGCAAACACGGCACTACCACCAGATTTATTTACCTGTAAGGTTTTCCCCATCAATTGTCGAGGATTTTGAATAGTGCCATCAATGGCATCTTGGTCTATGCGCTGTTGTTTAAGAAATTCGGGTGTAATC